>UQXG01000061.1 GCA_900544945.1 uncultured Eubacteriales bacterium | reverse complement strand
TTGCAATGACACCCAGCGACTTTGTGTGGCAGGGGTTCATGCAGGGCAAAAAGGACGGCTGCAAGGAGTGGCCGGTCGAGGGCGAATCGCTGTTTTCCTACGCAGGCAAACCGCTGCCCTATATGCCGTTTTGCTATCAGCACCCGGACTATTGGCACTGTATCGCCGCCGAGAGCAAACGCACCGGCGATATGGTAAACTCCCGCAAGCTGTTTGACGATTCCGAGGCGGCGCACCCGATCGAGCCGGAGGAGTATATTCCCGTCGAGAACATCCATGACAAGCTGCTGCTCATCGGAGCGGAGGACGACGTGCTGTGGGATGCCGCCAGATACATCCACCGCATGGAAAAGCGCCTTGAGGAAAAGCCCCATGAATGCGAGGTTGAGACGGCGGTTTATGCCCACGGTACCCACTTTGTTTTCCCGGAGGGAATGCTGAAGATCATGCTGCCTGTGGGAGCAGGTCTCTTCGTCCGTCTGGCATTTCAGGCAGCAAAGCAGTTTCCGGAAGCGTGCAGACAGACACGCCAGGATATTGACCGCCGCGTGAGCGCAGCCATCCACACATGGACGAGCACGGAGTAAACGCCGGCATCGGCACAGGCGCATGGCATTCCATTGGAGAAAGGCGGTGTTGACCATCGTTCACATTACTTACCATGACGAAACCAATATCGGTTCCTGCCCGATCGGTCAGACAGGCGGCTTTGAAAACGCCGACGGAAACGGAGAAATTCACTGTTTTCGGATCTTTGACGGCGTGAGCGTGATGCTGATGCAGCTGGAAATGGGATCGTATACGGAGATCCGCACACAGGTCGGCGTGCTGGAAGTCAACTTCTGCATCAACGGACGCTTCGAAACCAGCTTTTCCATGCGCAGTCATGTTCTGCTGAAACCGGGAGACATGGCGATCAGCTGCTACGATGGGCTGCACGGGACAAAGTCGGAGTCACACTTTCCGCTTGGCTATTACGAGGGCCTTTGTCTCGAAATCGACCCCGCAGCCGCAGGACACTGGATACGTCTGAATGCTCCGGCATTTCCCATAGACTTTACCGCGCTCAAGCAGAATCTTCTGGGCAGCAAGTGGTATATGGTCGGCCCCGCCGGTCCGCGCTGCGAGCATGTATTCCGTGAGCTTTATGAAAGCGCCTCCTACGCAGAGCGCGGCTTTTTGCAGTTGAAGGTTCTGGAGCTGATGCTGCTGCTGGGCCGCATTCCGCAGGAACGTGCTGCGGATCCGTATTGCTCTGCCGAGCAGACGGCACTGGCACACCATCTCCGGGATCATCTGCTGACGAACCGGGAGGGATATGTGTCTCTTGCCCAAGTGGCAGCGGAGCATGAGATGTCGGTGTCCCACCTGCAAAAGCTGTTTAAGCAGGTCTATGGTGTGCCAGTTTACCGCTATATCAAAGAATATCATCTGGAGCAAGCAGCGGTGGAGCTGGTTCGCAGCAGGAAGCCTATTACAGAGATCGCCCAGCACGCAGGATATGACAACGCCAGCAAATTTTCGGAGAGCTTTAAAAAGCGGTACGGGAAGACACCGTCCCGCTATCGCGCTGATAAAACGAATGCAGTAAAACGGAGCATAGAAACCAAAACGGAGTAGTTTGAAAACGCGAATCATGTTAGAATACGCGGTGGTTAGAGGACACTAACCAAGAAGTTTCAGGAGGTACTGTATGAAAAAGAAATTTGCTGCTTTTGTGCTTTGCGTGATCTGCCTGCTGTCGGCTGCCGGCTGCGGCCAGACGAAAACAGATGAACAGACGCCGCCGGTGGCTGACCAGAGCACGACGACCGACGATTATCTGACCGGCATCGGCGGCACTTATGTGGAGCTGTTTCCGGAGCTGTCAAAGTCCGAGTATCGGAATATCTGGATCGATGCCACCGCGCCGCTGGTAGGCGCGGAGAACGCGGAGGCCACCACGGATCTGCTGCTGGGGATGTGCATGGCGGAGCCTTACGGTCCGGAAGCTGCGGAAAAATACGAGGCAGATCCGGACAGCATGGCGTTCAACTGCTATTTTCTTGGCGGCATCGACAAGTTCGTGATGGACGGTCACACGATCACCGGCCTGGACGCGCAGGGACAGGAGGTTTTCTCCCACACCTATAAGCTGCTGGATGAGAAAAACGAAAACGGCTTCATCTTCTATCAGAGCGAGGATGAAAATTCCGGCGAGTTTACCTATTTTGCGTTTTCACCTGACACCATGGAGACCACCTATCATCTGGAGTTCCGCTATGCAGAGGATCTGAATGATCTTCAAAGCTGGTTCGAGGGCAATTATGCCTATTGGAATGCCGCCGCGATTGCGGAGGATTACGATCAGGCAACCATGGAAAATGTCATTGAGCTTTTTGCTACGGAAAATTTGTCTGAGGCAGAATAAAGCACATGCGCACCCGGTCATACCAAACGGGTGCGCATAGCAGCATTACGGTAAGGATGTGATTTAATTGAAAAAACAGTCTGATCTTTCCCGGCTGATGGGCTACGCCGGAAACTACCGATATTTCACCTACGCTTCATGGGTGTTGTCTGCGGTCAGCGCACTGGTGGCACTGGTGCCCTTTGTGTACATCTGGAAGATCCTGCGGGATGTGTTGAACGCCGCGCCGGACTATGCGCAGGCGGTGAACATCCCCCATTACGGCTGGATGGCAGTGCTGTTTGCGGTGCTGGCTTACCTCATTTACATTGCGGCACTGATGTGCTCCCATCTGTCGGCGTTCCGGGTGGCGACCAATCTGCGGCTGGCGGTGTCGGAGCATTTGGCGGTGCTGCCGCTGGGCTTTGCCGAGACCTTTGGCAGCGGCAAGCTGCGTAAGATCATCCATGAGAGCACCGGAGCTGCCGAGACCTATCTGGCCCACCAGCTGCCCGACCAGTACAACGCCATCGCCACCCCGGTGGGGCTGCTGGTTTTGCTGCTGGCGTTCGACTGGCGGTTGGGTCTGCTGAGCCTTGCGCCGGTGGTGCTGGCTTTCCTCATCATGGCGACCATGACCGGCAAGCGGATGGCTGAAAAAATGCGGCAGTACGGAAACGCCTTGGAGGCCATGTCCAATGAGGCAGTGGAATACGTCCGGGGCATTCCGGTGGTCAAGACCTTCGGGCAGAGTGTGTTTTCCTTCAAAAAGTTCAAGGCCACCATTGATGAGTACGAAAAGTGGGTCATCTCCTACACCAAAGACCTGCGCCTGCCCATGATGTTCTACACCGCCGCCGTCAACGGCGTGTTCGCCTTTCTGATTGCGGGCGGACTGCTGTTCACGACACACGGCGTGACACCGGAATTTCTGCTGAACCTGCTGTTCTATATCATCATCACGCCGGTGATCTCCCTGACGCTGACGAAGATTATGTACATGAGCGAAAACAAGATGGTGGTGGCCGATGCCCTGCAGCGGATCGATTCCGTGCTGGATGCAGCGCCTGTGCCGGTGAGCAGCAAGCCCCAGCACCCGCAGGACGGCTCCGTGACGCTGCGGGATGTGCATTTCAGCTATGACGGCAAGACGGATGTTATCAGGGGCGTTTCCATGGACATCCGGCCGGGACAGACTGTGGCTTTTGTAGGCCCCTCCGGCGGCGGCAAATCTACGCTGGCAAACCTTGTCTGCCGGTTCTTTGATGTGCAGAGTGGCAGCGTCCGGGTGGGCGGAGCGGATGTGCGGGATATCCCCAAGGAAGAACTGTTGGACACCATTTCCTTTGTGTTCCAGAACAGCCGCCTGCTCAAGGGCAGCATTCTGGACAACGTCCGTCTGGGTAGGCCGCAGGCCACCGAAGCCGAGGTGCTGGCAGCACTGAAAGCTGCACAGTGCATGGATATCGTGGAGAAGTTCCCGGCGGGCATCCATACGGTCATCGGCACCAAGGGTGTGTATCTGTCCGGCGGCGAGCAGCAGCGCATTGCCATTGCACGCGCCATGCTGAAAAATGCGCCCGTCCTGATTTTGGACGAGGCCACCGCTTTTGCCGACCCGGACAATGAAGCTAAAGTACAGGCGGCCTTTGCCCAGCTTGCCAAGGGCAAAACGGTGCTGATGATTGCACACCGCCTGTCCACCGTAGCCAACGCCGACTGCATCTATGTGGTGCAGGATGGGCAAATTGCAGAATCCGGTACAAAGGATGAGCTGTGCGCACAGAACGGCTTGTTTGCCCGGATGTGGCAGGATTATCAGGCCTCGGTGCAGTGGAAGGTCGCAAAGGAGGGGTAAGAGATGATTGAAAAAATTCAACACGCCACGGCCAGCTCCCCGGAGGGCGCAAAGGGGCTTGTAAAGGGCGTTTTGGCGTGTGCGTTCCAGAACATGGCGTTCATGCTGCCCACCGGGCTGTTGTATCTTCTGGTAAAAGACCTGCTGGCAGGCTCTACGAGCGAGAAAAGTACCTTTTATCTGCTGGGATGCGTTGCCTGCCTTGCATTGATTTTACTGACCACATGGTTCCAATACAACGGCACCTATTTTACCACCTATAAAGAGAGCGGCACCCGCCGCCTGACCCTTGCGGAGCGGCTGCGGAAGCTGCCTCTGTCCTTTTTCGGCAAGCGAGACCTTGCCGACCTGACCAGCACCATCATGGCAGACTGCGAGGTACTGGAAAAGGACTGCTCCCACTTCATCCCCGGTCTGTTCGGCTCCCTTATTTCCACCACGCTCATTGCCCTGAGCCTGTTTGCATTTGAGTGGCGGATGGCACTGGCGGCACTGTGGGTCATTCCGATATCTGCTGCCATCGTGGTGGGCAGCTATCGGGTACAGGATAAGGTGCAGGCCAGGACCATGGCTGCGAAAATGGCCTGTGCGGACGGCATTCAGGAGTACATCGAGACTCTCCGGGACCTGAAAGCCAGCAATGCGGAGCAGCGTTATCTGTCCGGTCTTTCCGGCAAAATTCGGGCTGTGGAAAAGCAGTCCATCGCAGCAGAACTGGAAACAGCGCTGTTTGTGTCCTCTGCGAGCATGGTGCTCAAGCTGGGCATTGCATCGGTGGCACTCACCGGCTCGGTGCTGCTGGTGCAGGGCAGTATCGATGTGCTGACCCTGTTTCTGTTCCTGATGGCGGCTTCCCGGATGTATGACCCTATGCAGGGCGCGTTGCAGAATCTGGCGGCGGTCATTGCCATGCGCACCAATGTGGGGCGGATGAACGAGATTCTGGACGCTCCCCTGCAGACCGGCAGCGAGCAGCTGACCAATCAGGGCTGCGATATCGTGTTCGACCATGTGGGCTTTGCCTACAACTCCGGCGAGACGGTGCTGCGGGATGTCTCCTTTACCGCAAAGCAGGGTGAGGTCACGGCACTGGTGGGTCCCTCCGGCGGCGGCAAGACTACCGTTTCCCGGCTGGCGGCACGGTTCTGGGACTACCAGAAGGGCAGCATCACCGTGGGCGGCATGGATGTTTCCCGAATCGACCCGGAAAAGCTCATGAGCCTGTATTCCATCGTGTTTCAGGATGTGACTCTGTTTGACAATACGATACTGGAAAATATCCGTCTGGGGCGCAAAGGTGCCACCGACGAGGAGGTCCTTGCGGCGGCAAAGCTGGCAAACTGCGAGGAATTTGCCGAAAAGCTGCCGGACAAGTGGAACACGAACATCGGCGAGAATGGCTGCGCCCTTTCCGGCGGCGAGCGTCAGCGCATTTCCATTGCCCGTGCCTTCCTGAAGGACGCGCCCATCATTCTGCTGGACGAAGCCACCGCCAGCTTGGACGTGGAGAACGAAACTGCCATTCAGGAGGCTCTTTCCCGGCTCATAAAACACAAAACCGTTCTTATCATCGCCCACCGGATGCGCACCGTAGCCGGTGCGGACAAAATCGTGGTGCTGTCCGACGGCGTGGTGGCCGAACAGGGTGCACCCGATGCACTTTATGCCCGGAACGGCCAGTACACCCACATGGTGGATCTGCAGACCGAAAGCCAGAGCTGGGTCATCTGACCCAATTCAAAAACAGCCCTTCGGCACAACAAAAAGGACATCTATTCAAAAGAATAGGTGTCCTTTTTAGCACCCGAATCCGTCAGCTAACAGTCATGTTTAAATTACTTCCTTATCACTGCTAAGCCAACGGCTTCATGGTTTTTTATGAAACACACTACCATCTTCCAGGAATTCCGCACCTTCGAGAACGCCACTGACAGCAACCCGAAACATCCTGACGCACTTCCGGCGAAGCGGCCGGGGGATTCTTAGCTTTGCCGTCAGCGCCCCTTAAGTCCGCTTACTTCTCAAGGTTCTTGCCGGGACAAGACCCTTGCCCCGGAGGGAACCGCACCGAAAGCATCTAGGAGACTTGGGAATCGACATAAGCTTGCAATTTACGGGCCGATGAGGGCATCGGCCCCTACGGATTCTTACGAAGGCTTTCTGAATTTTTGAGTGCTTTTTGCCCTCATCCGTCTCGCGCTTGCGGGAGACGGGCGAGCCGCCTTCCCCGGGGCTTTGCGCTTACAGGTGCAGAACCCGATCCTTGATCTCCTGGGTACGACCCTGGTTCCAGAACTGGGTACCGATGTAGCCGCAGGTACGTCTGGCCACGTTCATCTTGCTCTGGTCGGTGTTGCCGCACTGGGGGCACACCCAGACCAGCTTACCGTCCTCATCCTCCCGGATGGAAATCTCGCCGTCGTAGCCGCAGACCTGGCAGTAGTCGGACTTGGTGTTCAGCTCGGCATACATGATGTTGTCATAGATGAACTGCATGACCTCCAGCACCGCGTCGATGTTCTGCTGCATGTTGGGCACCTCTACATAGCTGATGGCACCGCCGGGAGACAGCTGCTGGAACTCGGACTCGAAGGCCAGCTTGGTGAAGGCATCAATCTGCTCGCTGACATGGACATGGTAGGAATTGGTAATATAGCTCTTGTCCGTAATGCCGGGGATCAGGCCAAACCGCTTCTGCAGGCACTTGGCGAACTTATAGGTGGTGGACTCCAGGGGCGTGCCGTAGAGGGAGTAGTCGATATTCTCCGCTGCCTTCCACTGGGCGCACTTGTCGTTCATCTTCTGCATGACGGACAGAGCGAAGGGCTTGGCGGAGACGTCGGTGTGAGACTTGCCGGTCATGTACTTGACGCACTCATAAAGGCCGGCGTAGCCCAGGGAAATGGTGGAATAGCCGCCGTAAAGGAGCTTATCGATGGGCTCGCCCTTCTGAAGTCTTGCCAGAGCGCCGTACTGCCACAGAATGGGCGCGGCGTCGGACAGGGTGCCCTTCAGCCGCTCGTGACGGCACTGGAGTGCCTGGTGGCACAGCTCCAGCCGCTCCTCGAAAATCTGCCAGAACTTGTCCACATCCCGGCCGGAGGACAGGGCCACATCCACCAGGTTGATGGTGACCACGCCCTGGTTGAACCGGCCGTAATACTTGGGCTTGCCCGGCTCGTAATTCTTGGCGTTGGCAATGTTGTCCCAGCCGTTGCCGGAACGGTCAGGAGTCAGGAAGCTCCGGCAGCCCATGCAGGTGTACACGTCGCCGTGACCCGGAGTCTCCCCCTTGGACAGCTTATACTCCCGCATTTTCTTCTCACTGATATAGTCGGGCACCATCCGCTTGGCGGTGCACTCGGCGGCAAGCCGGGTCAGATACCAGTAGGGAGTGCCCTCCCGGACGTTGTCCTCCTCCAGCACATAGATGAGCTTGGGGAAGGCCGGGGTGATCCAAACGCCCTTCTCGTTTTTCACGCCCTCATAGCGCTGGCGCAGGGTCTCCTCGATGATCATAGCCAGGTCTTTCTTCTCCTGCTCGTTTCTGGCCTCGTTCAGGTACATGAAGACGGTAATGAAGGGAGCCTGGCCGTTGGTGGTCATCAGCGTCACCACCTGATACTGGATGGTCTGCACACCCCGGCGCACCTCCTCCCGGAGCCGATCCTCCACCACCTTGGACACGGTTTCCTCATCCGGCGCGATGCCGAAGACGTTCAGCTCCCGCTCCACGGTTCTGCGGATCTTTTCCCGGCTGATCTGGACAAAGGGAGCCAGGTGGGTCAGAGAGATGGACTGACCGCCATACTGGTTGGAGGCCACCTGGGCAATGATCTGAGTGGCGATGTTGCAGGCGGTGGAGAAGGAATGGGGCTTCTCGATGAGGGTGCCGGAAATGACGGTGCCGTTTTGCAGCATATCGTCCAGGTTCACCAGGTCGCAGTTGTGCATGTGCTGGGCATAGTAGTCGGAATCGTGGAAGTGGATGATGCCCGCCTCATGGGCAGCCACGATCTCCTGGGGCAGCAGAATCCGGTTGGTGATGTCCTTACTCACCTCACCTGCCATATAGTCCCGCTGGACGGCGTTGATGGTGGGGTTCTTATTGGCGTTCTCCTGCTTGACCTCCTCGTTGTTGCACTCGATGAGGCTCAAAATCCGGTCGTCGGTGGTGTTGGACTGCCGGGCCAGAGACCGGATGTAGCGGTAGGTGATGTACTCCTTGGCCACCTCGAAGGCACCGTGAGCCATGATGGCCTTCTCCACCAGATCCTGAATCTCCTCCACCGAGGGACTGCGGCCCATTTCCTCGCAGGAAATCTGGACACTCTCGGAGATCCGCTGGATTTGCAGGGGGGTCATGCGCACCTTCTCGTCCGTGGCTTCATTGGCCTTGGTCACGGCCATGACAATCTTATCAATGTCAAAAACAGCCTCCGCGCCGTTTCGTTTAATGATCTTCATAGGGTAACTCCTCCTTAGGTCGGGATTGGGTCGATGATTCGAACTGGGCTTATTATACTAGATATTGTGGTTTTGTCAAGGCTTAACCACAAAATACAGTATCTATTATTTTGACGGGAAAAAGTTCGTTTTTTCCGCAGGGGAAAAACGGCCTTAGGAATTCGGTAAATCAGGCTCTTTTTCGTGCTTTTGCGAAAGAAAGGTTTGAAATCGTCGAAGGAATATAGTATAATCCCAGAAAGTACCTTTACATAACCCCTCCCGTTTCCCCATGAAAAATGAAAGGAGCCATTTCCGTGAGAAAAAATTTCGGCATTTTGCCATCCGGCGAGGAAGCCACCCTCTATACCATATCTTGTGGCGGGGTCACCGCCCAGGTCACCGACTACGGCGCAACCCTTGTGAGCCTTCTGGTACCCGACAAAGAGGGAACCCTTGCCGATGTGGTGCTGGGCTACGACAACTGCGAAGGCTATGCCGCAGGCGACGCCTGCCTGGGTGCTACCGTAGGCCGGAACGCCAACCGGATTGCGGGAGCCGCCTTCTCCCTGGGCAAAAAGGTCATCCATCTGACCCCCAACGAAAACGGCAACAACCTCCACTCCGGCCCGGATATGTACTTCAAACGGATGTGGACGCTGGTTTCCGCCTCCGACACCGCCGTCACCTTCGGCCTGCACAGCCCCCACGGCGACCAGGGCTTCCCCGGAAACGCGGACATCCGGGTGACCTACAGCCTGGATGCCACCGGCGGCGTGCATATCGTCTACGATGCCCAGTGCGACCAGGACACCGTGTTCAACCTGACGAACCACAGCTATTTTAACCTCCGGGGGCAGGCGCATACGGATGCTGCCATGGAGCAGCTGCTGTCCATGCCCGCCCGGTTCTTTAACCCCGATGATGCCCAAGCCATCCCCACCGGGGAAAAGCGGAGCGTGGAGGGCACCCCCATGGACTTCCGCAGTCCCAAGGCCATCGGTCAGGAGCTTCACGCGGATTACGAGCCTCTGAAGCTTCAGGGGGGCTACGACCACAATTTCGAGGTCTTCTGCAATCCCTGTGCCCAGCTGACCGATCCGGTATCCGGTCGGAGCATGGCAGTCTTTACCGACTGTCCGGGCATTCAGTTCTACTCCGGCAATTTTCTGAACGAAACCGGCAAAGGCGGCGTTCATTACGGCAAGAATTCCGGTGTGGCTCTGGAGACCCAGTTCTACCCCGATGCCATCCATCATCCGGACTGGCCCCAGCCCGTGACCAAAGCAGGCGAGAAATATCACAGCGAGACTGTCTATCGGTTTCACTGGTAAGATTCCGGAGGAAGCGTAACCCGCTTCCTCCTTTTAGCACTTCCGGCCATTGTCTGCATAAACTGTCCTGTAAGCCTATGCTTGGGTGCCCCGGCTCACGCCGGGCTGCCCTATCTTCATTCGGGAGGTTTTTCCATGCCAGACCAATGCCGGGACACGCCGCGCTGCGACGGCAGCCAGCAGACCATGTCCATCCACACCCGAAAAATCACCGACTCCTGCCGGGATAAGGACTGCATCGAGGATCTGCGGGTCTATCTCACCGCCGGCTCTCAGGAGCTTCTGGACACCGCGGCCAATGTCCGGGTTCGCAGTGCCGAGCTGATCCATACGGATATCGATGTGGAGCCGGTGGCCTTTGACCGGAACCACTACTGCATCGACATCACCTTCTACTACCGGATTCTGGCGGATGCCCTGGTTGGCTCCTGCCGCCCCACCACCCTGTATGGTCTTGGGGTCTTCAGCAAGCGAGCGGTGCTCTGCGGCGAGGACAGCCGGGCACACATTTTCCGCAGCAGCACCCGCATTTCCCAGCTGGACGGCTGCGCCACCAGTACCGCCAACCGGCCTACCGCCGTGGTGGAGGTTCTGGATCCCATGGTGCTTGGCTCCAAGATCAAGGAGGTCTGCGACTGCGCCGGCGAAGCGGTGGCCGTTCAGATTCCGGAAGCCATCCGGGCCGCCTTTGACGAGGAGCTGGTGCTCACCGACGGCCAGCGGCGGCTGTTCGTCACCCTGGGGCAGTTCTCCATCGTCCGTCTGGAGCGGGATGCCCAGCTGGTAATCCCGGTGCTGGACTACTCCATCCCGGTGAAGGAATGCTGCGAGTCCGGCGGCTGCTGCACCGAGGATCCCTGCGAAATGTTCAGCCGGATTCCCTTCCCCGCCAGGCAGTTCTCCCCGGACAACTGCGACGGGTGTCCGGGCGACGGCTGCAATTGCGGCTGATTTCCGATACGCCGAAGGGGCTGACGCAACCGCGTCAGCCCCTCAAGCTTTCCTCTTCCCCTCCGGTTTCGGTCTGCCGAAAATATAACAGGGTTCAGGCCTTTCACATGATGTTCATTATAGCAGGAATTCTTTTCTTGGTCCACCGGGGGACGGTTTTTTCCTTTTTATTCGATCACAGAAATTCCACGGTGTAGGGTATCTTCGTCAATGGCGTCTCCTGCGCCAGCTGCTCCGGAGTCGGCTGATTTCGCCGCAGGTGGCCATAGAGCACCGAGGCCCCGGCCAGAAGTCCTGCCAGCAAAACCGCCGCAAGCAGCCAAGTCCATTTTCGCCTCATCCAATCCCTCCCGATTGCAGCAGCCTCAGCAGACGGCCCAGGGTTCCCGTGGCCATCATCACGCCCGCAAGAATCAGAAAGCAGCCGCTGAGACAGTTAATAATCCGATAATGCCGTTTGACCCAGTCAAAGGCAGTTTTCAGTCCATCGATGAGCACCGCGCTGACTAAGAACGGAATGCCCAGCCCTAAGGAGTAGGCCAGGAGCGTTCCCATGCCCTCCAGCGCATGGGAACGCTGGGAGGCAAGCAAAAGAGCCGAGCCCAGGAAAGCACCTACGCAGGATGTCCAGCCCAGGGAGAATACCTCGCCGAACAGAAAGGCCGAGAAAACCGACAGTCTGGGGGTATCCAGCATCCGGCTGCCCCCCTGGAACAGATTCCAGCGAAACAGGCCCAGATAGTTCAGGCCGAAAACGATCATCACAATGCCGCTGAGCAGCTCCAGAGGCCGCCGGTAGGCGGTGAGCAGCCCGCCGATGGTACCGGCCAGGGCTCCCATGGCCATGAACACGGCGGTGAACCCCGCCGCAAAGCCCAGGCCGCAGCCCAACGTTCTTCCGGTGCTCCGCTCTCCCCCGCCGGCAAAATAGGACACATAGATGGGCAGCATGGGCATCAGGCACGGCGACAGGAAGGTAACGATTCCTTCCAGAAAGGAAACCAAATACTGCATAATGACCTCGCTTTGCAAATTTTCCCTTTTCAGGCAGTCCGCGCGTCTTTCGGCGGATCTGCCCACGCAGGGAACTATGCCACAAATTTCCCTGTTTTCCAGGGTGCTTTTTCCTTTTTTCCACCGAAGACGTTGGCTCTTCCTTAGTATGCCCGGATTTTCCAGAAATCTCCAGACTGCATCGTAGTTTTCGCCGGTTTGCGCCGTAAGTATTTGAAAAGCGTTCGAGTCCGATTCGCAAATATCCATCCTGCGGCGTATAATACTAAAGATTCAAAATAGAAATGACCTGCAGGAAAGGCCGCGCTGGG
>UQXG01000060.1 GCA_900544945.1 uncultured Eubacteriales bacterium | reverse complement strand
CCGCCGCCTTGTTATGTTTCGATTGGATTCTTATTTCAGCAGTGCCAGACGGCCGGCATCGTTGGCAAAGACTTCCTTAGCATTGTCCTTGGTGACCACGACAGGGGGCAGCTCGTAGACGAGAACATCGATCTTGCCGTTGTTCACCTGAACATCGGTGGCAGGCATGCCGTTGCCTGCCTGCAGGGACTTGATGATCTCAACGGTCTTTCCCACAAGGACGTCGGTGGGCTTGGCAACGGTGGAGTACTGGCGTCCAGACCAGACCCACTCAACGGACTCGTTCTCAGCGTCCAGACCGGAGATAGCGGGAATCTCCTGACCTGCCTGCTCGCAGGAGGTGATGATTGCACGGGCGATGCCGTCGTTGGGAGACAGGACACCGTGGATTTCCTTGTCAGAGTAGAAGCCGGACAGCAGGGAGTCCATTCTTGCCTGTGCCTTGGAGTTGTCCCAGTCCATGGTAGCACACTGGGTGAAGTCAGTCTGGCCGGAAACAACGGTCAGCGTGCCGTCGTCGATCAGGGGCTGCAGAACGCTCATGGCGCCCTTGAAGAAGTTGGGAGCATTGGGGTCAGCGGGGCCGCCGCCGAACAGCTCGATGTTCCAGGGACCCTCGCCCTTCATTTCCTTCAGGCCATCCAGCAGAGCCTGAGCCTGCAGCTCACCGGTCTTGACGCTGCCGAACTGCACCACGCCGTCAACGCCGGTGGTATTCTCCAGGAGACGGTCATAACCAATGACATAAACGCCGGCAGCCTTGGCCTCTTCCAGGACAGCGCCCAGCTGGGTGCCGTCGATGGGGCCAACAACGATAACCTTGGCGCCGTTCTGAATCATAGATTCGATCTGCTGCTGCTGCGTAGGAACCTTATTGTCAGCAGCCTGGATGATGGGCTTGAAGCCGGCAGCTTCCAGCTCAGACTTGAACATTTCTTCGGCTTCTTTCCAGTTCTGGGTACCCAGCCAAGGCAGGGAGACGCCGATGGTGGCGCCGGCCTCAAAGCCGCCGGCTGCAGCGGGAGCCTCAGCACTGCTGTCGGCCTCAGCGGGCTGTGCAGCGGGGGTAGTGGCTGTGGGAGCAGGTTCGGTACGGCCACCGCCGCAGGCAGTCATGGACAGGACCATAACCAGAACCAAGAGCAACGCGAACAGTTTTTTCATTGTTTTTTCCTCCTACTATTGTGTATTTGGTTTTTATTAAGGCCCGGCTGTCAAAAATCCATCAGAATTATTTGTCAGCAGGGGAACCTTCTTTACTTTAGGCCCTATTCATGTTGAACAGGCGCTTTGTAATGGAGACATGTCCGGGACGCTTATTGTAAACGTCGAAGGCAACGGCTGCCATCAGAACCAGGCCCTTGATGACTTGGGTCTTGTCGGCACCGACACCCAGCAGCATCAGGCCGGAGTTCAGAACTGCCATCATCATACCGCCGACCATGGTAGCCATAATGGTACCAACACCGCCGGAAACGGCCGCGCCACCAATGTAGACAGATGCAATGGCATCCATCTCCCAGCTGGTACCATCGGAAGGGCCTGCCGCAGTGGAGCGTCCCACGAACATAATGCCGGCCAGTGCAGCCAGGAAAGACATATTCAGCATAGTCAGGAAATAGGTCT
This sequence comes from uncultured Eubacteriales bacterium, assembly GCA_900544945.1. Classification (GTDB taxonomy): domain Bacteria; phylum Bacillota; class Clostridia; order Oscillospirales; family Oscillospiraceae; genus Faecousia. The sequence continues at coordinate 10,927 of UQXG01000060.1, read as the reverse complement.
TCTGCACGTTGACACCGGACAGGGCAGCGGCGTTCTTATTACCGCCGACTGCGTAGATATGGCGTCCAAATCTGGTTTTCTGGGTGATGGTGTGGTAGATGATGACCAGGATTACCAGAATCAGGCCAGGGATTGGGAACGAGGTGCCGGGGCGTCCGGTGCCAAACAGCCAGGTCAGGTAACCAATTGCAACAGTACCCAGTGCGATGCGGATCACAACAGGCCACAGAGGTTCTTTATTTGCATGCAGCTCATTCGCACGGGCGCGCTGACGAAGCATTGCGTAAATCAGAAACGCGATAGCGAAGATGCCCAGCAACAGCGTGGAGTTGTTCATCCCCGTAAAGGCAGGGCCCCACTCAGGCAGATGACCGGCGCCGAACAGTTTCAGTTCCGAAGGAGCGGGGACGGAGATAGAGTGGGAGATCCAGATGACAGCGCCGCGGAAAATCATCATGCTGCCCAGGGTAGTGATAAAGCCGGGAATCCCCATCTTTGCCACCCAGAAGCCGTTCCATGCGCCAACCAGCACACCGATTCCCATGCCCAGCAGCACCGCTGCCCACCAGGGGAAATTCCATTTCTGGAATGCGATGGCCATGACCATTCCGCAGAAACCGGCAACGGAACCAACGGACAAGTCGATCTGGCCGATGACAATGACCATCAGCATACCGATGGCCAGAATCAGCACGTACGCATTACCGGACAAAAGATTCTGGAAATTGGAGGGGGTAATCATTTTTCCGCCCGAGGCAATATTGAAGAAAACGATCAGTGCAATCAACGCGATTACCATTGTGTATTTGTGCAGGTCGTCTCCCAATACTTTTTTAATTTTATTCATAAGACGATTCCATCCTTTCCTTCCTTATGATTTTACGTCAGATGTCGTTGTCATCAACCGCATCAACTTTTCCTGGTCTGCATCCTTGCTGTCTATCACACCCGTGATGCGTCCTTCACAGATGGTATAGATACGATCCGACATACCCAGCAGTTCCGGCAGCTCCGAAGAGACCAGGATCACTGCCTTGCCCTGATCCGCCATCTCATGGATCAGGCGGTAAATCTCGTACTTGGCACCAACGTCGATGCCGCGGGTGGGTTCGTCAAGAATCAAAACCTCCGGCTGCGTAAACATCCACTTACCCAGAACCACTTTCTGCTGGTTGCCGCCAGACAACGTTGTCACACCGGCATCCACGGAACTTGTTTTGATCCGGAGTGCTTTTCTGCTCTGCTCAGCTGCCTGCAATTCCTTGTCAGAATCCAGAAGTCTGCCTCTTAAGATTGCCTTCAGGTTTGCTGATACAATCGTCATCCGGATGCAGTCCAGCAGATTGAGTCCTAAGTTCTTCCGGTCTTCGGGAACATAGGCGATGCCTGCTTCAATGGCCGCGGAAACGGAAGGCAGAGAAAGCTCCCGACCTTTCATTTTCACGGTACCGCCGTGGAAAATGCCGTAATTGTGTCCGAAAATGGAGCGCATCAGTTCTGTCCGTCCAGCGCCCATCAGGCCGGCAAACCCCACGACCTCGCCGGCACGGACATGGAAACCGGAGTTTTTACAGACCATTCTGCCCGGGACGTTGGGATCCTCCACGCACCAGTCGGATACCTCAAAGATAATCTCACCGGGGTGGGACTCATGAGGCGGATAGCGGTTCTCAATGGCGCGGCCTACCATGGAGCTGATGATCCGATCCTCATCTACATGACCTGCTTCCACCGGGTAGGTCTCGACAGTGCGTCCATCGCGGATTACAGTAACCCCATCGGAGATCGCCGCAATCTCATTGAGTTTGTGGGAGATCATGATACAGGTGATGCCTTTGCTCTTCAGGTCCCGCATCAGTTCCAGAAGATTGGCGGAATCAGCCTCATTCAGAGCAGAGGTGGGTTCATCCAGGATCAGCAGCTTGACATTCTTGGACAATGCCTTTGCGATTTCCACCAGCTGCTGCTGGCCCACACCCAGATTCTTGATCAGGGTGTTGGGGTTCAGATTCAGCCCCACACGGCATAGCAATTCCGTGGTCCGCTGACGGGCTTCCTCCCAGTCAATGAGGCCGTGCCTTACGATCTCATTGCCCATAAAAATATTCTCGGTAATGGAAAGCTCGGGGATCATGGTCAGCTCCTGATGGATGATGACGATTCCTGCGTTTTCCGATTCCTTGATATTTTTAAACTTGGCCTCCTCTCCCATATAAATGATCTGGCCTTCATAAGAGCCATAGGGATAAACGCCAGACAGGACTTTCATCAGTGTGGATTTTCCGGCGCCGTTTTCTCCGCAGATCGAATGGATCTCACCCCGGCGCACCTCCAGGCTTACGCCATCCAACGCGCGCACACCCGGAAATACCTTGACGATTTCCCTCATTTGGAGAATGATAGAATCTTCCATGTGCAACCTCCTTCAATTACTCTATTGCAGAGAGAAACACGCTCATCGCGTTTTCTCCGGATTCCTGGCAGCGTCTGGCGCTTTCAGCCGCAGTCCCTTCAGCGCGATGAAGACGCCCTCCTCATCGTTGGAAGCCGTCACATAATCCGCTGCTTCCTTTACCTGCCTTGGGGCATTTCCCATGGCGATACCCAGACCACAGTATTCCAGCATTGCAATATCCACATCATTGTCGCCGAATGCCACCGCGTCCTCTGCTGCCAAGCCATAGTGTGTCAACAGCACCTGTGCTGCTTTGTCTTTGGTGCTTTCCGGGGCGAGAATTTCCAGATAAGTGGCTTTGGAGCGAAGCGCCATCAGTTGGGGAAAATAACGTGGAATTTCATTTTGCAAAGCCCGTATGCGCATCGCGTCACCAATACACAGCAGCTTGTGGACGTGGGACGCGGCATCTGCGGCTCGCTCCAGAGAGCCCCCAAGAGGCGTACACTGGGATATATCTGCCTCCTGCTGAATCAAGGGGTGATGGGGATCTTCTGCCATCCACACATCGTACAAATAGGCGCTTACCACCAGCTCCGGAAAACGCTCTGAGACAAACTGCTTGAAGCTTAGAACCAGTTGGGGATCGATTCCGACATCCCGCAGTATGGTGCTGTTCTCATCAAAAACCAGTCCTCCGTTATAGCACGCCATAGGGCCGTGCAGGCCAACCTGTCTGGCAACCAGATTTACGCCCCCTGGCGGACGGGCGGAGCACAGGATGATGGGAACACCCCGTCCGTGCAGGTATCTCAGGTGATTCTGGGTGCAGGGCATGACCTGATGTCGCGAGTCCAGCAAGGTACCGTCAATGTCCAAAAAAACGATAGAATAGGTACGCATCCGATTGCACCGCCTCCTCTCTGTTTCTCTCTGTGGCTCAGGTTTTTCTGCCTATATGATACAAAAACAGCCCATATTCATACAGTGCTATTTGTCATAAATTACAGATTACATTTGTCATGTTTTTCTTAAGTTTTCTAATTGGCTATCGAATTCAGAAAAACCAACTCCTATTTTTTTGTGCAAAACACCGAGCAAGGGCCTGCCCAGAAAACCCAGGCAGGCCCTTGCTCTGCAAAAAACGCTATGATTTATTCAGAAAAATATTGATTTCACTCTGAGCAATGAGCATCCCGCTCTGCCCAAGCTGATTGCCGGCAGCCTCCTGTATCGCACTCTCCACCATAATCATCGCCTGGCTGTACGCGTCGAATCTGGGTGCAACCACGGCGTTGCTCATAATACGGTGAATCATATCGGGGGAGAAGCCGATTTCTTCGGGGATGTCATGGTGAATCTGGAGCAGTAGTTCGGGATCCTCCGCGACAGCGGGGAGTGGAGAAATACCATGAGAATGGGTGTAAAGCTCCCGCTGCACATTCTCGTCTATGGACAAGAGTTTACATAATTCCCAAGCAAGCTCTTCATGGCGGGTGCGGGAGCTGATTCCCAACATCATGGTGTGAAGCTCAGAAATATTGGAGCCGGAAGGGCCCGCGGGCATACTGACACAGTCCCACTGAAAAGCGGAGTATTTCTTTACCCGCCAGGGGTAGGGCTGATAGGCCCGGTATTCCGAGTAAAGGAGGGGGCGGAAGGCTACCCTGCCCACATCAAAGTCTCGGACAGTAACGCTGTAACCGCCATTCAGTTCCCCCAGCCGCTTGGTAAACTGAATGGCCTGCAGGACATTCTCCTCAGCCAGATAGCAGCTTCGCCCGTCTTCAGAAAACAATGACGCACCGTTGGAATACATGGCATCCAGCCAGGAGCAGCCATATACGCCGTACTGATGTAGGCTCACATTGGTGATCCGTTCGCAGATGTTGTAAAAATCTTCCCAGGTCCAGCTGTTATCCGGCATGTCTATGCCGTTGGCTTCCAACAGCGTCTTATTTACGAACATGATGGTGGGAACGCTCTCGTGGGGCAGGGCATACTGGCGGCCTTTGGACTGCCCTGAGCGCAGACAGGGCTCATAATAGGCAGATGTGTCAAACGCCGGGTCTCCGGCAATCCATTCATCCAATTGTGCCAATGCCCCGGAAGATACCAAAAGATCAAAATCCTCAGGCAGTACAAAGTACAAATCCGGCTCTGTCCCCTTCATAATTTGCTCTGCCAGCCACTCGCTGTAATCATTGGCGGGAATGCCGCTGACGTACTCGACTTTCACTCCGGGGTGCGATTCTTCAAATAGGGTGATAACATCGTCCAGAATCTGGTAGCAATTTCCATTGGGCGTATTCCAGTAGCTTCCCGAATACACACCAATGGTGAGTACTGTTTCCTGATTTCCAACGCACCCTGCCAGACAAAGGCACAGCATCAGGGTCAGCAGTGCCACCACATTCCGTTTTACAAACCATTTTTTCATAGCGGACGATTCACCGCCCCGGTTTGTACGGCCCAGATTGCCAGCTGTGTGCGGTCCCGCAGACCCAGCTTGAACAGGATGTTGCTGATGGAGTTGCGAACGGTCCCCTCGGATAGGGAAAGCTCCTGAGCAATCTCCTTGTTGGACATCCCGCCCCCCACGGTCTGGATGATCTGCCACTCGCTCCTGCTGATATCCTTGACGGCTTCTTTGTCCACCTGGAGCCGGGATGAACCCTGCGCCATGTGTGAAAACTGGTGGATCACCTTTGTGGCCACAGTGGGGGTAATAATCGCGCCGTCTTCATAGGCAATTCGGATGCTCTCGGACAATTTGGCGATGCTGCTCCCTTTTAGAAGGTAACCGCTTGCTCCATTTTTCAGCGCCCCAAATATGTATTCATCGTCATCAAAAGTGGTAAGCACAATGATCTTGACATCAGGCCACCGTTTTTTCAGCAACCTGGTTCCCTCCACGCCGTCCATGCCGGGCATACGAATATCCATTAAAACCACATCCGGGCGCTCCTGCTCCGCGCTTCTCAGCGCCTGGGACACACCGGATACCGCATCGGTTACCCGGATATTTTCGCTGACACTCAGAACCACCTTTAGGCTCTCGCGAAATAATTCCTGGTCGTCTACAATCAAAACCTTAATCACAGATTACTCCCCCTTTCTATTTCTGATGGGCAAGCCCACAGTAATGAAAAAGCCTGTGTACCCATCCTGCGCACCCTGCTCCAGATTCCCATAGGACAGGGTGCCGCCCAGCATATCCAGGCGTTCGCGCATGTGGCGCAGCCCAAAGCCTTCCACCAGCGTCCCACAGCCGATACCGTTGTCCCGAATGCTGACGGTAACCAAGTCCCCGGTTCGAGTGACCCGGATAGAAATGCGGTCAGCTCTGCCATGACGGACAGCGTTCGTCAGTCCCTCCTGAACAACCCGGTACAGCGCGTCCTCTTCATCCACATCCAGATTCAGCTCACCCGCCTCCTGGTAATAGGCAATTTGGGCGGATGTCGTGAGACGGAAATTCTCAACCAGCCCCTCCAGTGCCTGCGCAAGGGAGGAATGTTCCAACGCGTCAGGCCGCAGAGCCTTGATGGATCGACGCACGTCTGTAAGTCCGTCACGAGCGGATTGGGCAACCACCTGAATCCGTTTCTTGGATTCCTCCGGCGCAACATCAAACAGAGCCAGTCCCGCATCTGCCCCCATGATGATGCCGGTAAGCGTGTGTCCCAGAGTGTCGTGAATCTCCCGGGCCAGCCGGTTGCGTTCCCGCATCTGCGTCATGCGCTCCATGTTTACAGCATAGTCCCGAAGCTGGTCGTTGGCCTGGTTAAGCTGTTCATTCAGCTTGCGAATGCGGGCATTTTCTTCTTTTTGACCGGTAAACAGCAAAATCATATACAAAACAAACAGGAGAATGTTCAGGCAGACCATCAGGCTTTCCAAGCTGGTAAAGCAGCTCTGGGCTATCGGGTTGTAGTAGCTGAGGTAGGCGCTGAATGCGATACACCTCGTGAATTGTTCAACAATCTCGTATCGGCCAAAGGCAAACATCAGGCTGAGTATCACGATAAAACACAGCCGCATTCGATTGCTGCGCAGATAGTGGACGAGATCAGCAAGTACAAGCAGGGCGACACCGCTGTAATAGAAATTCAAAGAGACGATGATTCCGGCGCACAGGGCTATTTCTGTGACGCAAATGACGACCCGTAAGGGAAAATGCTCGATGGGGCGGAAAATCTTGAAAAAGCTTACCGTACACAGCAAAGCAAATAAACTGAGCGTTTGAACCGGCATTTGCCAGGGATATCGGGGTATCTGCCGTACGGAGGTCAAAAAATCATGTGCACCCAAAGTGTCACATATCCGAAAAGTGGTGGTCACACAGATCAGCGAGTAAAAGGCGAGGATAGAAAAATTCAATGCAAACATCGCGGCTGCGATGCTCGTCAGATTTCGTTCCGTTTTCATTACTGCCACCCATCTATTCCATATTGGTTCACGTTTTCTGCTGTCAGCAGCTCCACTGGGACAATGACCTCACTGCATTCACAGCCGCCGTCTATGGCGGCATAGGCCTGATTCACCGCTTCCTCGGCAACCTTGGAGGGGAACTGAGCGCAGGTGGCCGTGAGGAAGCCGCTGCTGACCATGGCTTTCCCCTCAGGGGAGCCGTCCACGCTGTACACCAGAAATCGATCCGACAGGCCTGCTCCCTGAATCGCCGCCAGTCCGCCGAAGGCGCTGGGGTCATTGAGCGCCATTAGGACATCGGCATCCGGATATTGCCGCAGCAGCTGCTCCATCACCGGCATGGCGTTTTCGATTTGTCCATCCGATTCACCGGAACCCAGAATTTCGAAGCCCTCATGGCCGGCAATGGTGTCCTTAAAGCCCTGGATTCGGTCCGCACCGGAGCGGGCGGTGATGTGTTCCAGCAGGAGAATTTTTGCACTGTCCCGGACAGACAGCAGGTGCTGGGCGCACAACACCCCCGCCTGGTAGTTATCCGACAAAACCGAGCAGGCCGCCAGCTCCGAGTCCTGTATCGGGGCATCCACAACGATAACCGGCACACCCGCGGCGGCGGCAATCTGAACACCGCCTTTTGAGGTGTCCCACTCTACCGGCGTCATGAAAATGGCACAGACACCCGCATCCACCAATTCCTGAATCTCCTGGTTTTGCCGCTGCTGATCCATAGCGGCATCCCGGGTGAGCAGTACGTCTCCACGAAGCTCGAGAAGCGCCTGAATCTGTGTGTCCAGCACTTGGAAGTATGGATTGTTCATCGTCATATAGGTTGCGCCAAACACCCGCTGATTTCCAGTCTGGCTGGCAGATAAATCACCGGGGCTCCAGAACAACAGGTAAATTGTGATCAGCAGCGGGGTGACAACCATGGAAATAGCCGCTAAGGAGGTGAATCTTCTGCGAATATGATTCATGTCAGCTTCCTCTTTCTTATATGCTTGCGTTGTTTTTCTATTCTGTAGGGCGTTTTCCCCCTGTCAAAGGTATGGAGACCGTGGAGGGTTGTGCAAACTGGGAACGAATCTCCGTTTCTCTCCAAGCTTTCCCCAAAGGCCTTCCTGCTTTCTTGACGTCGGCGCAATGCCTATACGGTGAAAAACCTGAAAAAAACCACATCCGCCGCCGCGAGAACGCCCACGTTTGGATCCTGGCTGGAGGGGTAGATTTTGATATTACCCTTGCTCCGATGCAGTGCCTTGGCACTGATCTCCCGCTGTAATCGCTGCGCCAGCAGCTCATAACGGTAGCAGATATCTCCAGCCAAATAGATGGTATCCACGGGGATCAGGTTTATCAGGTTAATCAGACCGGCAGAAAGATAGACCGCCTCCTGATCCAGAAGCCTTTTGGCCTCTGGGTTTTTATCCACATTGTCAATCAGGTTCTCCCAACTGGAAAACTCCGAGCCTTCCAGCAGCGCTGGGATGGAGGCGTAGGTTTCCAGGCAGCCCCGGTTCCCGCACTCGCAGAGCCGTCCATCGAAGCGGATGGTGGTGTGGCCCAGTTCCCCTGTGAAGTATTTGGAATTTCTCTTTCCGCCGGACATAATGGCTGCGCCGATACCGATGTCGACGAACACCAGCATAAAATTCTGGCTTTGCCCCGTTTCCAGCTGGTGCAGCGCCAAAGCGCAGACATCGTGTTCCAGATAGGCAGGCATATCCAGCGCTTCGGACAGAAGCTGGCTGATTTCCACCCCGTGCCAGCGTTCAAACCGGGGCGGGTTCAAAATCCGGCCATTTTCGCAGTCCAGCGGGCCAGGGGAGCTGATACCGATACCCAGAACCTTGTCCCGTTCCACGGTTTCCAGTATGGCTTTCAGCTCCGCGATGATGGCCAGATTGTCCTGCTCCGGAATCTTTCGGCACTGAAGCAGATTCCCGGCCATATCACACAGGCCCACACTGCAGCCCTTTCTGGCCAAATCCACTGCCAATGCGTAATAGCAGTCGGGGCGCAGAGCAAGGGGTGTGGCGCTGCGGCCCCGGCCCACGGACTGAGGGGCAAGCTCTGTCACAATTCCCAGATTCCGCAGGTCCTCCACAATCAGGGAGGTGGCCGCCCGGGTCAGACCCGTGGCCCGGGCCAGCTCTGCCCGGCTCACGGCGTTATGCCGCAGGATGCGCAGGACCGCTTTGCGGTTATATTCTTTTGTGTAGTCTGCGTTGCGTGGTTTCTGCGCCATATCCAAAGCTCACCTTCCTTTGTTCTGCCCTTTTGTCCTCATTATACGGTTTCTCGATTCTTTTGTCAATTCGCCTGATGCCCCGCATCCCAGCGCCACAAGGCGTGAAGAAACCCGGAAATTCTGAGGAATCTCCGGGTTTTTCCTTACATAGCCTTCAAAACCGCACCCTTTTCCGGGATGCTGGGGATGCCGCCGGAGGCTTCCGTGGACAGGCTGGCAGCGGCGGCAGCAAAGCTGCCAATGTAGGCAAGATCTTCTTCTTTCAGGGCATCAATAGGTTTCTCCAGTTCCAGCAGCCGGGATAGCGCGCTGCCGCCAAAGATGTCTCCCGCGCCGGTGGTGTCGATGGGATGAACCTTGGGACAGACAGCCCGGAAGGATGCGTTTTCCGTCTTCAGCAGACAGCCCTCGGGGCCCAGGGTCACCAAAGCAAGAGACACACCGAATTCCTTCAGCAGCTTATCCGCGCCCTCCTCCGGGGTGCAGTTCCACAGGAACTCCACCTCGTTATCGCTGATTTTCACCACATCCGCCTGTCGGAGGCTCCACAACATCTGCTCCCGTGCCGCATCCTCGCTGGGCCACAGAGGCTTGCGCAGGTTCGGGTCACAGGTGATGAGCTTTCCCTTTTCCTTGGCATAGGCAACGGCCCTTTGGGTTGCTGTGCGGACGGGTTCGTCTGTCAGGCTCAGGGTGCCGAAATGGAACACTCTGGCGTCATCAATGAGAGATTTGTCAATCTCCTCCCAGGTAAGCTGCGTGTCCGCGCCGGGTTTCCGGGCGAAGGAAAAGGAGCGGTCGCCGTTTTCATCAAAGGTCACGAAGGCTAAGGTGGTGAACACGGAATCGTCCACCACAACGCTCTTTGTCTCGATGCCCGCAGCCTTCAGGGTGCCCAGCAACAGATGGCCGAAGGCATCGTTGCCTACTTTTCCCAGAAAAGCGGTTTTCTTACCGTAGGCGTTCAGCGCTGCCAGAAAATTGCCGGGAGCGCCGCCGGGGTTTGCAGCCATGGTGGGATAGCCGCTGGTATCCGTGGATTTGGCCGCAAAATCAATAAGCAGTTCACCCAATGCCACTACGTCAATCATCGTTCGTCCTCCTTTTCAGTCCTTCGCCTCGGGATATTCCGTGCACAGCAGGCGGTAAGGCGCTTCGTCCTCTTCGATGGCAGGGAACCGGCCCATGGGAGGATTGAAGCGGTTATCGTTACTGTCGTCATTGCACTGGCTGACCTCGCCCAGCAGCACATCGCCGGTGCCCGGCTCCACCTCGAAGTCGTGGTAGAGGTACTGCTGGATATAAATGCTTTCACCGGGGGTCAGGCGGATCTGGGTTCCGGCGGGAACGGTGTAGGTTCTGCCGTCGGTATGTACTGTCACGTCGCTTTCATAGTCAATGGACTCGTCGGGATGGGAGTTATACACCCGAATCAGCACGTTTCCGCCGCCTCGGTTGATGATATCCTCAGTTTTATACCAGTGGAAATGGTTGGGGGAATACTGGCCCTCCTTCAGGTACAGTAGCTTCTCGGCGTAAACCTTGGGATACTTGTCCTTCATAGTCTGGCTGCCATTGCGGATGGTAATGAGGGAGAAGCCCATCTTGTCAAAGTCGCCCTTGCCGTAGTCGGTGATGTCCCAGCCCAGGCAGCAGTCCCGGACCTCGTCATACTCGTGACCCTTGGCTTCCCATTCCTCCGGGGTAAAGTGGCAGAAAGGCGGCAGGTAGCAGTGGTATTTTTTGCACATGGCTTCCAGCTCACGAAGAGCCTTGTTAACTTCGGAACGCTTCATTCGTATCTCTCCTTTATATAAGATGAGCAACATCTTTGCATAGGACAAAATATT
>UQXG01000059.1 GCA_900544945.1 uncultured Eubacteriales bacterium | reverse complement strand
GAAAGTACGAAGGAAAGACACAACGAAAGTAAGCAGAAAGTGTAGAATCTGAGAACAGGAAGAAGAATTCACCCCAAAGGCGTGAAGAACGGCAAGGCGATTGCGTGACGAACCGAAAGCATCCACTCATAAGAGCATCCCGCAGAAAGGGACAGAAAAGAAGGAATTGAGGTTTGGGGCGGAACGGAAAGACACAGCAAATCGTCAATCTGCAGAATGCGGAGGTAACCAAGATGTTAGATAATAAGAGTGAACAGAAATGACCCTTGGCTGCAAAACAACATGCTGATCACAAGGCATGGCAGTCAAGGGTCATTTCTTTTTGCGGCGAGTTGCCGCGGACGGTGCGTGGTTGGAAGTCCCGGCGGGCAATGCGCACGCAAGCGATTTGTGTTTGACACATTGTTTTAATGCGCATGATTGTGTGATCGTCGGCACTGCCGACGGCTTTTTTATGCCCAATTTTCTTCGCCGGACGGAGTTTACTTGCATTTTTCCTTCGTCCATGGTAAAATACCAAAAAGATTTCCGGAAAGGGGGCAATGCCATGAAGCGGTTTTGGATGCTGGCGACCTTAATAATTCTGCTGGCAGGGGTTTTCTGCCTTCCGGCGGCGGCGGAAACCGCGGCCACTCAGGTGGATATCCAGAGCACCGTCACCTCCGACGGCGACTGCCTGATGACGGTCACGGTGAACCTTCGGCTGGAGGCGGCCATGGACAGCCTGACCTATCCGGTGCCCCTGGATGCCAAGAGCATTACCCTGAACGGCTCCAATGCCTCCGTCCGGCAGACCAACTCCGCCCAGCAGGTGGATCTGAGCCGAATCAGCAAGGGCTATGTGGGCGAGGCCTCCGTGCGCATCGGTTATACCCTGCCCAAGGCGGTGAAGATTACCACCATCAATCAAACCCTGGTGGATCAGAAGAAGGAGGCGCCCAAGCGGGAACTGGTACTGACGGTACCGCTGCTTTCCGGCTTTGCCTACCCGGTGGAAGCTATGAATTTCACCATCACCATGCCCAGCAACTGTGTCGGACTGAATCCGGCCTTTACCAGCATCTACCGCCAGGAGAGCATTGAGTCTGATCTGAAGATTCTGCCCCTTACCGGCAGTCAGGTCATCGGTTCCGCCACCGCGGTCATGAACGACCGGGAGGGCGTGACCATGACCATGCAGGTGCCGGAAAAAATGTTCCCCACGGTGAGCACCTACGTCCGGGACGGAAACCCGGAGCTTCCCTATATTCTGGGCTTCTTCGGCGCGGCGCTGCTGTACTGGCTGCTGACGCTGCGAACCCTGCCGCTGGTTTCCAGCCGAGCCTCCACGGCTCCGGAGGGCATTACCGCCGGAGAGTTGGGCTGCCGTCTGACCCTTACCGGCGGCGATCTGACCATGATGGTCTTCTCCTGGGCCCAGCTGGGCTATCTGCTCATCGTCCGGGAGGGCAGACGGATATTGCTCCAGAAGCGGATGGACATGGGCAACGAGCGCAGTGCCTTTGAGAATAAGGTGTTCAATCTGCTCTTCAGCAAGCGGGATGTGGTGGATGCCACGGGCAACCAGTACGGCGCCCTGTGCCGGAAGGTGGCGGGCATGGTGCCCTTTGAGCGGAGCATGTACCGAGGAAACTCCGGCAATATGAAAATTTTCCGGGGTCTGGCCTGCATTGCCCAGGGCATCTGCGGCGTGTGCGTGGCCATGAATATGAGCGGTGTGCTGGCGCTGGCGGTGGTCATGGCGGTGATTCTGGCCTTTGTGGGCCTGATTTCCGGCTGGCTCATGCAGGACGTGGCTTATTGCACCCATCTGCGGGGGAAAACCCCGGTGTTTATTGGGTTGGCGGTGCTGGCGCTGTGGGCACTGCTGGGCTTCCTCAGCGGCCAGCCCCTGATTCCGGTGTGCTCCATTCTGGGTCAGTGGGCGTTGGGCTTCTTCGCCGCCTACGGCGGTCGGCGCAGTGACTTAGGACGGCACGATTCCGGCCAGATTCTGGGACTGCGCAGCTATCTGAAGCATCTTCCCCGAGACGGGATTAACCGGCTACTGAATAACGATCCGGACTATTTTTTCAACATGGCGCCCTACGCTCTGGCGCTTGGGGTCATCCGACCCTATGCCGATGCCTTCGGCCGCCGGAAAATGGAGGACTGCCCCTACCTGTTTCTGCGGACAAACGGACGGAAAACCGCCGACGAATGGGCGGAAATTCTCCGGGAGACGGCTCTTCTCATGGACGAGCGGGCCAAGCAGATGCGCTTCCAGCGCTGGTTTGCCGCTGCCGCCCCGGTTCCCAAGAAGCGGAAGAGAAGACAGGCATAAAAAGGCTCCCCTTGGGTACCAAGGGGAGCCTTTTTGCACGCAAATGTAGGGCCTATCTGAAAACCGTCAACACGCCCAAACAGCGGGTCTTTTCCACCTGCTGGGCACCATTTTTTCTTGCAATACGCAGAGTATTCCTGCAAAAAAATGGCTTCATCAGGCGGAAAATCCCTCGCCGTTGGTCATATTTCCGGTTTTCAGATAGGCCCTAATTGGGGTGATTATTTTGCCACCCGTTCCCGGTTCAGCTTGTCTGCCTTGCAGAAGAGAACAAAGCCGATGGCGAACAGAATGGTCAGAGACGACACGGCGATGTTCTCGTTGCGCAGGGTCAGGCCGAACATGTGCAGCTGGATTCCGGCGGTGAGCTGGCTCACCAGGGCTACCAGAGTCAGGCCCATGAAGGAGGCACCCTTGCCGAACACATCCATCAGGCCGAAAAATTCGCCGCTGCGCTCCGGGGGGATGATCTTGCCGAGATAGGAGCGGCTGAGAGCCTGAATGCCGCCCTGGAACATACCCACCAGCACCGCCAGCAGCCAGAACTGCCACTGGCTCACCAGGAACACGGCGAAGACCACAATGCCGGTGTAGCAGACGATGGATACTTTGATGAGCAGGCCGGTGTCGTACTTGGCGGACAGCCGCCCGAAGAGAATGGAGAAGGGGAAGGCCACGAACTGAGTCAGCAGCAGGGCCAGCAGCAGGCCGGTGGTGTCCAGTCCCAGAGCCGCGCCGTAGGCAGTGGCCATATCGATGATGGTGTACACGCCGTCGATGAAGAAGAAAAAGGACAGCAGATATATAAAAATGTGCTTTTCCCGCTTCACGTCTTTCAGAGTTCTGCCCAGTTGGCGGAAGCTGTCCAGAAGGCGGCTGTTTTCCGCAGTGACAAAGGCGGTCTGGTGATACCGGCGGAGCAGAGGAAGAGAGCAGCCGATCCACCACAGGGCGGTGATGAGGAAGGCAATGACCATGGCGCTTCCCTGGGTCAGGCCGAAGACCTGGGGCATCAGCACCAGAATCAGGCAGACGATGAAGGGAATCACGGAGCCGATATAGCCGAAGGCATAGCCCAGGGAGGAGACCTTGTCCATCCGGGCATCGTCGGTGATCTCCGGCAGCATGGAATCATAGAACACCAGGCTGGCGGAGTAACCCACCCGGGCGAGAATGAAGATGCCCAGGAAGCTGAACCAGCCCGGAGCCAGCCCTAAGGCGGCGCAGCCTGCCGCACCCAGAAGCAGGGCCAGCAGGAAGAAGGCTTTCTTCATTTTCCGGTCAGCCAGAGCGCCGCAGACCGGGCCCAGCAGAGCCACCAGCACCGTGGCCAGGGAACCGGCGTAGCCCCAGTAGCTCAGATACAGGTCTTCATGAACCCCCGCGGCGGAGGCCAGGGAATTAAAATAAATGGGAACCAGGGTGGCCACCAACAGAATGAAGGCGGAATTTCCCACATCGTACAGAATCCAGTTTTTCTCCAAAGCCGTGAGTTTCAGGTTTTTGTTCATTCGTTTCTCTCCAAATCAGTCGTTGTGGGGGTCAAAGCTGGGAAGAAAATCCTCGCCAAGCTCGGTGCCGTCTTTCAGATGAGCCAGAAGCTGAGCGGCCATCTCCGGATACCGGTTCAGGGCTTCGTTGTACAGGGTCACCAGCTCATCCACATACAGAACGCAATCCTCGTCATCCTCTGCCGGAATGAAGATGTCGCACAGCTCCGGCTTGATTCTGTGCAGCAGCTTCCAGCGCCACTGCCGGTTGGGGCTGGCCAGGAAATGGGTGCACCAGGCCAGATGCTTCACGCTTTGACTGACGTTTGCTCCGGTGGCGGGAGGATAAAACTCCGCCACGGTCATGCACTCCCCCCGGGTCAGCCGGAACCGCTTGCTCATGTCAAAGGTTTCCGGAGACCTGACCCCATCCAGCAGAAGCAGCCGCCGCTCCAGCTGGGACTCGATGGCGATGTGCCGTACCTCTCCGATGCTTACCAGCTGGTTCACATAGGGATGGCAGGCGGAGTCCAGGCAGTAGTGCCCCAGAACCCCCAGCAGGTAGGCCTTCGCGGCCTCGGAATCGGCCTTCTTGCAGGCCTCCGAGAAGAACAGCTGACCGCTGTGGGTATGGTAGCTGTGCCCCAGCTGACCCACGGCGGTGTCTATGGCGGGATTGTAGTAGAAGAAAATATCCGGCCCATGCAGACCGATGTCGTAGAGTCGGCGGAACCGACCGATGCACTGGCGAGCCTCGGCGGGAAGCTTGGGCAGCGCCAGCTTGCCGAAACGGTAATGGGCATAATTGGCGGGCATGGTTATCACCTCATGGGAAATCAATTTTCCTCATTCTACACCAATTTTCCGCAAAAGGGAAGTAAAATCCGGAAAAAATTCTTGTATGTGTTATGTAAACGGGAGAAACGATTGCTTTTCGGCCGGGAGCGTGCTATAATAATACATCCATTTCAGTTAAAATCATCCGGAGGTATCCCATGCAGACACGGAAACTATATTACGAAGACAGCCATTTGAAAACCTTCCGGGCGCAGGTTTTGTCCTGCCAGGCGGAGAAGGATTATTTTGTCGTTACCCTGGACGCCACCGCCTTTTACCCCGAGGGAGGCGGACAGGCCGGAGACACCGGCGTCCTTGGCGGCGTCCGGGTGCTGGATACCCATGAGCGGGGGGAGACGGTGGCGCACTACTGCGCCGCCCCCCTGGAGCCGGGACAGACGGTGGAGGGAACCATCGACTGGGAGGCCAGGTTCCGGCGGATGCAGCAGCACAGCGGCGAGCACATCGTTTCCGGCATTATCAACCGGCGGTATGGTTACCATAACACCGGCTTCCACATGGGCGCGGATGTGACCACCATCGATTTTGACGGGGTGGTTCCGGAGGAGGCTCTGGAGGAAATCGAGGCGCAGGCCAATGAGGCGATCTGGGAGAACCTTCCCATCCGCTGCTGGTATCCCAGCCGGGAGGAGCTGCCGAAGGTACCCTATCGGACGAAGAAGCAGCTTTCCTGGCCGGTGCGGATCGTGGAGATTCCGGGCTTTGACTGCTGCGCCTGCTGCGGTACCCATGTGGCGGCCACCGGGGAAATCGGCCTGGTGAAGCTGTTCAGCGCGGTGAATTTCCGGGGCGGTACCCGGATGGAGATGGCCTGCGGAGCCCAGGCACTCCGGCTCCTCGGCGAGGTTTACGCCCAGAATCGGCTGGTGTCCCAGGCTTTTTCCGCGAAAATCCTGGAGACCGGTCTGGCTGCCCAGCGGATGAACGACCAGCTGGCGGCTCTGAAATTCAGAATCGTCGGCTTGCAGCGGCAGATTTTTGCCCTGACTGCCGAAAGCTACGCCGGACAGGGCAACGTGCTCCACTTTGAGGAAGGCCTGGACGGCACGGGTCTGCGGGAGCTGGCGGACGCCATTGCCCGGGTCTGCGGAGGCCGGGCGGCGGTGTTCAGCGGCAGTGACGAGACGGGCTACGGCTACTGCCTGGCCTCTCACGACGAGGACTTGCGGCCTCTGGGCAAACAGATGACGGCGGCCTTGTCCGGAAAAGGCGGCGGCAAGCCGGATTTTCAGCAGGGCAGCGTGAAGGCGGGCAAATCCGAAATCCTTGCTTTTTTCGCTTCTGTGCAATGATTTTGGCGAAAGAATGGGAAGATTGTTCACAATTTCGACTTTTCTTCTCCTGCTGACTATGATATAATATCTTGAAATTGGCTTATATCGGCTTACTACCGGAGCGGCATCGGGCATTTGCCTGCGGCTTGCAGACGCGATTGCACGATGCTGCCATCACAAAAGGAGATTGCAATGGGACTTATTGAGAAACTGTTCGGCACCCGCTCCCAGCGGGAGCTGAAGAAAATCCAGCCCACGGTGGATAAAATTCTGGCTCTGGAGGACAGCTACAAAAATTTAAGCGAGGAAGAGCTCCGGGGAAAGACCGCCGAGTTCAAGCAGCGGCTGGACAAGGGAGAGACTCTGGACGATCTGCTCCCTGAGGCCTTCGCGGCCATCCGGGAGGCTGCCGACCGGGTGTTGGGTATGCGGCCCTATCCGGTGCAGCTCATCGGCGGCATCGTTTTGCATCAGGGCCGGATTGCCGAGATGAAGACCGGCGAGGGCAAAACCCTGGTTGCCATCCTGCCCTGCTACCTGAATGCCCTGAACGGTCGGGGTGTCCATGTGGTCACCGTCAACGACTATCTGGCAAAATACCAGTCCGAGTGGATGGGCAAGGTTTACCGCTATATGGGTCTGACCATCGGCCTGGTGATTCCGGGCATGTCTCCGGCAGAACGCAGAGAGGCCTACGCCGCAGACATTACTTACTGTACCAACAACGAGCTGGGCTTTGACTACCTCCGGGACAATATGGCCATCTACAAGCAGGAGCTTGTTCAGCGGGGTCATGCCTTTGCCATTGTGGACGAGGTGGACTCCATCTTAATCGACGAGGCTCGTACTCCCCTGATCATTTCCGGCAAGGGAGAGGATTCCTCTCAGCTGTATGAAATGGCCGACCGGTTTGTCTCCACCTTGCGCAAGCAGGTTTTCGCCAAAACCGAGGACAAGGAGGTTCACGACGACTACGACTGCGACTACTTCGTGGATGAGAAGGCTCGCACCGTGTCCCTGACCGCCGCGGGCATTGCCAAGGCCGAGCGGTTCTTCGGCGTGGAGAATCTGGCCGACGCGGAGAATACCACCCTGGCTCACCACATCAACCAGGCCATGAAGGCTCGTGGTCTGATGAAAAAGGACATCGACTATGTGGTCAAGGACGGGGAAATCATCATTGTGGATGAATTCACCGGGCGGCTGATGTACGGCAGACGCTACAACGAGGGCCTGCACCAGGCCATTGAGGCCAAGGAGGGCGTGAACGTTGCCAGCGAGAGCAAGACTCTGGCTACCATTACCTTCCAGAATTTCTTCCGGCTGTATGACAAGCTCTCCGGCATGACCGGCACCGCCCTGACCGAGGAAGAGGAATTTGCCGCCATCTATTCCCTGGACGTGGTGGAGATTCCCACCAACAAGCCGGTGATTCGGGTGGATCACAGCGATGTGGTCTACAAGAACGAGGCGGGCAAGTACCGGGCAATCGTAGCGCAGGTGAAGGCCTGCCACGAAAAGGGCCAGCCCGTGCTGGTGGGTACCATTTCCATCGAAAAGAGCGAGCTGCTGAGCAAGATGCTCAAGCGGGAGGGCATCCCGCATAACGTCCTGAACGCCAAGCACCATGAGCAGGAGGCTCAGATCGTGGCTCAGGCCGGTAAATTCGGGGCGGTGACCATCGCCACCAATATGGCCGGCCGTGGTACGGATATCATGCTGGGCGGCAACGCGGACTTCCTGGCCAAGGCGGAGCTGGCGAAAACCGGCCTTCCTGAGGAGCTGCTCATGGAGGCGGATTCCTACGCCGAAACCGACAACCCGGAGATTCTGGCTGTCCGGGAGCAGTACAAGCAGCTGCTGAAAAAGTACAAGGCGACCATCGCCGACGAGGCGGAGAAGGTTCGTGCCGCCGGCGGCCTTTACATCATCGGCACCGAGCGTCACGAGTCCCGGCGAATTGACAATCAGCTGCGAGGCCGTTCCGGCCGTCAGGGCGACCCCGGCGAGAGCCGGTTCTTCCTGAGCCTTCAGGACGACCTGATGCGGCTGTTCGCAACCGACAAGGTGGTAGGGATGATGGATTCCCTGGGTCTGGACGAGGACACCCCCATTGACGCGAAAATTCTGTCCAACGCCGTGGAAAACGCCCAGAAGAACGTGGAATCCCGGAACTTCCGGGCCAGAAAGAACGTTCTGGAATACGACGACGTGATGAACACTCAGCGTGAGGTTATCTACGCCCAGCGGCAGAAGGTGCTGGACGGGGAAGACCTCCGGGAGAATATGATGTCCATGCTGTCCGACGTGGTCACCGGCGCGGTGAACGACGCGCTGAGCGCAAACGGCGGCGTGGCGGATGAGGAGGGTCTGCGCCGTCTGGCGGCCACAATGGAGGGCATCTACTTTGCCAAGGGCACCCTGGAAGGCCGCGGCAATCAGCTGCTGGGCAAGCACGCTGCCGAAGTGGCGGAAATCGTGCTGGACATCGCCAAAAACACCTACGATGCCAAGGAAAAGGCCTACACCCCCGCCATCATGCGGGAGCTGGAGCGTGTGGTCATGCTCCGGGTGGTGGACGAATACTGGATGGACAACATCGATGCCATGGACGACCTGAAGCAGGGCATCGGTCTGCGGGCCTACGGCCAGCATGACCCGGTGATTGCCTACAAGGAAGAGGGCTACCAGATGTTCCAGGCCATGATCCAGGCCATCAAGGAGGAGACCATCCGCCGGATGTTCCTGGTGCAGCTGCGGCCTGCCCAGGAGGTCAAGCGGGAGAAGGTGGCCAAGGAGACCGGCACCGCCGGTTCCGGGGAGGCTACCGTGAAAAAGCAGCCCGTGCGCAACGCCGCCAAGAAGGTCGGCCCCAACGATCCCTGCCCCTGCGGCAGCGGCAAAAAGTACAAGAAGTGCTGTATGCAGAAGGATAAATTGGCGAACTGAGCCCAATCCAAATTCGCGAAACCTATGGAGAAGCGGAATGCCGATAGAAACGAAACGCATGAACCAAGTTGAATTTTTGACCGCCGGGGGGATTTCCGTCCCCCACGGCTTCACCACCCGCTATGGCGGGGTGAGCACCGGCACCCAGGCCAGCCTGAACTTGGCCTACGGACGGGGGGATACCATGGAAAACGTGGTGGAAAACCTCCGGCGGCTGGGAAGTGCCCTGGGCTTTGACCCGGAGAAGCTGGTGATGACCCGGCAGACCCATTCGGATATCGTCCGGGTGGTCACCGACCGGGATTGCCGGGGCTTCTGCCACAAAGATTACCCCGAGTGCGACGCTCTCGTGACGAATACCCCGGAGGTGACGCTGCTGGTCTTCACCGCCGACTGCACCCCGATGCTGTTTTTTGACCCGGTGACCGGGGCGGTGGGGGCGGCTCACGCCGGTTGGCGGGGTACTGCCCAGAAAATCGGTGCGAAGACCGTGAAGGCCATGGTGGAGAATTTCGGCTGCAAGCCGGAAAATATCCGGGCGGCCATCGGCCCCAACATTGGCCTGTGCCATTTTGAAACCGACGAGGATGTGCCCCAGGCTATGCTGGCCTCCTACGGCGAGGAGGTTCGGCAGTTCATCGAGAAGCGGGAGGACAAATACCACCTGGATTTGAAGGCGATCAACGCCATGAGCCTGAACCGGGTGGGGGTAACCCAAATGGAAATCAGCGATGCGTGCACCTACTGCCAGTGTGATCGGTTCTGGTCCCACCGGGCAAGCCATGGGGAGCGGGGCTCCCAGGGTGCGGTGATTACCTGCAAGGAGGTGGGAAGATGAAGCGAGGCCTGTGCCTTCTGCTGACCCTTGCCCTGATGACCGGGCTTCTTTCCGGCTGCGGCAGAGCCATCCATAACGAGGCCTATGTGGCCACCGGCGATGCCATTTTGATGGATGGCGAGGAATCGGTGGTGACGGAGGAAGCGGAGGACAGCCAGAACCTGGTGCTGGCCTATTATCCGGAACGCTCCCTGAATCCTCTTTTTGGCAGCGACTACACCAACCGGGTGCTGATGTCTCTCATGTATCAGCCTCTGTTTGCCGTGGACAGCAAGAAAAACACCACCCCCATTCTCTGCTCGAAATACAAGGTTTCCACCAACAGCCGGAACTGGACGATCTACTTAGAGGATAACGCCACCTTCTCCGACGGAAGCAAGGTGACGGCCAGCGACGTGGTGGCCTCCTACAAGCAGGCCATGGAAAACGACTACTATAAATACCGCTTCTATAAGCACCTGCTGGAAGTGAAGGAGACCGAGGACGGCGGTATTCTGTTCCAGATGGATACCGCCTATCAGAATCTGGCGCTTCTGTTGGATGTGCCCATTGTGAAGGCCTCGGAGGTTGCCAATCTGACCGAAGCGCCTGCGGGCAGCGGCCCCTATGTGTTCGTGGAGAGCAGCGGCGGCGCGGTGCTTCAGCGCAACCCCAACTGGTGGTGCGGCGATCTGAAGATCCCTGCCCGGGACAATACCATCAACCTGACCGCCGTGAGTACCACCGCCGAGGTGCGTGATGCCTTCCAGTTCAACGGAGACAATTCCGTCAGTGTGGTGTGCACCAACCCTATGAGCGACTCCTTCGCCGAATATCGGTGCGACTATGAGCTGTGGGAAATCGAGAGCGGCTACATGATTTATCTGGGCTGCAACATTCTCTATTCCGAGCACTTTGACGACGGCACCCTGCGTACCTTCCTGACCTACGGCATCGACCGGGAGAGCTTAGCGGAATCGGCTTACAAAGGCCTGGTGTCTCCTGTGACCCTGCCCTGTGCCCCCACGGAATCCTATTACAGCAAATCTCTGGCGGCCAAGTACGCCTATGACCCCTTGAAGTTCATCGAAAAGCTGTCGGCCTACCGGATTCCCCAGAAGGATGGCGCGGACAAGGAGCTGCGGATTCTGGTGAACTCCGACGATTCCGCCCGCACCCGGATTGCCCGGGATCTGGCCTCCAATCTGACGGCTCTGGGTCTGCCCGCCACCACCCTGGAAAGCGGCGGCACCTTGTACAAGAACACCATCGTGGCTGGCAACTTCGATGTGTACCTGGGCATGACCCGGCTGAGCCCAGACATGGATCTGACGGAGTTTTTCCGACCCTACGGCGAAATGAGCCGGGGGGGCATGTCCCACGAAATTCTCTACAATATGTGCCTGAAGGCATTGGAGGACAGCGGCAACTACTACAACTTCTACCAGAAGCTGGCCGAGGACGGCCGGATCATCCCCATGATGTTCGGCTACTACAACGTCTACGCCCACCGGGGCGTGCTGCCGGACCTGAACCCTGCCCGGGACAACGTGTTCTATTATTCCATGGGCAAAACCATGGCCGATGCCCTCATTGAGGACACTGGGGAGTAAACAAAAAAATAGGGAAAGCTCGGATTTTACCGGCAGATAAAGTTCGGGTTTCTCCTAAAAAAGGAAAGGATATAGTAAGTATGAAAAGAATTCTTGCGCTTACATTGGCTGCGGCCATGCTGCTGGGCGGCTGCGGCAAGCTAATCCCAGGCCGGGGCAACGCCGAGGCCGCGAAGAATGACCAGGCCGCCGAGGAGCTTGCCGTCACTGCGGCGGAAACCACCGCGGAGCCTACCGCCGAGCCCACTACGGTGCCCACCGAGCCGCCCGCCTATCGGAACCCGGTGAACGGCCAGCTGCTGGACGCACCTTTTACCGGCCGTATTTACGCCACCACCGTCAGCAATCTTCGGGAGAACCTGCCCCATGTGGGTGTGACCCAGGCCGATGTGGTCATGGAGATGTACGTCAACATGAACAACGTGGTTCGCTGCCTGGCTCTGTTCAGCGACATCGAAAGCGTGAAGGCCATGGGCTCTACCCGTTCCACCCGGCCTATTTTCAACCAGATCGCTCAGCACTATGACCTGATTCTGGGTCACGCCGGCGGCTCCAGCACGGCTCTGGCCGATGCCAAGGATCGTGGTATCGAGAACTTCAACATCGAGTCCTGGGACGTGATGCAGGAGGTGACCACCTCCTATCGGGATAAGGAGTACAAGCGCAGCCTGGAGAACAGCCTCTTCGGCATCGGCGCGGGCTACAAGGAGTACGCCGAGAAGCAGGGCTGGCCCCAGACCCTGGATCGGGACTACGGCTTCCGGTTCACCGAGGACGGCACCCCCGCTTCCGGTGAGGACGCCTCCGACATCACCATCCACCTGAACTACAAGCAGGCCAAGAAGGATACCCAGATGATCTATAATACCGAAACCGGCAAGTACGTCTGGAACCAGTACGGCCAGGAGATGCACGACCAGATCACCGACGAGGCGGAAAGCTTCACCAACGTGATCGTCATGTTCGCCGACGTGACCAACGAGGGCATTTATCACTACGCAAACTTTAACGCCGGCGGCACGGGCTACTACGCCAACGGCGGCAAGATCATCCCCATTGTCTGGGGCTGTGACGGAGACAAGGCACCCTTCCACTTCCTGACCAACGACGCCCAGGATCTGGAAATCGGTGTGGGCAATACTTACATTGCCATTGTCGGTGCGGATTCCTCTGTGGATTACTGATACTATTTCCTGATTAAAATCTTTTTTAAAGATTTTAATTGGAGTTCAG
>UQXG01000058.1 GCA_900544945.1 uncultured Eubacteriales bacterium | reverse complement strand
TGTCTTTGATCGTCATAGTGTGCTCCTTTTATTGTCCGGCAAGCTTCATATCGTGCACTGGCGCGGGAGCGCCCGAGAGGTCAGGCAGCAGGCAGCTGCCCACCTGTTCGTAGGGGCGATGCCCACATCGACCCGCCCTACATGCAGTCGGGTTTTATCAACGGGTCGATGTGCTCAATCGACCCCTACGAAACGACGTAACGCAGAAAACAAATTTTGCATTTTGCATTTTACATTTTGCATTTCCATCACTCCACGCCGCGCAGGTACAACCCTCTCGTGCAGGCGCCGGGGTCAAAGGGAGCGGGATTCAGGTAATCCTCCAGAACCCGGTCAACCTCCCGGGCATTCTCCGTGGTGAAGTACAGCCGGATGGCCCAGACCCCCAGCTTTGCCAGGTCGTCCTGCCGATCCAGCCAGCTGAGCTTCTTGCCGTTGAACAGCACGCTGCGGCAGCTGTCTCCATCCTTGAGGATGGGGAACTCCGCGCCGGTTTTGTCGGTCAGCTTGGTGCTGCCTAAGTGGCAGGTGCACTCGCCGGTGCGCCCCTGAATCAGACACTGCTCGGTGATCATCAGGGGCATTCTGCCGTAGGCCAGAATCTCCGCGTTCACCGCCTTGCTCAAGTCCCGGATCTGGGGCAGGGTCATCTCGAAGCTGACGAGAGCCGAGCAGACCTCCAAAGAACGCAGCACGTTCATGGATACGGAATTGTAGATGTTCAGGCCGAAGTCTCCGTGAATCCGCATTCCCGCCTCCCGGGCAGGCGCCAGAAGACCCAGATTGCCAACCAAAGCATTCTTCACGCCGATGCTTTGAAGTAATGCCAAATCCTTTTTCAGCTTCGGCATTTCCCCGTCGTGAACGATCCGGGGCAGCACCACCGCCAGCCGCCCCCGCTGAACCAGAAGACCGGTCATTTCCGGGTCGGCGGCCAGAATGTGCAGGGGCACATAGAGCATGGCGGTTTCGGAATTGAGCAGGTTCGGGGTCAGCTGCTCCCGGGTGGTGACCTGGACGGTCAGACCGGGCAAATCCTTTGGCCCCCGATAGTCGGGGACGCTTTTGGGCGGGTTGATGGGAAAGTCCTCCCGCCGGGCCCGCAGGGCGGTAAGCTGATTGAGCACATCCCGGCGCATGGCGTTGACGGCGGCGGCGGAGATGATGAGGCCTGGGTCAACCCGGGTGCGTACCTCCACGCAGCGGTAGGGCGTGCCGCCGGTTTTTGCCACCCGCTGGGCAAGCATTTCTCCGGTCAGGGCAACATTCCGGGCCAGCTCCGGCCGGGGGCCGTTGACGGTACAGGTGCGGCCTTCCGGGTCAGTGGCGGTCAGGGAACTGCCGTCCACAGTGACCACTGCCCGGAATTTCAGGTCAACCAGCGGAGTTTCCCCCGCCTCAAAGGACTGTCTCGCCGCCTGGAGCCACTGGGGATCGTCCCGGGTGTCCTGACGGATGCCGAACATTTTCCGGTTGACCCGGCTGGTGTAATAGCCGTCGGTGAAGCCCTGGCGGTTGAAGGCGGTCATAAGGGCGTCCATCATGGGTTTCGTAACCACGCCCTCGTCGATGGCCTTCCGGTACACGGCGGTGACGGTGGCCACATACTCGGGCTTTTTCATCCGTCCTTCCAGCTTCACGGAGGCCACGCCCATGCTTTCCAGTTCGCCTAAGTAGTGCACCAGGCAGTTATCCTTCAGGCTCAGGGGATATTTTTCCTCCCAGCGGCCATAGCCGTAGCTCTGGCGGCAGGGCTGGGCGCACCGGCCTCGGTTGCCGGAGCGGCCGCCGATGGCGGCGGACAGGTAGCACTGGCCGCTGTAGCTCATGCACAGAGCCCCGTGGGCGAAAACCTCAATTTCGATGGGGGAATTTGCACAGATGTACCGAATCTCCTCCCGGCTCAGCTCCCGGCTGAGCACCACCCGCTTCATGCCCATGGCGGCGCACAGCTGCACTCCGGGCAGGGAATGGACGGTCATCTGGGTGGAGCCGTGGATAGGAATGTGGGGCGCAATCTGGCGGCACAGCTGCACAACCCCTAAATCCTGGACGATAAAGGCGTCAATATTGTACTGGGCGGCGTGGCGGATGAGCTCCGCCGCCTCCTTCATTTCCCGGTCGGAGACCAGGGTGTTCAGGGTCAGGTGCACATCCACGCCCCGGACGTGGCAGTATTTCACCGCATCCACCAAAGTCTGGGGGGTGAAATTCTTGGCGCTCTGGCGGGCGTTCAGATTCCCCACGCCCAGGTACACCGCGTTGGCACCGTTCTGCACCGCGGCCCGCAGGGCCTCCATGGAACCGGCGGGGGACAGTAATTCCAGCATAGTCTTCTCTCCGTTCAAAGGTTTGCATACTTCCGCATCCTATAATTGCCCACAGTATACCACAAATGCCGGGAAACTTCCACCCCTGCCGGGGAGAATTCAAGAAAAATTCAAGGGCTGTTCAGATTTATTTCCGCCCAAAATGCACAAAAAGAGGAAGCAAACCGAAATTTGCTTCCTCTTTTTGGCTATTTCCCCATCCAGAGATTGACGACCGGGCGGTCGGACTGATCGGGATAATGGGTGCGCACCCAGGCGGAAACCGCCGGAGATTGCGCACTGTAAATCAGCAGGAAATTGGCATCGTCCGCCGACAGACTTCCCAAATCGTCCTCGGTCAGAACCTGAACGGAATTGCTTCGGAAGGTGTAGCGGGTCAGAACGTAGGTGTAGCCGTGGTCGTTGGCTGCCTCGACGGGCAGCAGAACGCGGTAGGATTCTCCTTCCGGCAGACCGTATTCCACCCGCACCGATTCCAGCCATTGCCGCTTGGCCGGATCCTCCCGCCCCTGGAAAATAGCCTCCAGAGAGCCGAGATTCAGATAGAGGAAGGCAAACAGTGTCACTAGGAACCCTGCGGTGAGGGCCAGCGCGCGAGATTTAACGGGTGTGTCGGAAATCAGCCGGAGCATCGGAAGCATGTTCAGATAGAGAATGGCCAGAAGGACGGTTTTGGTGTACCGTTCCACGCCGGCCAGACGCAGAGCCTGCACGGTGGGCATGGAGAACAGGTACATGCCCAGATTTCCCAGCTGATAGACAAGGTACAGCCCGGCGGAGAACAGGACAATTCGGATAAAATCCTTGCGCATAGGCCGGTTCAAAAGGAAGACCAGCCCGCCCAGTATCCCGCAGAAGGCTATGGTCAGCCAAAGTCCCCGGTAGGTGGCGGCAAAGGTCAGAAAGGAGCGGCAGATGGTGAGAATCTCCTCGGCGGATTTTCCCTGGAGGGTGGCCTGATAATTAGACAGGGTCATGGCGTGGGTGGTGGAGGCGGCCGCCGGGAAAACGTAGGCGCAGTGCTTCTGCCACAGCACCAGGGAAACCAGGGGAGCCAGGAGAACCGGAGCACAGGCTCCCCAGGCTTTTTGCCGATGGGCATAAGGCACAATGACCAGGACAATG
Organism: uncultured Eubacteriales bacterium; assembly: GCA_900544945.1. GTDB lineage: Bacteria > Bacillota > Clostridia > Oscillospirales > Oscillospiraceae > Faecousia. The sequence continues at coordinate 9,298 of UQXG01000058.1, read as the reverse complement.
GGAAGGAGGAAGAAAATGCCGGAGTTTTTAATCTGAACCAGCCAGATAGAATAGCAGGCGGCGCAGAAAAGCTCAAATTTTCCGCACCCTTCTTTGCAGTGGGTCACGGCAAAGAGCAGGGCACACATTCCCACCATGGGAAGCAGGGTATCCACCAGCAGATCGGTAATGGCGGTGTTGTAGTCAAACACAAACCAGGCAAAGCCCAGCAGAGCGGCACAGCAAAGGGGCTTCCGCCCGGTCACCCGGGAGAACAGCGGCAGTATCGCCGCGGCGATGGCGTAGGCCTGAGCGAGCATTTGCAGCGGCTCAGTGGTTCCCACCCAATGGGCGAAGTAGTAGATGTAGGCGGCACTGCCCAGGGGATATTCCTGGAAGTGAATCAGCGTGTCCGCAAAATTGGGAAATCGATCAAAGCGGAGCATTTCCCGGACTACCAGTGCCCAGTGGGAGAAATTGTCGTATTGCAGGAACATTTTGCCTTTCACCGCCAGGGCGCAGGCAAGGAGTAGAATTGCCAGGGCAGCATAGCCGAAATCCGCATATTTCCGAAGAAAATTCAGGGATTTTTCCCGAACGACCAACAGAAAAAGCCCAAAGAAGCCGAGAAGGTACAGAATTCCGGCGGCCTCCGGCAGCAGATTCCACAGTCCGGCAAGAAACAGTACGCTTACCTGCACCGCAATGGTCAGGCTGGGCAGAAAGTGCGTTTGAATTCTGTCCCGCCCCGCCAGACGCAGCAGCTCGAAGGAACCCAGGGTGGAAAGCGCATAGAAGAACAGCTTGACCAGTGTCATTGCAGCACCCCATTTTCGGATAACAAGATGCCTGTATCATACCCGGATTTCCCTGTACTGTCAATAATACTATTTCTTAGGGGCTATCTGAAAACTCGTATAAAAAACAGGGAACCGTTTGCACGGTTCCCTGAAGGGAGTACTTATTCCGCGGGGGAGAACTGATCCTTTCCCACGCCGCACAGGGGGCATTCGAAATCCTCGGGCAGATCCTCAAACTTGACGCCGGTTTCTTCCTCGTCATAGACCCAGCCGCAGACATCGCAGACATATTTCATAGGTGCTTCTCCTTTGACTTATTCTGGCAGCTTCGATTACTTCTTGAAGATGTCGCCCAGCTTGGAGGCTACGTCGGCGGCTGCGTCAACGGCCTTCTCAGCGACCTTGTTGGCCTTGGCGGCGGCCTTCTCCAGAGCGATCTCCTTGGCGAAGTACCGATCCAGCATACCCTTCAGTGCACGGCCGTGGCGGGCCTCGTCACGGGCCATTTCGTGGACGGTGTCGTGGATGGCATCCAGACCGTTGCGCTTGGCGCAGGAGGCCAGATCAAACTTGCCCTGGGTGGCGCCGAACTCGCAGTCCACACGCCAGGCCAGATTCGCCCGGGTGGAGGCCTTCATGTTGGGCTCCAGGTCCTCGCCCAGCATCTCGGCGAACTTGGCGGCGTGCTCGGCTTCCTCATAGGCGGCCTTCTCCCAGTACAGGCCGATTTCCGGATAGCCCTCACGATGGGCGATCCGAGCCATGCACAGGTACATGCCCACTTCGCTGCACTCGCCCTGGAAGTTGGCCTTCAGCTGCTCAAAGATGAACTTCTTGTCCTCCTCGGAGATGTCGGGGTTGTTCTTGACGGTCTTGGCGTAGATGCCGTACTCGTGCTCGGCAGCCAGCTTGCCCTCTTCCATTTCCTTGAACTTGGAGCCGTCCACATGGCACACGGGGCACTTGAAGCCTTCGGGGATGGAGTCTCCTTCGTAGACGTAGCCGCAGACGGGGCAAACAAATTTCTTCATAATAATATCCTCCCTAAATTGATTTTAATTTGTGTATCCTTTTCTGAGTTTCGCGCAGTTCCGGCAAAGACCTGTGAAGGTCAGCCGGCAGTCCTGAACCAAGCAGCCGGAGGCTTGCTCCGCTCCATTGCTCAGGCTTTGGGGTACTTCCATCTCCGGAAGATCCAGCACCGCATCGCATTGATTGCAGATGAAATGCACATGAGGCTCCGTGTTGGCGTCGAACCGCTCGATACCCCGGACGGTGGCTACGCTGGTCACAAGTCCCTGGTTCTTGAACCAGGTCAGGTTCCGGTAAACCGTCGCCAGGGAAATATCCGGATGCTCCGTTCTGAGCATTTCGTGCACCATTTCCGCAGATGGATGGCTTTTGGTGGAGCGCAGGCAGGTGAGAATGGCGTTGCGCTTTTTGAATTGCTTTGCGCCGACTTCCATAGGCACCTCCGTAAGCTCTGTTTGTAAGTGATTCTTGTTTACGAGCTGAGTATATCACGGAAGCTTCTGTTTGTCAATATGTAAATAAGAATTATTTGCAAATAAATTTTGAATGGATGCCGGCTCCCAAACCTGGGAGCCGGTGGGGTGATTTGTGGAATGTCATAACGCAAAGCCTTCCCCCACGGGGAAGGTGGCACGGCGAAGCCGTGACGGATGAGGGCCTTGCCTCTTTCCTAGGGAAGCTTTGCCAAAGACGGTGAGGGCCTTGTTTCCTTCTCAGTCACTTCGTGACAGCTCCCCCCAGAGTGGGAGCCAAGGGGGGATGGATTGCCACTGGTTCGCAATGGCACCTTCTATTTGGGCGCGCATTGACATCCGTGCCTTGCGACTCGCCGATTAGGCGACGGATTCCTTGATGACGGCCACCCCGTCCACCAGGTTGGCCATTTCCAGAGTCCCCTCCACGGCCATCTGACGTTCCATCAGGTCGGTGAGGATCACCATGCCGTCCTTGCACTCAATGCGCATGACGTTCTTCATCATGATGGTCTCCGGGGTCAGCTTATTTTTGTAAACAGTAGACAGGCACATACAAAAGCCTCCTTATTCGTGCTCCAGGCTGGTCAGGACAACGCTCAGACGCATATTGCCCTTTTCAAAATCGGAAACGGCGGTCATCACCTGCTCATAGGCGGTGTGGTTGCCGGCCTTGTCCAGCTGACCGGCCAGATCTGCCAGCTCCTTGGCGTGGGCGGCGTTGTGACCCACCATATACTTCATCAGGGCGGTCAGCTCCTCCATGGGGGTGTGCTCGCACTGGGAAGGGCAGGTGCCGCAGCTGCCCTGGCAGTCGTGGTCGTGGTGATGGTCGTGCTCGTGATCGTGGACGTGCTCATGGGTATGGGTCACACCGTCATGGGTGTGCTCGTGGGTGTGAGGATGGTCATGAGGAAGACCGGTATGATCGTGATCGAGATGCATAGAAATCAATCTCCTTTCAATGTTTTCTATATTAATGTCTGCTGAATAAGCCGCTTTGCGTTGTTCCGTACGTATTACATTATAATACCGAATAAAGCCGGTGTCAAAACATTTATTTTTCACCGGAAATCCCCCAGGGGGGCTTGCCTTTGAGGGCTGTCCTGTGTATAATAAGATGATTTGAGAAAGAAAGGAGGGGGCGCAATGTCCGATTTTCACGAGGAAGCCCAGGAACCGGAGCACGATCACGCCTACCTCCATGCCCATGGTATCGCCCACAGCCATGGCCATGTCCATGAGAATCAGCGGGCGGTGATCAACCGGCTGAGCCGAGCCATCGGCCACCTGGAGAAGGTGAAGCGGATGGTGGAGGAGGGCTACGACTGCTCCGAGGTGCTGATTCAGCTGGCGGCGGTGCGCTCTGCTCTGGACAACACCGGCAAGGTAATCCTGAAGGATCACCTGCGCCACTGCATGGTGGATGCGGTGGCGGCAGGGGATACCGAGGCCATCGACGACTTGTGTCAGGCCATCGACAAGTTTATGAAATAGTCGGCCCGGTGCCCGGGCGGGCAATCCGTTTCCCGCAGCCTTCCTTGGCTCCCACTTTGGGGGAGCTGTCAGCGAAGCTGACTGAGAGGGTAAAACAAACCCTCTCCGCCCCTGCGGGGCACCTCTCCCATAGGGAGAGGCGAGGCCCTCATCCGTCACGGCTTCGCCGTGGGGGAAGGCTTTTGAATTTCAAATACATATCTTCCCCCGATGCGGCTGCGTCGGGGGATTTTTTCTGCGAATCCGGGCGGATTTTTTCGGTTATCGTTCGATGGCGAAAGGAGCTGCCCACCGTTACAATGACCTCACGGGATCAAAGAAAACTCTGAACCGAAAATAAGGAGGTTATGCGCATGAATACGATGATTCCATTGTACGGTTTTGGTGGCGGAGGCGGCATCGGAGCGGTTTTGACGGTGAGTGCCCCGGCGGGGGCGGCGGTTACCGTTGCCAAGGGCGACAAAACGAAAACAAAAACGGCTTCTGACGGCAGGGCGGTTTTCCGGGGCCTGGAAAGCGGTATCTGGACCGTCACCATCACCAACGGCACGGATACAGCCAGCAAGACCTTGGAGATCCGAGCGGATTACGAAACGGAAATTTCCTTCTTTACGGCAACCCTTCAGATTGCCTATCCGGCGGGCCTGACCTGCACGGCGGTGTGCGGCGACACCCGGCTGACGGCTCCGGATACCTCCGGCAGCTGGGCCTGTACCGTGGACGGCCCGGGGATCTGGACGGTTACGGCAGGGGCCTGGAGCGCGGAGGCGGAGCTTACCGTCAGCGGCCAGACGGAGACGGCGCGGCTTGCCCAGTGGATTGTGCGAAAGGGTGCGCTGACGGATGTGGGGCTGTCCAATCCGCTGATTTCCGGCAGAACGCTGACACCCACCCAGGAGAACGGGTATCTTCAGATTCACAACACCCTGTCGAATCAGACGGCGGGCATCCTCTCCGGGGAGAAGCTGGATCTGACAAACGCGGCGAGGGTGACGGCGGATCTGGAGGTTCTTACCACCGGCGCCAATTCGTCGGCAGCCAAGTTCAGCGGCATCGGCCTGGTGCTGACCCAGGCCGCAAGCTACAGCAGCCAGGCCAACGCGTCCACGGGCATTGCCCACGAGGATATTTCCAAGTCCACCGGCAGACTGACCCTGACCATCGACGCGTCGGGTATTACCGGCCAGTGGTATGTGGGCTTTGCCATGGGCACGGCCGGAAACATCAAGGTGTACAACCTGTGCCTGGAGGTGTAAGGGGATGACCAACCGGCAGAAGCAGAATCTGCTCCAGTACCTGGGCTATTACCTGGCCGTTCCCGATGGCATCTGGGGCGAACAATCCCGGGCGGCTACCCGGGCCTTTCAGCTGGCCTGGGGTCTTCCCGCCAGCGGGGTCTTCGATGAACAGACGGAGACAAAAATCCGGCAGGTCATCGGAGAAGGCCGGGAGCCGGAGCCTCCCGACTGGTGGCGGGAAATCCCCCATTTCCGGCGGGCAGAATTTCGCTGTCCCTGCGGACAGTGCGGCGGCTTTCCCGCGGAGCCGGAAGAAAAGCTGGTTCGGCTTGCCGAGCGGGTGCGCACGGCTTTTGACGCACCGGTGCTGATTTCCAGCGGAGTGCGGTGCCCGACGCACAACGCCGCCGTGGGCGGGGTGAAAAACAGCAGACACCTGCTGGGCAAGGCCATGGACTTCCGGGTGAAAAATGTGTCCGGCGAGAAGCTGCTGGCCTATGTCCGGACGCTGCCCGTTCGCTACGCCTACCGGATTGACGGCAGCTTCGTTCACATGGACGTGGCCTAGGGGGTGAACCGTTGGAAGCGATTCTCACAGCCCTTATCGGCGGGGGTGTGACGCTGGTGGGGGTGCTGATCGCCAATTCACGAACCCAGGCCGTCACGGAAACCAAGCTGGACGAGCTGACCCGGGAGGTTCGGGAGCACAACAATTTCGCCCGGCGAATGCCGGTGGTGGAGGAACAGATCAAGGTCATCAATCACAGAATTGAGGATCTGGAGGAATTTCACAAGCCGAATTAAGGAGGAAAATATGGAAAACATCACAATGCTCAATACCTGGATCAACCCCACGATTCTCGCCATCTGCCTGGTGGTGGGCTACGCGGTCAAGCATCTGCTGCCTAAGGTCAGCAATCGGCTCATTCCTGTGACCGTAGTCGTCGTGGGAATCATCACCGCTCTCTGGATGAACCAGTGGGGCGTTCTGACACCGGACATCTTGTTGTCCGGTGCTCTCAGCGGCCTGGCATCCACCGGGCTGCATCAGCTGTTCAAGCAGTGGATCGAGGGAAAGGCGGAATAACGCGGAAGGGCGCGGTGCACAGCACCGCGCCCTCAATATTTTTTACAGTCCGGGTTTGGAGGCCTCGTCGAAGAGAGCCTCTACCTGTGCGCCGGGGCCCTTCTTGTCCAGAGCGGACACCAGCCAGGCGGCCAGCAGTCCCGCGAAGAAGCCGGGGACGATTTCGTAAATTCCGGTGGCGGACTTGGCCAGAATCAGCCACAGCACGTCCACACCGGCGCCCACGGCAATACCGGCCACGGTGCCGCCGAAGGTCAGCTTTTTCCAGAACAGGCTCAGCAGAATCACCGGGCCGAAGGCCGCGCCGAACACGCCCCAGGCGTTCTCCACCAGACCCATAATGGAGCCGGAATTGGGATTGGAGGCAATCAGCAGCGCCACCACCGAAATGGCCATGACCACCAGACGGCTGGCCCAGAGCATTTCCTTATCGGAGGCATTCTTGCGAATCAGGGGCTTGTAAACGTCGCTGGCAAAAGCGGAAGAAGCGGCCAGCAGCTGAGAGTCGGCGGTGGACATGGCGGCGGAGAGAATGGCGGACAGCAGCAGTCCGGACACCAGAGCCGGGAAAATCCGCCGCACCATGGTGATGAACACCGTGGAGGAATCCTCAATTTCGCCCAGGTACAGCCGACCGGCCACAGCGGTCAGGGCAGACATGACCAGAATAATTACCGTCCAGGAAATACCGATGACGCTGGACTTGCGCAGCTCCTTCTCGCTCTTGATGGACATGAAGCGAATGATGATGTGGGGCATTCCGAAATAGCCCAGCCCCCAGCCCAGGCCGGAGATCACGTCCTGGGGGGTGGTGAACAGATGGAAGAAGCCCTCGGGCAGCTGACCGCCGACGGCGCCCTCCCCCTGGCCTACCAGTGCCAGGGCGAAAATGGGAGCCAGCAGCAGCGCCGCCAGCATAATCATACCCTGGAAGAAGTCCGTCCAGCACACGGCGGAGAAGCCGCCCAGGAAGGTGTAGGAAATGATGATGAAGGCGGCCAGATACATGGCCGCGGTGGCATCCATGTTCATTACCGTGTTGAACAGGGTGCCGCAGGCCTTGATGGAGGAGGCGGCGTAGACCGTGTAGGCCACCAGGAAAATCACCGCGCACAGCACCTGCAGGGTCTTCTTCTCCTCCAGGAACCGGTTGGTCAGATACTGGGGGATGGTGATGGAGTCCTTAGCGGCGATGGAGAACCGACGCAGCCGGGGGGCCTCAAAAATCCAGCTCAGGGCGTAGCCGATGCCCAGACCGATGGCAATCCAGGTCTGGCCGATGCCAAAGGCATAAATGGAGGCGGGCAGACCCATGAGCACCCAGGCGCTCATGTCGGAAGCACCGGCGGACAGGGCGGACACCCAGGCACCCATGTTCCGGCCTCCCAGGAAATAGTCCTTCTCGCCGGCGTCCTTGGATTTCAGGAAGAAAAACACGCCGATGCCCAACATAAACAGGAAGTAGGCAACGAATACCAGCATTTCGACAACATTCATAGCAAATCCTCTTTTCTTTCAGATACATGAAATAATATCATGTATCTATGCTATATTTGTGATGAAATTATTATAATGCCTGATTCGACATTTTGCAATCAAAAACTGCCCGGTCAGATTCACAAAAAACAGTTGCGATTGCGTGAAATATATGATAATATCAACAAGAAACTATGAAAAATTAGCATAGTAAAGAGGGATGGCGCATGAGTCTGAAAAAATACGAAGCCTTTGTCCGCACGGTGGATCTGGGCAGCCTGACCAAAGCCGCTCAGGACTTGGGCTCGACCCAGTCCCGGATCAGCCATATTTTAAGCGATCTGGAATCGGAATACGGCTTCTGCCTGATGCGCAGAAGCCGGGGCGGCATTGAGCTGACCGAGGCCGGCCGGCTGCTGCTGCCGAAAATGCGGGAGATTCTGCACCGGGAGCAGGAGCTTTCCGAGTGCATTCAGGAGATCCGCAATGCCAACGCCGGAACCGTCCGGATTGGGGTGTTCACCAGCGTGGCGGTTCACTGGCTGCCCGGGATGATTCGCAGATTCCAGGCCGAGCACCCCGGTGCCAAGCTGGAAATGCGCAGCGGGGACTATCACGATGTGGATCAGTGGCTCCGGGAGGGCAGCGTGGATCTGGGTTTTGTGACCCTGCCCGGCCCGGAGGATATGCGGATCATTCCCCTGGCGGAGGATCCCTTGGTCGCTATCCTGCCCAAGGATCACCGGCTGGCGAAGCTGGACAAAATTCCCACCCGGGAGCTGGCGGGAGATCCCTTCATCAGCCTGCTCCAAAGCTCTGCCCACGACATCCATCGTGCCCTGGACAATGCGGGCATTCACCCGGATATCCGGTTTACCACCAAGGACGATTATGCCATCCTTGCCATGGTGGAACAGGGGCTGGGAATTTCCATCGTGCCCAGTCTGCTCATTCGGGGTCGTGCTCAGAATCTGGCGGTGCGGCCTCTGGTACCCCAGGCCAGCCGAACCATTGCCCTGGCCATCCCCCAGGGGGAGGCTCTGCCGGTAGTCAATGCCTTCGCCCAGACTGCTATCGATTGGCTGAAGGAGAATTGGGAGTTTGTGCCTTGAATACCTGAGAGCATCGTTCAGCGCATGTCATTGCGAGCCAGTGGTGCTCCGCGCAGCGAATCAAAATTATAATAACTGCCGGTGGCAGTTATACCATAATGTAGCGCACACTGGCGTGGCCCCTTCCAGGGATTCCCTCCGGTCACAATCCCCCCGGTCATTCCGAAAGCCAATTCAGAACCCGTAGGGGACGATGCCCACATCGTCCCGCAGATGTGCAGGGATATTCTGGTTCGGGTCGATGAGGGCATCGACCCCTACGAGAGGGCGTTGCGGTCTTCTTTGTATACCGCACGATCCGCAGACTGGTGTGGCCCCTCTTGGGATTCCCTCCGGTCACAATTCGTTTTCTTCTCATGCGGGTGGAATTGAGGGCAGAGGATGAGGGATTCGATTGCCGTTCCGCCAAGGGCGGAACGTAAGGAGCATCCGGCGGGGACGCCGGATGGCAACAGTCCACCGGACTGTTGCATTTAGATGGGTTCGAATCCCTCGCCTGGGCAAGAAAAAATGCAGATACCCAAAAGGGTATCTGCATTTTTTGGCAGAGGATGAGGGATTCGAACCCCCGCAAACGGAGTCAGAGTCCGGTGTGCTACCGTTA
>UQXG01000057.1 GCA_900544945.1 uncultured Eubacteriales bacterium | reverse complement strand
AGTGTATTAAATAACATTGATATCAAAGAACCGGATGGGAGTATTACCAGACTGGAAGATATCGATCCAACAAAAAAAGTATGATGGAACAGACAAAAGCAGAAAATTTTGATCACCACGGATCTGTATACCACCAATACCAACGGCGTGGTAACCAGTGTCCAGAATCTTTTTGACGAGCTGACCCAGAAGGGTCACGATGTGCGCATTCTCACCATTTCCAGCACCATCCACTCCCACAAGGAGGGGCATGTGTATTACATCCAGAGCATCCCCCTGGGGGCGGTGTATCCCAACCTGCGGATGCCTACCTCCTACCGGAATAAGCTGATTCAGGAAATCATTGACTGGAAGCCGGACATTGTCCACAGCCAGTGTGAGTTTTTCAGCTTTCAGTTTGCCTCCCGGATTGCCCGGATCACCGGCGCGCCCCTGGTGCACACCTATCATACCCTGTACGAGCAGTACCTGACCTCTTATTTTGTCCCCAGCAAGCGGCTGGGAGAGTTCCTGGCCAAGGTGCTTTCCCGCCAGCGTCTGCGCAAGGTCACAACCCTGGTGGCTCCCACCCAGAAGGTGGAAGATGCCCTTCAGGGCTATGGCCTTCACGCCCCCATCAGCGTGGTTCCCAGCGGCATTTCCCTGGAGCAGCATCACAAGCGGCTGTCCCATGAGGAGCGGCTGCGCCGCCGTCGGGCTCTGGGAATTGAGGACGACGACCAGGTGCTCATCAATTTGGGTCGCCTGGGCGGAGAGAAGAACCTGGACGAGCTGCTGAACCTCTTTGCCGAGGCACGGCAGGAGAATAAAAATCTGAAATTCCTGATCGTAGGCGACGGCCCGGCCAGAGAAGAGCTGGAGCGCCGGGCGCAGAAGCTGGGCATTGGGGATTATGTGATTTTCACCGGTATGGTGCCCCCCTCCGAGGTGCAGAACTACTATCAGTTGGGGGATGTGTTTGTCAGTGCCTCCACCAGTGAGACCCAGGGGCTGACCTACATTGAGGCGGCGGCCAACGGCCTGCCCCTGCTCTGCCGCCAGGACGAGTGCCTGAACGATGTGTTGCAGGAAGGAAAGAACGGCTACGAGTACACCAGCGCCGAGGAATTCCTGGATGCCATCGACCATGTGATGCACGACCCGCAGTGGCGGGACGAGGCCTCCAAGCGCAGCGAGGAGATCGCCGCTACCTTTGATAAGAAGAGTTTCGGCGATGCCATTGAAAATCTCTACGAGTCGGTGCTGTAAGTGAAATAGCGTGGCCCGGTGCATCCGCACCGGGCTGCAGTTTTTTTAAGAGCGTTGGAGTAAACGCATGTCATTGCGAGCCAGTGCGCACACTGGCGTGGCAATCCCCCCAGGTGTCCGAGAACCTGCGGCGAAGCGCAAAGGCTCCCCTTGCTGACCAAGGGTGGTGCTCCGCGCAGCGAATCAAAATTGAAATGATTGCCGGTGGCAATCATACCATAATTTGTGCTGCCCCAGTGCACACACTGGGGCTGAGGGGATCAGAACTATATCGTTCTGACAATCCCTCAGTCATGACCTTGCGTGAGACGGCCATGACAGCTCCCTTTACACAAGGGAGCCGGGGTGCTCCCGCACCAGTGCATTATTCGATGGTTCTCGGACGCTTGTGGGGGATTGCTGCCAGTCAGAACACCACCGACCACAGCCAATAAATAATCCCGTAAACCACCGACGAGGCCAGTCCATAGACAATCACCGGCCCGGCAATGGTGAAAAGCTTCGCCCCCACGCCCAAGATAAACCCTTCGGTTTTGAACTCCACCGCCGGGGCGGCAATGGCGTTGGCAAAGCCGGTGATGGGCACCAGGGTTCCCGCCCCGGCGTACTTTGCCAGATTGTCGTACAGGCTCAGTCCGGTGAGCAGGGCAGAGATGGCAACCAGCGTCATGGACACTGCCGTCCCTGCGGCCTCCTTGTCCAGTCCCGCGGCGGTGTAGCCCGTCATCAGCATTTGCCCCACCAGGCAGATGGCTCCGCCGATGAGAAAGGCGTTCCGGCAGTCCTTTCCCATGGGAGACTTGGGGGCGGTGTCCTGTATCAGCTTCGCGTATTCCTTTTCCGTCATAGAAAAACCCTCCGGGAGCAGTATCCCCCGGAGGATTCTTTTTATTCAGAAAGATGTTATTCCAGCGTCAGGTGGTTGTGTTCGAGAGCCTTCCGGATGGACACGGCCAGCACCGGGGCGAAGACGATGGCAACCACGGCATTGAAGGTGGTAGCGGGCAGCTTCGCCACCACATCGGCCAGAGCGGCAGAAGATGTATAGCCATGAACCAACAGACCGTTGTAGAAGTAGCTCTTGGCCAGATACAGCACCGCATAGGTCAGCGCACCGGCGACAGTAGCAATCAACGCCTTGACGTAGTTCCAGTTTTTGGCGCCGCCCCAGGCGATGAGACCGGCTACCAGGCCGTAAGCACCCTTGGTCAGGAAGGTGATCCAGCACTCGCTGATGTAGTTGCTCATAATATCATAGAGAAAGGAGCCGAGACCGGCGGCCAGACCGCCCAGCCAGGGGCCCAGCAGAATGCCGCTGAGGGCGCAGAAGATGTTGCCCAGGTGGAAGGCGGTGGTGCTGCCGATGGCAACGGGCAGCTGAATGCGCAGAGCGGAGCCGACTACGGTCAGAGCCGCCATCAGTGCCACAAAGACGATTTTCCGGGTCGAGATTTTTTGCTTCTTTTCCATTTTGGTTTCCCCCTTGTTTTTTGGAGCCTTGAATCCATTGCTTCCGATGAAGCCGTGGGCTTTCTCAAAGCTTCCCTTGAATTTGTGGCCATTGTATCAGATTCTGGCATGAATTACAGAGCCAAAACAGGACTAAAAAATAAGGCCAGTCATGGCGTTTGCACAAAGAAATCGATTATTTGTCAAAATTGACGATTCCGGGAAATAGTTCTGTACAGCACTTGGAAAAAATGCTACAATCGAAGCAGAGAAAGCAAATTTGAAAGGAGTTTTTCCGATGAGACTGATTATTGCCAAGGATTACGCCGACGTGAGCCGGAAGGCCGCCAATATCATTGCCGCCCAGATCTATCTGAAGCCCGACTGCGTGCTGGGTCTTGCCACCGGCTCCAGCCCGGTGGGCACCTACAAGGAGCTGATCGCCAAGTATGAGGCCGGCGACCTGGACTTCTCCCGGGTGAAGACCGTGAACCTGGACGAGTATGTGGGTCTGCCCAAGGATCATGACCAGAGCTACGCCTATTTTATGCGCGCGAACCTGTTTGACCATGTGAATATCGACCAGGCCAACTGCAACATCCCCAATGGCATGAACCCGGACGCGGACGCCGAGTGCGCCCGGTACGATGCCATTATCGATGGCTTCGGCGGCGCGGATCTGCAGCTGCTGGGTCTGGGTCCCAATGGCCACATCGGCTTCAACGAGCCTGCCGATGCCTTCGCCAAGGGCACCAATCATGTGAAGCTCACCGACTCCACCATCAATGCCAACCAGCGGTTCTTTGCCAAGCGGGAGGACGTTCCCACGGAGGCCTACACCATGGGCATCGGCTCCATTATGAAGGCCAAGCGGGTGCTGCTGGTGTGCAACGGCGTGGGGAAGGCTCAGGCCGTGAAGGACTGCTTCTTCGGCCCCATCAAGCCCCAGGCCCCCGGCTCCATTTTGCAGCTGCACCCGGACTTCACCCTGGTTGCCGACGAGGCCGCCCTGTCCCTGGTGAAGGATCTGCTGTAAACATAACCTTCCAAACGCCCGGAGATCATTCTCCGGGCGTTTTTCCTGTTTACAGAAGCCGCCCGGTGTGGTATGATAGAAAAAATACGCGTTACAGAGGTTTTTTCATGGATTATATCGTTTTGGATATGGAGTGGAACCAGCCCTGGCCCGGTTCTCCCTCCTCGAAGAAGGTGCTTCCCGTCCAGATTCGGGGAGAAATTATCCAGATTGGTGCCGTCCGGGTGACGGAGGACGAAGAGGTAGCGGACGAATTCCAGATTATGGTGCGCCCAAAGTTCTATCGGCACCTGAACCGTCGGGTGAGCAAGCTGACAGGCATCAAGGAGAACCGCCTTCGGGACGAGGGCGTGCCCTTTCCGGAGGCCATGGAGCGGTTCCGTGCCTGGTGCGGAGAGAACATTGTGTTTCTGACCTGGGGTTTTGACGACATCGGTATTCTCCGGGAGAATCTTCAGCTCTTCGGCCTGGACACGGGCTTTACCCAGCGGTGGTATAACGCCCAGATGATTTTCAATGCCCAGACCGACGGCTCCAATTCCCAGAAGGCTTTGAAAACCGCCATGGAAATGCTGGGCATTGAGGCTACCCGGCCTGCCCACGATGCCCTGGGAGATGCCTACCACACGGCTCTGATCTGCGCCCGGCTGGATCTGCAAAAGGGGATGCGGGAATACGACCAGGCTCTGAAGAGCCACGAAAACGGTTTCCACGGTGCCGAGCTTCCCGGCTGCATCGCCCGGAAGGTGTTTTACGACTATCCGGACAAGTATGCGGCGTTAGGAGCCATGGCAGGGGAGGAGAATCTGTGTCCGGTCTGTGGAAGCCGGATGCTGGGCTCCCGGTGGTTTGCCCAGCCCGGCCACCGGTATATGGATCTGGCCGCCTGCCCGGAGCACGGAAAGTTCCTGATTCGGGTTCGGCTGTCCACCCAGGAGGACGGAACCATCCGTGTCAGCCGCCTGACCTATGAGGCCACCTCCGAGGCGGCGGAGGCCTATGCCCGCCGGGCGGAGAAGGCGGAGCCAGAAGAAGCCAGACCCCGTCGCCGCCGCCGCAGAAGAGCCGCCTCCCGGCAGGAGTAAATCCGGAAGCATAATACCGCTGTCATTGCGAACCAGTGCCGCAGCACTGGTGTGGCAATCCGTCTCTTTTTTGGATGGCGTTCCACACCGCTGTGAAACCCTACTGGCTCTCAATGACAGCTTTCTTTTTGCAAAAATGTAAAACACGCTTGACATTTCTGCCGGACAGTGCTACTATAATGTCAAGCTGGCTTTACAAAACGAAGGACGTGATGCTTTGAAGAATCGAATTGAGGAAATCCGCAAGGGCAGGGGAATCCGTCAGGAGGAATTTGCCAAGGCTCTGGGAGTCTCCCGGCAGACCATCAGCTCCCTGGAAACCGGCCGGTACAATCCGTCGATTTTCCTGGCCCACAAAATTGCCCTGTATTTTGGAATGACCATTGAGGAAGTTTTTCTGTTTGACGAGGAGGAAGAAAAATGAAAAACCGCAGTTTTCTTTTGAGTTTTTTCTGGGTTCTGCTGGGCGCTGTGCTGGTCGGATGCCGGGCGGCGGGTCTGGTGGAGGAATATTGGGGCAGCATGGGCGTGGCGTTTGTGGTCATCGGCGGGCTGCAAATTTTCCGAAGTATCCGATATCTGCGCTCGGCGGAGTACCGGGACAAAGTGGACATGGCAGCCAAGGACGAGCGGAACCGGTATCTGGCGAATAAGGCCTGGGCCTGGGCGGGATATCTGTATGTGATGATTGCGTCGGTAGCCTCCATTGTCCTGAAGCTTTTGGGTCATGACCTTTTGTGTCAGGCCGCGGCCTTCAGCGTTTGCGGCATTATGGTGCTCTACTGGATTTCCTACCTGGTGCTGCAAAAGAAATACTGAAGAAAAGGCATGACCGAACTCGGTCATGCCTTTTTCAGTAGCTTTTTCGCAAGCTGCTTCCAGTAGTGAAATTCCAGATAATGGTGCCAGCGGAAGGGACGTTTCCCGTCCAGGTATTCACCAAAGAATGCGTGTCCCGCCCGGAAGCCCTCGTAGAGGGAGGCGGCGAAGGGAGCGTACCAGTCCTCCTCGAACCAGTTGTACCGGTAGAGATCGGAATATGCCTTCATGTAGTGGACAAAACACTGCTTTTTGTATTTCTCCGTCAGATATTTCCCATCCGGCGGCTGGTAGCCCCGATCCTCGGCAAACCGGGTAAGCTCCGGGGTGTAACCCATGACGATGGGGCCGGTGAAATCCACCGGGTAAATGGGGTAGTGAGCATCAATGTAGGTCACGTTTAAGTCCCGAATTCGATTCACGTCCACCTGGTTGTCGATGTTCAGCACCAGCCGCTCCACAATTTCCAGAGTCTGTCCGCTTTTGGCAAAGAGCATGTTGTGGGGCAGGGAACCGGAAAGAGAGGCTACTACTTTTGCTCCGCGAATGCGGAAGATCATCTCATCCAATGGCAGCGTCTCCGGGTAGAGAAGGGTATAGCCGTTTCTGGCGAAAAAGTCGTCCAGCAAGTCCCCGCCGCACTCGAAAAAGCCTGCCTTTTTCAGCCGACTCCGGCTGAAATAAATCTTCTCATCGGCCTTCCAGTCCGGGTTTACCGTGATATTTTCCGCCACGGTGTCGAAGACTTTCAGCAGCCTGGGGGTGTAGGCACTGCGCATATGAATGCCCAGCTCCGGAATCAACACCTGTCGATAGCGAACGGGCCTGGAAAGAATCTCCAGCTTGTCCCAGATGCCCAGCAGTTCCAGAAACCGGCGGAAATTTCCCTTGATTTCCCGCTCCTGGTTTTCGTCCACAAAGTAGACGAATTTGTCAACGGTTGGGTCATTTTCCAGGAAATACCACAGCCGGGTAACGCCCTCAATGAGAAAATGCCCCCAGTGGTTCACCAGATACCCGCAGTAGACTACCTTTTCATCCCAATATTCCGGATTTTCCAATGGGTAAGTTCCCTCCACCCGGCCGGGAATGCCGGATTCCGGAACATAATTTCCCCGTTCGTCCAGAACGCCTCCCTTGCCAAAGAGAAGCCCGAAGCCCCGGCGCAGAGGATAGATGACGGCGTTTTCCAGAGCCAGAACGGCAGGCTCATCCCGAACCTCCACCGGATCGGTGACCCATTTTCGAAGAGCCTTGGCCTTTTCCGGCCGGAGATATTGATATTGAATCTCCATTTTCTCACCTTTTCGTCTGCTTTAGAGGCAGCAAACGCTGATCCTTGTCGCTGAGTTTCAGGGGCGTGCCGTCCGGCAGGGCGTAACCCTCGGCACTGGCGGTGCCGGAATAGATGCCCGACACCCCGGGCCAGCGGACGCCGATATCCGGGTCATTCCAGGCAAAGCCCAGCTCATCCTCCGGATGGTAGAAATCCGTCACCTTGTAGCAGAATTCCGCGGTGTCCGAGAGCACCAGAAAGCCATGGGCGAAGCCCGGGGAGACATAGAACTGCTTTTTGTTTTCCTCGCTCAGCTCAATGCCGAACCACTGGCCGTAGGTAGGGGAGCCTTCCCGGACATCCACGGCCACGTCGTACACCGTCCCCCGGATGACCCGCACCAGTTTGCCCTGGGGGTACTTTTTCTGGGTGTGCAGTCCCCGGAGCACCCCCTTGGTGCTCATGCTCTGGTTGTCCTGGACGAAGACCATGGGAAGACCGGCTTCCGTCATGTCCTGCTGGTTGTAGGTTTCCATAAAATAGCCCCGGCTGTCCCCGTGGACGGTGGGCTCAATGATATACAGTCCCTCAATGGGGGCTTTTGTCACCTTGATTTGACCCATGTTTGCGCCTCCGCATTATGCGTGATAGTGAAGCAGCCGCTTGATAAACTGCTTCCAGTAGTGAATCTGGAAATAGTGCTCCTTCAAAAAAGGCCGGTCCCCGTCCAGGTATTCCTTGAAGTAGGGGTAATTGTCCTCGTAGGCCTCATACAGGGAATCGGCGATGATGGGATACCAGGGCTCCATGTGCCAGCGATAGCGGTAGTTGTCCTGGTAAGAAGCCATGTAGGCCTTGAAGCACTGGTCACGGTATTTCTTGCTCCGGTAAATTTCGTCCGGCAGCTGAAGGCCGTTGTCGGAAATATACTGCTCTAAAATGTGGTTGCAGCCCAGCATCAGCGGCCCCACCGTGTCCACGGTGTACAGGTGGAAGTTGGCGTCAATGGGAGTCACGTCCAGGCTTCGCATCTGGTTGATGCTCACCTGATAGTCCACATTGATAACAAACCGCTCCAGAATCAGGTGCTTCTGACCATTTTGGGCAAAGAGCATATTGTGCTGGGCGGAGCCGGAGAGGGTCGCCACTACTTCGGCATTCCGGATGAGGTAAATCATCCGGGAAAGGCTGAGGTTTTCCGGATGGAGCACTGCGTAGCCGTTTCGCTCGAAGAAATTGTCCAGTGCCTCGCCGCCGAACTCGAAGTGATTTCCCTTGTAGAAACTGGTGCGGGTGAAGAAAATCTTGCTTTCCGGCTTCCAGTCCGGTTCCGGCGCCACATGGGCGGCCACGGCGTCAAAAATATCCAGGAACTTGGGGCTGTAGAACTCCATGCACCGGAAGGCGATTTCCGGCACGATCACTTCCCGATAGGTAGTGGGTACGCAGATGATCTCTACCTTGTCCCAGATGCCAAGTAATTTCAGAAATTCCCGGTAATTGCCGCCGATTTCCCGGTTTTCTCCCTCTTTCAGGAAGAAGACATACTTGTCCGCAAGGGAGGAATTCTTTTCTAAAAAATACCACAGCCGGGTGACAGCCTCCACGAGAAAATGACCCCAGTGGTTAACCAGATATCCGCAGAAAATCACCTTTTCGTCCCGATATTCCGACTTTTCAAAGGAGTAGCCGTTCCAGATTCGGGTGGGAATACCGGACAGCTCCACATATTGGCCGTCCTTATCCACGACACCGCCCCGGCCGAAGAGCACGCCCTCTCCGGGGATAGGCCGCAGGGGCAGCACCGTGGCATGTTCTCCTTGCCAGACACGCAGGTTCTCCCGCTTTTCAAAGGGGGTAGCGTACATCCGGCGCAGCCACTGAGCCTTTTTCGGGCGCAGATAGTTGTCGTTGAGTTGATACATGGGAACGCCTGCCTTTACCGATTTGCGTACATTTTCTCGTAGTAATTCTGATATTCTCCGGAAATAATGGTCTGCCACCAATCCCGGTTGTCCAGATACCACTCGATGGTCTTCTGAATGCCGTCGGCGAATTTGGTTTCCGGCAGCCAGCCCAGCTCGTTGTGAATCTTCGTCGGGTCGATGGCGTAGCGCATGTCATGCCCCTTCCGGTCGGTGACGTAGGTGATGAGGCTTTCCGGCTTGCCCAGAGCCTTGCAGATGATTTTCACAATGTCGATGTTGCGCATTTCGTTGTGACCGCCGATGTTGTAAACCTCGCCTACCCGACCCTTGTGGAGAATCAGATCAATGGCCTTGCAGTGATCTTCCACATACAGCCAGTCCCGGACGTTCAGACCCTGGCCGTAAACCGGCAGGGGCTTGTCGTTCAGGGCATTGGCGATCATCAGGGGGATGAGCTTTTCCGGGAAGTGGTAGGGGCCATAGTTGTTGGAGCACCGGGAAATGGTCACGGGCAGTCCGTAGGTTCGGTGATAGGCCAGCACCAGCAGATCCGCGCTGGCCTTGGAGGCAGAATAGGGGGAGCTGGTATGGATGGGGGTTTCCTCGGTGAAGAACTGGTCAGGCCGGTCAAGAGGCAGGTCGCCGTAAACTTCGTCTGTGGAAACCTGGTGATACCGGGTGATGCCGAACTTCCGGCAGGCATCCATCAGCACCTGAGTGCCCAGAATGTTGGTTTGCAGGAATACTTCGGGATTTTCGATGGAGCGGTCTACATGGCTTTCCGCCGCAAAGTTCACCACCATATCCGGGTGCTCTTCCGCAAAGAGCTTGCAAACCCCTTCGCGGTCGCAGATGTCCAGCTTCACGAACCGGAAATTGGGATTTTCCATCACGGGAGCCAGGGTGGACAGGTTCCCCGCGTAGGTCAGTTTGTCCAGGCAAATGATCCGGTAATCCGGGTATTTGCCCAGCATATGGAAAATGAAATTGGAGCCGATAAATCCGGCACCGCCGGTTACAATAATCGTCATATTGGTTTCCTCAATTCTTTTGATTTTCCCGGAAGCTGATGAATTTGTCATTGGCAACCTGCTGCAGATGGTGCCCGTAGGGAGACTTGCCGTAGGCCTGGGCGGATTCCAGCAGCTCCTCTTTGGAAATCCAGCCGTAACGGAAGGCGATTTCCTCCGGGGCGGAAATTTTCACACCCTGCCGCTTTTCCACCATGTGGACGAACTCCGCCGCCTCCAGCAGACTTTCCATGGTGCCGGTGTCCAGCCAGGCAAAGCCCCGGCCCAGCAGCTTCACATCCAGAATGTCCTGCTCCAGGTACATGCCGTTCAGGGTGGTGATTTCCAGTTCCCCCCGCTTGGAAGGGCGTACCTCTTTGGCTTGAGCCGCAACCCCGGCAGGGTAGAAATACAGGCCGGTGACGGCGTAGTTGCTCTTGGGCTGGGCGGGCTTTTCCTCCAGGGAGATGACCTTCTTGTTTTCGTCGAACTCCACCACGCCGAACCGCTCCGGGTCGGGGACATAGTAGCCGAAGATGGTGGCACGGCCGTTTTCCGCGTTCGCCCGGGCATCGCGCAGAATGCCGGAGAAGCCGCTGCCGTAGAAAATGTTGTCCCCCAGCACCATAGCGCAGGGCGCATCGCCGATGAATTCCTCGCCGATGAGGAAGGCCTGAGCAAGACCATCCGGGCTGGGCTGAACGGCGTAGCTCAGGTGAATGCCGAAGTGGCTGCCGTCTCCCAGAAGCTCCCGGAAGCGGGGAGTATCCGTGGGGGTGGAAATAATCAGAATGTCCCGAATTCCCGCCAGCATCAATGTGGACAGGGGATAGTAGATCATAGGTTTGTCGTATACCGGGAGCAATTGCTTGGAGGTGACCTTTGTCAGCGGATACAGCCGGGTGCCGGAGCCGCCGGCCAGAATGATACCCTTCATATGTAGTCTCCTTTTCCGGAAGAGAAACCATACTCTCCCTTTTATTGTGTCATTTTACCATGAATAAACGGGAAAGTAAACCGCTATTTGCGAAATTAGACCGGTACGGCAACCCGTATTCCCGAAAGAAGCGGACTGCTCCACTGTCAAGCGATGCCGATTTGCAATGACATTTTTCTTGGCAAACGGGAAAAACTGTGCTATGATAGCCGAAAAAAGGGAGGGGTTCCCATGCTGGATTATATTCGTATCGGCTGCGCCGTTCCGGCGGTGCGGGTGGGGGATACCAGGAAAAACGCGGAGGATATCTGTGAGTTTTTGCGCAAAGCGGACGGGCAGAACGTGGATTTGCTGGTGTTCCCGGAAATGTCGCTGACGGGCTATACCTGTCAGGATTTGTTCTTTCAGGATACCTTGAACGAAGGGGTCTGGGCTGGCCTGGGGGAAATCCTGGAGACTTCCGCCGCCTGCCCCCGATTGACTGCGGTGGTTGGGCTGCCACTGCGGCTGGGCGCCCGGATGTTCAACTGCGCGGCGGTTGTGGCACGGGGCAGAATTCAGGGGATTGTCCCCAAAACCGCCATTCCTAATTATAATGAGTTCTACGAAAAGCGGTGGTTTGCTTCCGGCGATGCCCTGGATGTTGACAGTCTGGACGTGGGCACGCTGCTGGGCGGGGTACCGGAATTCGTGCCCCTGGGACAGAATCTCCTGTTCCGGCTGGCAGACGGGGCCCTGGTGGGCGTGGAAATCTGCGAGGACTTGTGGGCGCCCCTGCCAACCTCTGCCATGCTGGCTCTGGCCGGGGCGGAGGTCATCGTGAACCTGTCCGCCTCCAATGAGACCATCGGCAAGCGTTCCTACCGCCGGGAGCTGGTGAAGCACCAGTCCGCCGCTCTGAACTGCGTCTATGCCTATTGCTCTGCCGGTTCCACCGAGTCCACCCAGGACTTGATTTTCTCCGGCCAGAGCCTGATCGGCGAAAACGGCACCCTGCTTGCCGAGACCCGGGAGGCTATCGCTACGGACTATCTGCTCATTTCCGACTGCGACCTGGGCAAAATCCGCTCTGACCGGCGGAAAAACAAGAGCTTCGGCGATACCGCCCAGCGATTCGGAGCCCAGGCGGAAATCCTGCCGGTTTCCGACGGTCATCTCCGGGGGGACGGCACGGCCTACCGCCTGGAGAAGCTGCCCTTCGTGCCCGCCCAGCGGAAGCACCGGGTGGAGCGGTGCATGGAGATTTTTAACATGCAGGTGGCGGGTCTGCGTCAGCGGCTTCAGGCCATCGGCAATCCCAATGCGGTCATCGGCATTTCCGGCGGTCTGGATTCCACCCTGGCTCTGCTGGTTGCGGTGGAGGCCATGCGCCAGCTGGGACGGCCGGCCTCGGACGTGTACGGCGTGACCATGCCCTGCTTCGGCACCTCCGACCGCACCTACCGCAATTCCTGGGAACTGATGCGCACTCTGGGCATTTCCTGCAAGGAAATCAACATCCGCAATGCGGTGAATGTGCATTTTGAAGACATCGGACACGATTCGTCCATCCACGACGGAACCTACGAAAATTCCCAAGCCCGGGAGCGCACCCAGATTCTCATGGACTACGCCAGCGTGGTCAAGGGCATCGTGGTGGGAACCGGCGATCTGTCTGAGCTGGCTCTGGGCTGGTGCACCTATAATGGCGACCACATGAGCATGTACGGGGTCAACGCCTCCATCCCCAAGACCCTGATTCGCTGGATGATCGACGCCATTTCGGAGATGTCCGCCTTTGCCGCCGCCCGGCCGGTGCTCCAGGATATTCTGGATACCCCCATCAGCCCGGAGCTGCTGCCTCCGGACGCGCAGGGGAAGATCGCCCAGCATACCGAAGACCTGGTCGGCCCCTACGCCCTCCATGATTTCTTCCTGTACTACACCCTTCGCTACGGCTTCACCCCCCGCAAGATTTACACTCTGGCCTGTCGGGCTTTCGGCGGAGATTTTGAGGAAGCGGTTATCAAAAAATGGCTGAAAACCTTCTATCGCCGGTTCTTCACCCAGCAGTTCAAGCGCAGC
>UQXG01000056.1 GCA_900544945.1 uncultured Eubacteriales bacterium | reverse complement strand
CTTTCCGGCGCCGGGCGCGCCCAGTAGAATGAGATTCATCCTGCCATACCTCCTGACTTAGTCCAGGAAGCCTTTGTAGTGCCGCATGAGCATCTGTGCTTCCAGAGCCTTCACCGTCTCGAGGGCAACGCCCACGATGATGATGATGGAAGTACCGCCAATCGCCAGGTTCCGGACACCTGCCATCAGGTTGCCGGCGACAATGGGCAGCAGGGCCACAACGCCCAGATACACAGCACCAAAGACCAAGATTTTGTTGATAACCTTATGGATGAAGTCAGCGGTAGGCTTGCCGGGACGGAAGCCCGGGATGAAGCCGCCGTTCTTCTTCAGGTTGTTGGCGATCTCCACGGGATCGTACTGGATGGTGGAGTAGAACCAGCTGAAGAAGAAGATCATCAGGAAGTAAATCACCGCGTAAGTCCAGCTGGAGGAGCTCCAGACGTTCTCATACCACCAGCCGGAGGTGTGACCGGTAAAGGCACAGACGGTGGCAGGCAGAGAGCAGATGGACTGAGCGAAGATGATGGGCATCACACCGGCCATGCTCACCTTGATGGGCAGGTTGGTGTTCTGACCGCCGTAGACCTTCCGACCCACGACACGCTTGGCGTACTGGATGGGAATCCGACGCTCGGCATCATTGATGAAGATGATGAACAGAATCAGAGCGATCATGCCAACCAGCACGATGAGAATCTGCCACCAGCTCATGGCGATGAGGTTGCCGACCATTCTGGGCAGACCGGAGACGATGTTGGCAAACAGGATCATGGAGATGCCGTTGCCGATACCGAACTCGGTGATCTGCTCGCCCAGCCACATGACCACGGCAGAGCCGGCGGTGAAGGCCAGGATAATCACCAGGGCAGGCAGGAAGCCTTCCTGGGTGATGATGGAGAAACTCTGAGAAGAATAGTTGTGGAGCATGGTGTAGTAGGCCCAGCCCATCAGCAGACCCAGACCAACCGTGGTGTAACGGCTGATGCGGGCGATCTTCTTCTGGCCCTCCTCGCCGCCTTCCTTAGCCAGCCGCTCCAGGGCGGGAATGGCAATGGTCAGCAGCTGGATAATGATGCTGGCGTTGATGTAGGGCTGAATACCCAGCGCAAAGACCGTCGCCTGAGAGAAGGCAGAGCCGGACATTGCGTTGTACAGTCCCAGAATCGTGGAGGACAGCACGCTGTCGTAGTAGTTTGCCAGGGTCGCAACGTCAATGAAGGGAACCGGGATGACGTTGCCAACGCGATAGATCAGCAGGATAAACAGAGTGAAGATAATCTTCTTTCTCAGTTCGGGGATCTTCCAAGCGTTGCGAAGTGTCTGTAACACTTAGACCACCTCGGCCTTTCCGCCTGCCTGCTCAATCTTTTCCTTGGCAGACTCAGAGAAAGCCGCAGCCTTGACAGTTACCTTCTTGGTCAGGTTACCGTTGCCCAGGATCTTCAGACCGTTGGGGCACTCGGCGATGATGCCGTTCTCAATCAGCGCGGCGGCGTCGATGACAGCACCGTCCTCAAAGGCGTTCAGAGCAATGACGTTCACAGCAGTCAGAGGCTTAGCGAACACATTGATGAAGCCCCGCTTGGGGATCCGGCGAACCAGAGGCATCTGGCCGCCTTCAAAGCCCACACGGACCTTGCCGCCGGAACGAGCCTTCTGGCCCTTGTGGCCACGGCCGCCGGTCTTGCCGTTGCCGCTGCCATGGCCGCGGCCCTTACGCTTGCCGATCTGAGTGGAACCGGCAACGGGAGAAAGTTCATGAAGCTTCATTTCTTCTTCTCCTCCTTATTCAACTTCGGTGACCTGGAGCAGATAGCCGATCTTGGCAATCTTACCACGGGTCTGGGTATTGTCGGGCTGGATGGTGACCTGGCCAATCTTCCGCAGTCCCAGGGACTCGGCAGTGGCGATGTGCTTCTCCAGGCGACCGTTCAGGCTCTTAACAAGTGTGATCTTCAGGTTTGCCATGTTAATTGCCCTCCTTAACCAACGATTTCTTCTACGCTCTTGCCACGGACAGCAGCAACCTGCTCGGGGGAACGCAGGGAAGTCAGGCCAGCCATGGTGGCCTTGACAACGTTCTGGGGATTGTTGGAACGCAGGCACTTGGCGCAGATGTTCCGGATGCCCACAGCCTCCATCACCGCACGGACAGCGCCGCCGGCGATCACGCCGGTGCCTTCGGGGGCGGGCTTCAGCAGGACGGTGCCGGCACCGAAGATGCCGATTACGTCGTGGGGGATGGTGTCGCCGGCCAGGGAAATCTTGACCATGTTCTTCTTGGCATCGGCGATGCCCTTCAGAATGGCCTCGGAAACCTCGGCAGCCTTGCCCAGGCCGTAGCCCACGGTGCCCTTGCCGTCGCCAACAACTACCAGAGCGGAGAACTTCATGACACGGCCGCCCTTAACGGTCTTGGAAACACGGTTCAGGTAAACGACCTTCTCAATGAGCTCAGGAGCGTCATTGTTCGTCTTATTATAAGCCATTTTCTTTCCTCCTCACTCTTAGAACTTCAGGCCGCCTTCGCGGGCGCCTTCAGCCAGGGCAGCGACGCGGCCGTGATAAACATAGCCGCCGCGGTCAAACACGACTTCCTCAATGCCCTTTGCCTTAGCACGCTCTGCCAGGACAGTGCCCACCTTCTTTGCAGCCTCTGCATTGCCGGTAGCACCTTCAAAGCCCTTCTCCAGGGTGTTTGCGGAAACCAGGGTAACGCCGTTCACATCATCGATGATCTGGGCGTAGATGTTCGCGTTGGAGCGGAACACGTTCAGACGGGGACGCTCGGCAGTGCCGGAGATCTTGCCGCGAACGCGGATATGCCGCTTCAGGCGCATAGCCTTCTTATTGATCTTGCTAACCATTTCGGCACACCTCCATTACTTCTTGCCACCGGTCTTACCAACCTTACGGCGGATGACCTCAGTGGTATACTTGATGCCCTTGCCCTTGTAGGGTTCGGGGGGACGCTTGCCGCGGACTTCTGCGGCAAACTGGCCGACAGCCTGCTTGTCGATGCCGTGGATGATAACCTTGTTGGGAGCGGGAACCTCGATGGTGATGCCGGGGATTTCGTCCACGATAACCTCGTGGGAGAAGCCCAGACGCATAACCAGCTGATTGCCCTTCTTCTCAGCACGGTAGCCAACGCCGTTGACTTCCAGCTCCTTGGCATAGCCCTTCTCAACGCCCTCTACCATGTTGTGCAGCAGAGTACGGGTCAGGCCGTGCAGGGACTTGTGCAGGTGCTCCTCGTCGGGACGGTCAACGATAATCTCGTTGCCCTCAACCTTGAGGATCATGTCGGGATGGAAGGTGTAGGTCAGGGTGCCCTTGGGACCCTTAACGGTCACAACATTGCCCTCGGCAATGTCCACCGTAACGTTTGCCGGGATGATAACCGGCTTTCTACCAATTCTAGACATTTACGAAATCCTCCTTACCAGACGAAAGCCAGGACTTCGCCGCCGATGTGCAGCTCGCGAGCCTTCTTGTCGGTCATAACACCCTTGGAGGTGGAGACGATAGCCACGCCCAGGCCCTTGAGAACCTTGGGCAGCTCCTCAGCGCCGGCGTAGATCCGCAGGCCGGGCTTGGAGACGCGCTTCAGGCCGGACAGAGCGGGCTGCTTCTTCGCCAGGTACTTCAGGGTGATGTGAATGACGCCCTGATTGCCGTTGTCCACCAGAGAGAAGGCCTTGATGTAGCCCTCGTCCAGCAGAATCTGCGCAATGGCCTTCTTCAGGTTGGAAGCGGGGACATCCACAGTGTCGTGCTTAGCAGAGTTGGCGTTCCGGATACGGGTCAGCATATCTGCTACGGGATCGGTGATTTGCATGTTAAAATCCTCCTTTAAGAAGTTACGGGCTTTACCCGTTGAAGACCCGGAGGTATCCGGGGAATGCGCTCCAGAACTGGAGCCATCTTCCCGGGACTCTCCGAATCTTGTTTACATTAGTAACTCGCCTTACCAGCTGGCCTTGCGGACACCGGGAATCTGGCCCTTGTAGGCCAGCTCACGGAAGCAGATACGGCACACGCCGTAATCGCGCAGGTAAGCATGGGGTCTGCCGCAGATCTTGCAGCGGTTGTAGCGGCGGCTGGAGAACTTGGCCTCAGCCTGCTGCTTCAGGATCATAGACTTCTTTGCCATTTGCTTCTCCTCCTAATCAAGCGGTGAAGGGAGCGCCCAGCTGGCTCAGCAGCTCTTTGGCTTCCTCATCGGTGGTAGCGGTGGTGCAGATTGCGATGTCCATACCACGGATCTTGTCCACCTTGTCGTACTCGATCTCAGGGAAGATCAGCTGCTCCTTCAGACCGAAGGCGTAGTTGCCGCGGCCGTCAAAGGAGTTGGGGTTGATGCCCCGGAAGTCACGGACACGAGGCAGAGCCACGCTGAACAGACGGTCCAGGAACTCGTACATCTTGTCGCCGCGCAGGGTGACCTTCACGCCAACGGTCTCGCCCTCACGGAGCTTGAAGTTAGCCACGCTCTTGCGAGCCTTGCAGGTGATGGGCTTCTGGCCGGTGATGGTGGCCAGATCCTTGGCGATGGCCTCGATCTCCTTGGCGTTGTTCTTGCTCTCGCCGCAGCGGACATTGACGATGACCTTGTCCAGCTTGGGAATCTGCATAACGCTCTTGTAGCCGAACTTCTTGTTCAGAGCGGGAGCGATCTCAGCGACATATTTTTCTTGCATTCTGCTAGCCATGATTCAACTCTCCTCTTCTCAGATTTCGGCGCCGCACTTGCGGCATACCCGGACCTTCTTGCCGTCAACCATCTTGTAGCCGACGCGAACGCCCTTGGCGCACTTCTCACAGAACAGAGCCACCTTGCAGGAGCGGATGGGGGTCTCCTTCTTCACGATGCCGCCCTGCTCACCCTGCTTACGGGGCTTGGTGTGGCAGGTGGCGACGTTGACCTTCTCCACGATGACCTTGTTCTCAGCGGGCATGGCGACCAGCACCTTGCCCTTAACGCCCTTGTCCTTGCCGGACAGGACGATAACGGTATCATTCTTCTTAATGTTCATTCCTTCGGTCCTCCATTAGATGACTTCGGGAGCCAGAGACAGGATCTTCATGTAATCCTTCTCACGCAGCTCACGGGCCACAGGTCCAAAGATACGGGTACCCTTGGGGTTGCGGTCCTCCTTGATGATCACGGCAGCGTTCTCATCAAAGCGGACATAGGAACCGTCCTCACGGCGAACGCCCCGCTTGGAGCGGACGATCACAGCCTTGACGACCTCGCCCTTCTTCACAGTGCCGCCGGGAGTGGCCTTACGGACGGAAGCGACAATGACATCACCGATGTTGCCGTACTTCCGCTTGGAGCCGCCCAGCACACGGATGCAGTGGATTTCCTTGGCGCCAGTGTTGTCGGCAACCTTCAGATAGCTTTCTTCCTGAATCATTTGTTTCCGACCTCCTTACTTCGCCTTCTCGATGACCCGAACCAGTCTCCAGCGCTTGTCCTTGGACAGGGGGCGGGTCTCCATGACCTCCACGGTATCGCCGATGCCGCACTCGTTGTTCTCGTCGTGGGCCTTCAGCTTCAAAGTCCGCTTCATGGTCTTCTTGTACAGAGGATGCTGCACGCTATCCTCGATTGCAACCACAATGGTCTTGTCCATCTTGTCGGAGACGACCTGACCGATTCTGGTTTTACGGAATGCTCTATTCTCAGTCATTTACGTATCCTCCTCAGACGTTGGTCTTCTCGCGAATAATGGTCTTGACGCGGGCGATGTCCTTCTTGGTCGCGGCAATCTGCATGGGGTTATCCAGCTGGTTGGTCGCATGCTGCATCCGCAGCATGAACAGATCCTTCTTCAGCTCGTCCAGCTTCTTGGCCAGATCCTCAACGGACAGGTTCTTCAGTTCCTTTGCCTTCATCATTATTCACCACCAATCTCAGTTTCAACTTCCTTGGTGATGATTCGGGTCTTGATGGGCAGCTTGTGCTGCGCCAGACGCAGAGCCTCGCGGGCAACGTCCTCCGTTACGCCGCCGATCTCGAACATCACCTTCTGATTCTTAACGACTGCGACCCAGCCTTCGGGAGCGCCCTTACCGGAACCCATACGGGTGCCCAGGCCCTTCTTGGAATAAGGCTTGTCGGGGAAAATCTTGATCCAGACCTTACCGCCACGCTTGGTGTAACGGGTCATGGCGATACGAGCGGCCTCGATCTGATTGCCGGTGATCCAGCCGGGCTCCAGAGCCTGGATACCAAACTCACCGTAAGCAACCTTGTTACCGCGGGAGGCAGTGCCGGTCATACGACCACGCTGAACCTTGCGGTACTTAGCTCTCTTAGGCATCAGCATTAGCGGTTACCTCCTTCGCGGTTGTAATTTCTTCTCTCGCCGCCCTGACGACGATCGCCGCCCCGGCGGTCATTCCGACGGTCACCGTTCCGGCGATCACGACGCTCACGGGGAGCGGGTTCGGGAGCAGCGGCCCGCAGAGTGGTGTTCAGCACTTCGCCCTTGTAGATCCACACCTTCACGCCGATGCGGCCGTAGGTGGTAGCAGCCTCAGCGAAGCCGTACTCGATGTCGGCACGGATGGTCTGCAGAGGGATGGTGCCCTCGTGATAGGACTCGCTCCGGGCGATTTCGGCGCCGCCCAGACGGCCGCCGCAGGTAACCTTGATGCCCTTGGCACCCAGACGGGTGGCCTGCTGCATGGCCTTCTTCATAGCCCGGCGGAAGGAGATACGCTTCTCCAGCTGCTGAGCGATGTTCTCAGCCACCAGCTGAGCGTTCAGGTCAGGAGAGCGAACCTCGACGATGTTCAGGTTCACGCTCTTGCCGAGCTTGGCCTCCATCTCCTTGCGCAGGTTCTCGATTTCGGCACCAGCCTTACCGATGACCACACCGGGACGGGAGCAGTTGATGTTGATCTTGACCTTGCCGTTGGAACGCTCGATCTCGATCTTAGCTACGCCAGCGGCGTACAGCTTGTTCTTCAGATACTTACGGATGTTGTAATCCTCGACGATCAGGTCGCCCACCTTGTCCTCACGGGCATACCAGCGGGAGTCCCAATCCTTGATTACACCAACACGCAGTCCATGGGGATTAACTTTCTGTCCCATAGCTACCTCCTGATTAAGCCTTCTCGCTCACACCGATGGTGATGTGAGTGGTTCTCTTGTTGATCCGAACGAAACCACGGCGGGAAGCGATGCGGCCGCGCTTCAGGATGGGGCCGGGGTTCGCCACAGCGGTGGAAACATACAGGTTTTCGGTGTTCAAACCGTTATTGTGCTCAGCGTTGGCAATGGCGCTCTTCAGCAGCTTGGCCATGGGCTCACAGGCTGCCTTGGAGGTCTGGCTCATCAGAGCGGCGGCGGTTTTCACGTCCTTGCCGCGGATCATGTCGCAAACCAGCTTGACCTTGCGAGGAGACATACGGACGAATTTAACATGTGCAAAAACTTCCATCATTCTACCTCCTTACTTGCTGTTCGCAGTCTTGCTGCCGGAGTGACCACGGAAGGTACGGGTGGGAACGAACTCACCCAGCTTGTGACCGACCATGTCCTCGGTGATATAGACGGGAACGTGCTTCCGACCGTCGTGGACAGCAATGGTGTGACCGACGAAGGAGGGGAAGATGGTGGAAGAACGAGACCAGGTCTTCAGAACCTTCTTGTCACCGGCCTTGTTCAGCTCCTCCACACGCTTGTACAGCTCAGGAGCTACGAAAGGGCCCTTCTTGATACTTCTGCTCATTTCATTTCCTCCTTACTTGCTGTTTCTGCGCTTGACGATGAACTTGTTGGAACGGTTCTTCGTCTTACGAGTCTTGTAACCCATAGCAGGCTTGCCCCAGGGAGTCACAGGACCGGGACGGCCGACAGGAGCGCGGCCCTCACCACCACCGTGAGGATGGTCGTTGGGGTTCATGACGGAACCGCGGACGGTGGGACGGACGCCCATGTGACGCTTCCGACCGGCCTTGCCGATGTGCACGTTCTCGTGATCCAGGTTGCCCACCTGACCGATGCAGGCGGTGCAGTTGGTACGGACGTAGCGAACCTCGCCGGAGGGCAGACGGATCTGAGCCAGCTCACCTTCCTTAGCCATCAGCTGAGCGGCGGCACCGGCGGAACGAACCAGCTGTGCGCCATGGCCGGGCTGCAGCTCCACGTTGTGGATCACAGTACCGACGGGGATGTTGGCGATGGGCAGGCAGTTGCCGGGCTTGATATCCGCGTTGGCGGAAGCCAGAACCACGTCGCCGGCCTTCAGACCGTAAGGAGCCAGGATGTAGGACAGGGTGTTGTCCTCATACCGGACGAGAGCGATATAAGCGGAGCGGTTGGGATCGTACTCGATGCGCTGCACGGTGGCGGGCATCTCGGTCTTCAGACGCTGGAAGTCGATCACACGATACTTCCGCTTGTTGCCGCCGCCGTGATGACGGACGGTGATGTGACCATAGCTGTTGCGACCGGCATGCTTCTTCAGGGTCTCAACCAGGCTACGCTCAGGTTTTGCCTTCTTGTCCACGCCGTCGAAGCCGGAAACAGTCATGTTGCGGCGGGCGGGGGTATAAGGCTTAAAAGTCTTAATTGCCATGTGCGTTTCTCTCCTTTTTGAGATTGATTAGACCATGCCCTCGAAGAACTCGATGGTCTTGGAATCGGCGGTCAGGGTAACGACGGCCTTCTTGTACTCGGCGCGCTTGCCGGCGGGGTAAGCACCGGTGCGCTTGACCTTGCCCTGCATACGGATGGTGTTGACCTTGGCCACCTTCACACCGAAGGCCTGCTCGACGGCAGCCTTGATCTCGGTCTTGTTGGCGTTGACGTCCACCATGAAAACGTACTTCTTGTCAGCCACAGCCTCCATGGACTGCTCGGTGATGACAGGTCTTCTAATGATATCGTAAGCGTTCATTATGCGAATACCTCCTCGATCTTCTGGAGGGCTGCCTTGTCCACAACCAGCTTGTCGGCGTTCAGCACGTCATAGGTGTTCAGCAGGTTGGCGAAGGTGACCTCGCAGCCGGAGATGTTGCGGCCGGACTTGACCACGTTGACGTCGGCGGCGGCGGTGACGACCAGAGTCTTGGTCTCGCAGCCCACAGCCTTCAGGAACTTGGCGAAGTCAGCGGTCTTGGGGGCGTCCATCTTGATCTCGTCGATGACGACCACTGCCTGCTCGGCAGCCTTGGCGGACAGCACGCTCTTCAGAGCCAGCCGCTTGGCCTTCTTGTTCAGGCCGAAGCTGTAGGACCGGGGCTTGGGAGCGAACACGATGCCGCCGTGAGTCCACTGGGGAGCCCGGGTGGAACCCTGACGGGCCCGGCCGGTGCCCTTCTGACGCCAGGGCTTACGGCCGCCGCCGGAAACCTCAGCGCGGGTCAGAGCGGACTGAGTGCCCTGCCGCTTGTTGGCCAGGTGATTCTTAACTGCGTCGTGAACCGCCGCAGCGTTGGGGTTAATGCCGAAAACTGCTTCGGAGAGTTCGATCTCGCCAACCAGCTTGCCGGACATATCATAAACATTCGTCTTAAGCATGATTTAAGATCTCCTTTCCTTAGCCTCTTGCGGAAGCCTTCTGGGGGTTTCTGCCGGAAGCCTTCTGCGGGTTCTTGCTGATGCCGGTCTCCACATTCTTGACCTTGTTGTTCTTGACGGTGTTCCGCAGGTAGACAAGACCGCCCTTGGGGCCAGGGATGGCACCGCGGATAACGATCATGTTCAGCTCAGCGTCAACCTTCACAACCTCCAGGTTCTCGATGGTGACCTGCTCGTTGCCCATCTGACCAGCGCCGATCTTACCGGGGAAGATACGGGACTGATGAGAGGAAGCGCCCATGGAGCCTGCGTGACGGTGCACAGGGCCGCCGCCGTGGGTCATGGGAGTACGGCCGGCGCCATGACGCTTGACAACGCCCTGGTAGCCGTGGCCCTTGGAAATACCGGTGACATCGATCATGTCTCCGGCGGCGAAGGTGTCCGCCTTCACAACGTCGCCGACGTTCATGCCGGCAGCGCCGTCCAGCTTGAATTCCTTCAGGTGCTTCTTTGCCTCGACGCCGGCCTTCTTCAGGTGGCCAGCCTCAGGCTTGGTCAGCTTGGACTCCTTGATGTCCTCAAAGCCAAGCTGGACGGCAGTGTAGCCGTCGGTCTCGACGGTCTTCTTCTGAGTGACGGTGCAGGGGCCTGCTTCCACAACGGTAACAGGGATCACCTTGCCGCTCTCATCGAAGATCTGGGTCATACCCACTTTTTTGCCGATGATTGCTTTCTGCATGTGTTTGGTTCTCCTTTTTTATAGGTTATTGGTCGGCTTACCGCATTGGGACGGTTACCGACATGACCCGTCCGCCCGATGCCAGACAGTGCGGGCTGCTGCAATTGCGTTGTTACGTATAATTACAGCTTTATCTCAATCTCAACGCCGGCGGGCAGATCCAGGCTCATCAGAGCCTCAATGGTCTTCTGGCTGGGGTTGAGGATATCGATCAGTCTCTTATGGGTTCTGCGCTCGAACTGCTCACGGGAGTCCTTGTCCTTATGGACAGCCCGAAGGATGGTAACAACTTCCTTCTTGGTGGGCAGGGGGATGGGGCCGGAAACCTGGGCGCCGTTGCGCTTTGCGGTCTCCACGATCTTTGCCGCGCTGGAGTCGATCAGCTGGTGATCGTAAGCCTTCAGCCGAATGCGGATCATCTGGTTTGCCATGGTTTGTTTTCCTCCTTGAATGTCGTACTCAGTTTGCGTAGTGGCTGGGTACGGTCGAACTAACTTGTCCGCGCCGCCGTGCGTATCACTCTAAGCCATGAAAAATGGCCGACCGAGGCCGACCCATTCCCATAGGCGCAGCGATATACGCAAGCGCACACAAGGCAGTTCAGCCGCCCGATGACCGGACATACTCCGCAGAAGTTACCGCCTTCCGGCGCAATCTCCTGCATCATCGCATTGCACGCGCAGTCTTTCCCTACACGCGCTCAATTATGATACCACCTGTTTTCCCTTTTGTCAAGGAAAATTTCAGGAAAAATCACAAAAATTATTCCCGCTTTTCGTGCAATCTGCGCCTTGCCTTTTTCGCCTTTCCCGGTTTCGGATTCTCGCCCTGTCCCTTCAGTCGGGCCCGGTATTCGATATCCCAGCCGGGATACAGCTCCCGCTTGCGGCAAATGGCGGTGCGCAGAATTTTTTCGATTTCGTCCTCGTTGGCGCAGGCAATTGCGGCGATCAGCTCTTCCATGGCTCCCTCCTGTAAATAGTGTATTTATACGAACACTATTCCTCGGTTTATTTTACTGCGATAATAGGGAAAAATCAAGAGGATTCTTTGGAGGGGGGCAGAGCCCATGATAACCTACGACCGGCTTTGGCAGACCATGAAGGAACGGGGCGTAACCCAATACGACCTTTACACCCATTACAATTTCAATCGCTCCCTCATCAACCGGCTCAAGCACAACCGGAATGTGGAGGTGGGCACCCTGGATCGGCTGTGCCGGATTCTCCATTGCCGGCTGGAGGATATCGCCGAATACCGGGAGGACGAGGAATAAGCAGGGCTGACGCAACCCGTCAGCCCTGCCCTTTTTTCCTACCAGGGGCAATTATTTTCCCCTTTCCAGATTTCCAGCCACTGGGCATCGGTTTTGCCGCCCTCGTGAATGTTCACCCGGGCGGAATAGCCGCCGATCCAGGTATCCGTTTTCAGATACTCGGCATAGCCGTAGCTGTCCGGGGTGTCCCCGTTCAGTCCTACCACCCAGTAATGGGTAACCTGCTGCTCGTCCTCATATTCATAGGTAAAGCTTTCGGTTCGGGACACCCGGTCGGTAATGTCCAGGTTCTCTCCGTTGACCACAAAGTACAGCCGTCCCTCCCGGAGTTCCACCGGTGACCTCAGATTGTCCGTGTGCACACGAACCTCCGACCCGGCATCGGTTTGCCGCACCTCCAGATTTCCGCCCCAGCCGAAAATCTGTCGGAGACTGTCAGCGGAGGCCGTCACCGTCAGAAGGCACACAACCGCCGCAAGCAGCACCAGTCTGGCCGCCGTCTTCCCTTTCGGCTTTCTTTTTCCGGCCAGCGCGTCCCAGTCTTCCCCGCCGGAAGCGTGGAGCACGGAAAAGGCCTGCTTGTATTTTTCACGGTTCGTCATTGTCCCATTCCTCCTGTAGTTTTTCCCGGAGCATTCCCCTGCCCCGGCTCAGCCGCACCTTGACGTTGCTTTCCGTCAGATTCAGAAGCCTGGCGATCTGTGCCACGGATTCGTCTTCATAATAATGAAGGTGGATCACCAGGCGATACTTTTCTGGAAGCGCCATCACAGCGGCGAACAACTCCCGGGATTCCCCGGTGGGAAATTCCAGGGTATCCATGTAGTCCTCCAGCGGCACCGTTTTCCGCCGCCAGAAGGAGCTGCCCGCGTTTTTCGCGCAGTTGATGGCCACCCGCAGCAGCCAGAAGCGGATATGATCCTCGGATTCAAATTCTTTTGTGCTGACGTGATAACGCAGCAGAGCTTCCTGGGCGGCATCCTCCGCGTCCGCGGGATTTTTGCAGACCTGGAAGGCCGCCGCGTAGAGCCTGTCCCGGTAGGCTTCCGCCAGCACCTGGGTTTCCATTCTCATGGGCATTCCCTCTTTCTGTTTGGGGCTTGTTGATTCTCTGAAAGGCCTTTCAGATAGAATACAATCGGGCAGGCCGAAAGGTTACAAAAGCCCGCCGCGTTTTTCGCGGCGGGCTTTGCGGACTGTCAGTAAACATGTCATTGCGAAAAACCGAATGTGGTATGAATGTGGTACATTTTCCGGTTCTTCTGAGAAACATCGACGAACGCACTGGTGCGGGAGCACCCAGAGGCTCCCTTGTGTAAAGGGAGCTGGCAAAAATCTTTGATTTTTGTCTGAGGGATTGTCAAATTGTGGCAATGAGAGCACACAAAAAGATGG
>UQXG01000055.1 GCA_900544945.1 uncultured Eubacteriales bacterium | reverse complement strand
GTGCAATTGCCACTGGCAATTGTTAGATTTTGATTCGCTGCGCGGAGCACCACCCTTTACACAAGCGTGTTTTGCGGACTTTTTTGACACGCTGAAAAATCCCTGGGCATTGCGTGCCCAGGGATTTTTCGTTGACTTTTGTTTTACGGTTAGAAAGCGGCTTGGTTTAAGGCTTCCCTGTAATAAAAATCGCCGTTGGCCCGTCGGCACCGCCGATGACGCCTACCGAGTGACTGGGCTGGCTCCAATAGAAGGTCGCCAGCAGCACCGCCAGCACCCCGGCCAGAAACAGCCAGGTTCTGGGGTTTGCCAGATTCATGGTCCATCCGAAACCCCAGGCTTTCCGGACGATCCAGTTTCCGTCCTCCGGGTTGCAGTAAACATACAGACCGTGCCGGTCATACCACTGCCGCACCTCTTCCGGCGTCCATTTTCGCTTCATGGCAGCACCTTAGAACTTGCCACTCTTGCCGGAGTAGCCACCGGAGGAATGGGAATAGCTGGAGCCGCCGCCGGAGGAACTGTCCTTATCGTTGTTGATCTTCACCCGGGTCTCCGTGGTATGGGTGTAGCGATCAGAGCGGCGGGTAATGTTGACGCTGCCCTTCTTCAGGTAGCCCAGAGCCTGGGTCTGCTCCCGAACCTTCTTTTTCATGACGGCCTGCTGGGTGACGCAGACGATCAGAGCCAGGGACAGGCCGATGATCAGGCTCCAGGTCCACTGGCTTCCGGAGGAAACCTTGTCCCGGTCGTAAATATCCCCGTTCCGAGCCTGGGTCAGCAGGGTGTCCGTGGCGTTCAGGTAGTCGTAAACGCCGTAATACCAGTCGTTTTCACCGAAGTCATCCAGACAGGCATCGGTAATGTAGTCCTTGCCGGAGTCGGTCAGGGCGGTGTCGCCGAAGCTGTGGGCAATCAGGCTGTAGTCCCGGTCGGCCATGGACAGCACCAGCAGTACTCCATCCTTATTTTCGCCTGTGCCCAGACCCTTCTGCTCGAAAAGCCACACGGCGGTGTCATAGATGGTGTCCTTGCCGTAGACGGTATAGTCGGGAATGCTCAGAAAATAGACTCCGCAGCCGGTTCTTTCGGAAATCTCCCGGGCAGTTTCGTTCAGCTCCGCCCGGCCTTCCTCATTCAGAAGCCCGGCCTCGTCCCAGATGTAACTTTCCGCGGCGGAGGCGGGCACCGCCAGAACCATCAGCAGCGCAACCGCCAGGAAAACAGAGAAAAATCGTTTCATATTCCGCCCTCCCTTACAAATAGCGAATCCACAGAATCAGCAGCTTCACAAGGCCGGAGAACCGGAAGAAAAGGGTCAGAAGCAGAGTCAGCAGAGCCACATTCCGGCAGAAAAGGACGGGATCCGTGGGCAGCTCCCCCACCATTTTTCCGGTTTGACCGTTCATGGCGAAAAGATAATTCTTGTCCCGCCATTTGGTGGTCAGCATCCACACGGGAAGCAGGGCGTAGTGGGCCTCCTTCCGGTCGATGTGGGCCTGAAAGCTTTTCTGGGTGACGGTGGTGTGATTCACGTCGCTGCGCAGCTTGGAAGACAAGGCGTTTTCGCACCGGGTCTGCATTCTGGGAGCGCAGTCCTCGGCACTTTCGTCGTAGCGATCCGCCAGAAAGCCGGGCAGGTAGGCGGTGGAGAAGGGCGCAAGCTTGTCGTAATCGTAGGGCTCCAGGGAGTCCATGTAGTTATCCGGCATTTTTTTGGAGGCATCCACGGGAACCTTTACAAAGTCCGCCGTGCCCGCGCGCTCCACGTCATAGTGCCGGGTGCGGGTGACCTCATAGTCCCCTTCCCGATGGGTGACGCTGTCCATGCCCTCGTAGCGACCCTCGCCGGAAAGCCGGGCGTCGTAGAGCCAGAAGGGAACGTAAACGCCCTGAACCTTCTGAATGTGGTTTTCCGTCCGGAAGAGCTTGGGCAGGTAGAAGTTGTGCTTTCCGTAGTGCTTGTGCAGCGCCTCCACCACCGATTTGCGCTCCACCTGGAAGGGAATCACAAAGTCGGGCTTCAGTTCCCCGGACAGCTGCCCGGGGACAATATTCACGTTGCCGCAGTAGGGACAGGAGGTGGCGGCGGTGGTTATCTCGCAGATCAGCTCTGCGCCGCAGCTGGGGCAAAGATAGGCGTGCAGATTGGGATCCTCCGTCTGCTGAACCTCCGGGATGTCCGGCTTTTCCGCCTTGGCGGCTGCCGCTTCCTTTTCGGCGTTCAGCGTCTCGGCTTCCTTGACCGTGTAGATGCTGCCGCAGAAGTCGCAGACCAGCTTCCCGGTCTTCTCGTCGAACCGCAAAGGCGCGGTACAGGACGGGCATTTATAGTTGACCAGTTCCATATTCCCCTCCCAGGCGCTGCCTTATTTCACAATGTCTCCGTCGTCAAAGGGATCCCCGCACTCCGGGCAGAATTTGGGGGGCTTGGTACCCTTGGGCGGCTCCCAGCCACACTTGTCACACCGGTACTGAGGCACTCCGGCAGGCTTTTTCGCTCCGCATTCGCTGCAGAATTTGCCCTTGTTCACCGCGCCGCAGGCGCAGACCCAGCCGTCGGCCTGGGGCTTTTTCGTGCCGCACTCGGTGCAGAACTTTCCGGTGACGGAGGCGCCGCAGCTGGGGCACTTCCAGGTTTCCCCGGTCGGGGCTGCCGGGGCGGCGGGGGCAGCCGGGGCGGCGGGAGTTGCGCCCATCTGGAACAGCTGGGTGGCGGTGTTCCCCGCCTGCTGGACGGCGTTCATGCCGAACATGCCCACCATGGCACCGCCGGGATTTCCGGCAGCGGCCTTCATGGCCTCGGCCTGCGCCTTGAACAGCTGGGCGGCGGCGTGCTGGGGGGTGGCGTAGGCAGAGGCGGCCTGAAGCTCCTGAATCCGCTTCATGTCCTCCTCTACGGGGGTCAGGCTGGAAATGCCGATGCTGACGATCTCCAGACCCCGCTTCTCCCGCCATTTCTTGCTGAGGATGTCGTTCAGGGTGTCCGCCAGCTCCAGGGTGTGCATTTGCAGGGCGCTGTAGCGGATGCCCATTTCGGAGATCTTGCCGAAGGCCATGCCCAGGGCGGAAAGCAGCTCACTGCGCAGCTGGCCGTCCAGCTCCTCACGGGTATAGTCGGCGGAAACGTTGCCGCAGACATTCTTATAGAAGAGCATGGGGTCGCAGATCCGGTAGGAGAACACGCCGAAGCACCGCAGGCCCACGTCCGTATCCAGGCCGATGTTGGTATCCACCACCCGGAAGGGCACCGGGCTGGGAGTGCCGTACTTGTTGCCGGTAAGCTCCTTGGTGTTGAAGTAGTAGATTCGCTGATCCTTGCTGGGCTCCCCGCCGAAGGTTACCCGGCGGCCGAATTCCACGAAGGATTTCTTGACCCCCTCGCCGAAGTCACCGCAAAAGATGGTGGGCTGGGTGGAAGCGTCGTAGGTGTACTCGCCGGGCTCGGCGGCAAACTCCACGATTTTTCCCTGATCCACGATCATCATGCACTGACCGTCGGCAACCAGAATTACGGAGCCGTTGGTGATGATATTGTCGCTTCCCTTGTTGTTGACGGAGCGGCGGCCGCCGGCCTTCTGCCCCTTCATCGCCAGAACGTCGGCGGGAATGGCCTCACAGCGGAAAAATTCCTTCCATTGATCCCCCAGAACGCCGCCGGCGGCATTCAGACCTGCACGAATAAGACCCATAAATCAATCATCCTTTCCATGTTTTGTGGTTTGTAATTCTGAATTCAGTATAACAAAGTTGGCGGCGTATTGCAAGAGGAAATGAAAAGGGAGAGGATTTCTCCTCTCCTTTTTGAAGACTGTCAAAAAACCATGTCATTGCGAAAAACCGGAGAAAGTGGTACAATTTTCCGGTTCTTCTGAGAAACATCGATGAACGTACTGGTGCGGGAGCACCCCCGGCTCCCTTGTGCAAAGGGTGGTGCTCCGCGCAGCGAATCAGAATTACCATGACTGCCGGTGGCAGTCATACCACTATGTAAGGCTCGCGCGTCTCACGCAAGCGCGAGACTGAGGGATTGTAAAACCACGCTTTATTGAGAGTGCCCAGAAAAGTAGGAGTTCTGATCCCCTCAGTCACTTCGTGACAGCTCCCCTTGGTCAGCAAGGGGAGCCTTTTCCCTCACCCGCCACGGCTGCGCCGTGCCACTATACATTGGATTTCCGGATTTGTCAACCTCCCGGCTTTGAAGCCGGGAGGTTTTGGTCAGTCAAAGACATACATCCCGAAGAAGGCCAGCAGCCCTTCCCCGCAGTCGTAGTCCATGCCGCAGTGCTCTGCCAGCTTGCGCACAAAGATGCAGTAGGCGGACATGCAGCTGTACCGCTCCTCCGGATGGGGGCAGGGCTCTCCGTTTTTCAGATGGCAGGGAGAGCAAAGGCCGCACCCGCTGGCTCCCACCAGAAAGCCGGGGATCCCGGCCTCGTGGAATTTCTTCTGAAGCCGAAGCTGGATGGCGTTGTGCCCCTTCTTTGCCGGCTTGATAAGGCCGTTGTCGGAAATATCCGGAATTTCCCAGATGGTTTGCAGCACCAGCGCCCGTTTGTGAGCCAGAATCCGCTGCTTCATTTCCTCCGGGGTGCCGCAGTCCGGAGGGCAGCAGTAGTTGACCCCATACTGACCGCACAGATTCTCCGCGCAGAAGGGTCGGAACATAGGGTCGAATACGATGTCCTTGGTGTCGGTCATTTCTGCCGCACTGACGCCCTCGGCAAGGGCCAGGTCAATCATTTCTTTTTCCGTCATAAATGTCCGCCTTTCACAGGGGAAGCCCCAGCACACCGAAGAGCACCAGCCCCGCCGCCGCGCTGAAAACCAGAATCTGGGGAATCCCAACCTTGAACTTCATCAGCAGCACCAGATCCACCGCTCCCAGAGCGATGCTGGTCCATTCCAGGCTTGTGCCCGACCAGTAATTGCTGAGGCTCAGGGAAATCACCACACCGGCTACCATTCCCAGGCAGATGGGCCGGACGCCCAGCAGAATGTGCTGCATAATCTTGCTTTCGTGAAACCGGTGGAAAAAGATGGCGGCAACGGCGCACAGGGTAATGCTGGGCGTGAGCACGCCAAAGTTGGCGGCAATGGCGCCGGGAATGCCTGCCGCCTGCATTCCGGCGAAGGAGGCGCAGTTCAGACCCAGAGGGCCGGGGGTCATTTCGGCGATGGCCACGATATCCGTGACCTGGTCGGCGGTCATCCAACCGTGGGAGAGCACCTCGTTGGAGATCTGGGGAATCATGCTCAGGCCGCCGAAGCTGCCGAAGCCGATGAGCATAAAGCTCCAGAAAAGCTTAAGCAATATCATGGTTCAGCCCCCTTTTCTCGTAATAGCTGCCCAGAGCCAGTCCGGCGAAGACGCCGACAATGACGAGCAGTATGGGATTGATGCTTGTAAACAGATAGGCGGCAACGGACAGCGCCATCAGCACCACGCAGGGGGGATAGGGCATACTGCCGTGAACCAGGTTGATGGCGGCGGAGAAGATAATGGGCACCACCGCAGCCTGCATTCCGGACATGGCTGCGCTGACCCAGGGATTGCTCCGGAAGGCGGCGTAGCAATAGCTGATGATGACGATGACCACCATAGGCGGCAGAATCATGCCGAACACCGCCGCAAAGCCTCCGGCCAGGCCTCCGGCCCGATAGCCGTAGAGCATGGCCACGTTGGCGATCATGGTGCCGGGCAGGCTTTTGGCCACGCTGGTCAGATCCATCAGCTCCTGGGAGGTAATCTCCTTGCGCCGGTCGCCGTAATATTGCTGCATCTGGGCAATGATGCTCCAGCCGCCGCCGAAGGTAAAGCAGCCGAACCGGGCAAATTCCAGAAATAAGGCAAATGGGTTTCGCTTGTTATTCGTATCTATCACCCTCCAAAATTGAAATCCGGACATAGAATACCATATTTTTTCACATTTTTCAAGCCCTCCTTAGCTTCTCGTAATGATACGCGTTATACGTTCTTCCCGGCAAGACCATCGATTACGGCCCCGGAGTAGAAAACCCCCGGTGCTCATGGGCTTTGAGCACCGGGGTAAAAGTAAGGAGGAGTGGCAGCAGATTTACAGGGGCATGATTCCCATGATAACAGCGAAGATCATGCACGCGATGGAGAACACCCACACATAGCCGAAGCTGGCCTTGATGTGATCCTTGATGTCCACATCCGCCAGACCGGTGCCCAGCAGCGTTGCGGGAACCATGGGGCTGATGAAGGTGGCGCAGTTGCGGCAGACGACCATAGCCACGGCGATGGGCAGAGCATCCACGCCGAAGCTCTGACCGATGGCGATGATCACGGGCAGCATACCGAAGAAGTAGGAGTCGGTGTCGAAGGCCAGAGCCAGAGGCACGGACAGGACGCCGATGACGAGAGGCAGATGCTGACCGACAGCGGTGGGCAGACCGGCCTCGATGATGCCGGCAAGGCAGCGGACGACGCTGGGCAGGTCAACTTCCATGACCTTGGCGCTGGCGGCGACCATCTTGCCGTCCTTCAGAACGAAGGAGGTGGTCAGAACGCCCATCAGAACGGCGGCGCCCATCAGGGTG
Organism: uncultured Eubacteriales bacterium; assembly: GCA_900544945.1. Lineage (GTDB taxonomy): Bacteria > Bacillota > Clostridia > Oscillospirales > Oscillospiraceae > Faecousia. The sequence goes on along the minus strand of UQXG01000055.1, from coordinate 6,393 downwards.
GAGCACATCATGAGCGCGGGGCCGGCGTGCAGGTTGATGATCTTCTTGTGCATCTTGGCGGTAGCGCCGTAGTTGACGAACAGAGCCACGGAAACGCCCAGCATGAAGGGCACATAGCTGGGGAACTCATCCCAGATCAGCAGAGCGATGACGGCGATGGTCAGCAGCAGGTTGAACCAGAACAGCTTGGGACGAGCCAGCTCCTGCTCCTCGGAGCTCTTGCTCTCGGCCAGATCCAGGGTAGCACCGGCGGGCAGGCCGGCGCCCCGCTTCTTCTCCTGGAAGCCGGTGAGAACGGAATGGGCCAGAGCCAGAACAATACCGAAAATCTGGATGGGGATGATGGTGGACCACAGGGAGCCGGCCTCAATGCCCAGCACGGTGGCGGCACGCATGGTGGGGCCAGCCCAGGGCATCAGGTTCAGCACGCCCATAGCCAGCACGGCAATCCGCAGCAGGCTGGTGGACCGCATGTTCATCTTCTTGTAGATGGGCAGCATGGCGGGAACCACAATGCAGAAGGTGGAAGCGCCGCCGCCGTCCAGATGGCCGATCAGGGCGATGATGCAGGTCATGACGCACACGCCGATGACGTTGTTGCCGATGAGCTTCATCAGCTTGCCGATGATCACATCGAACATACCGGCATCGGTCATGATGCCGAAGTACAGAACGGAGAATACGAACAGGGCAGCGGTGGGAGCGGTGGAGTTGAAGCCTGCCTTGATCATGGCGGTCAGGTTGGAGAAGTCAATTCTGCCGCCGGCCACCAGAATCAGGCCAAGGATGAAGGGGTAGACGATGAAGGCGATTGCGGGCTGGGTCTTGCTCTTGAACAGAGTCACGACCACCGCAATGATGGTGAGTAGACCGAGAATGCCAACTACGGTGTTGCTCATTGTGGGGATACCTCTTTCTTTGCAAATTTTGTTTGGGAAGGGCAGCCGGGGTGACAAAAATTGAATACTACATTAAAATAGTACAAAACCGACTGCTCTTCCCTATCTCCTCCGGGTTTCCTCCCCGGTTCAGGATGAAATGGTTACAGCTCCAGGGGCTTGATCTTGCGAACCACGTCCAGGATGGTGCCGTCACGGGCTTCCAGCACGGCTACCACCTTGTCCTCCCACTGAAGATCGTCGGGACGACCCACCAGGGAGTAGGCCTTTTCCTTCAGGCTCTCGATGGACACATGGGGGATACCGGCCTTGTCCAGGCACTCAATGAGGTCAGGCCGCAGGGGGTTCACGGCAATGCCGTAATCGGTGACCAGCACGTCCACGCAGTCGCCGGGGGTGGTGACGGTGACGACCTTCTCGCAGACGGTAGCCATCCGGCCACGGGTCAGAGGAGTGACAATGATGCAGACCTTGGAACCTGCGGCGGTGTCGGGATGTCCGCCGGGAGCGCCCCGGAGCACGCCGTCAGAGCCGGTGAGCACGTTGACGTTGAAGCCGGTGTCGATTTCCAGAGCGGCCAGCACCACGAAGTCCAGCTTGTTGACGAAAGCGCCCTTGTTGGCGGGGTTGGCATACTGGGAAGCGGACATTTCAAAGTGGCCGGGGGTCTGGTTGATGGAGTTCACCGCGTCCAGATCGAAGTCCTGAACATCGATGACCTTACCGACCTTGCCCTTCTTCAGCAGCTCCACCATGGGGCCGCAGATGCCGCCGATGGCCCAGCCCATCTTGATGCCCCGCTCGTCCATGTACTTCTCCAGGAACAGGTTGGCTGCCAGAGAGGGGCCGCCCACGCCGGTCTGGAAGGAGAAGCCCTCCTTGAAATAGGGAGTGGAGGCGATGACCTTGGCCACGTTCTCGGCCATCATCAGATCCCGGGGGTTCTGGCTGATGCGGGCGGCGGCGGAGGCGATCTTCTTGGGGTTGCCGATGGAGTCAACGACCACCACGGCATCCACGTCAATGGCCTCCACGGAGGCGGGATAGTTGGGGAAATCCACCAGACAGTCGGTGACCACCACCACATGATCGGCGTACTTGGCGTCGGTCATGGCGTAGCCCAGAGAGCCGCAGTTGGACTTGCCGCCGATGCCCCGGCAGTTGCCCACGCAGTCGGAGGTGGGAGCCGCAACGAAGGCGATGTCGATGTGGACTTCACCGGCCTCAATGGCACGGGGACGGCCGCCGTGAGAGCGGATGATGGCGGGGGTCTTCAGCGCGCCGTGGGAAACCACGTCGCCGATCCGGCCGCGGATGCCGGAGGTCTGGATGCCGACGACCTTGCCCTGCTCGATGTAGTCGGCAATGGGGTCGTGGGCGTCGCCCAGAGAGGTGGCGGCAATGGTCAGATCCTTCAGACCCAGCTCCTCAATGGCGGCCTTCATGACCATGTTGGCAACGTAGTCGCCGTTGCGCAGGTGATGATGGAAGGAGAAGGTCATGCCGTCCTTGGCGCCGCAGGCCTTCAGGGCGGCGGCGATGGACTCCACGATCTTGGTCTCCTGGGGCTTTTCATAGCGACGGGTTCTGGGGGCGGCCTTTTGCAGATACTTGCCGTCCATGTAGTACTTGCCCTGGTAAACCTCTTTGCCGTTTACCAGCAGCTCCTCGGGAATATCTCTGCCTACCGCGTTAATCATACCAGATCCCCCTCATACATTCCGCAGGCCTTTGCCAGCCGCAGTGTCCGCTGGGCACCGGGGATGAAGGCCACGTCGATCATTTTGCCGTTCACGGTGAACACACCCACACCGGCGGCGGACTGCTCCACGAAGGCACGGACAACGGCCTCGGCCTGCCGGACTTCCTTCTCGGTGGGAGCGAATACCTCATGAACCAGACGAATCTGCTTGGGGTTAATCAGGCTCTTGCCGTCAAAGCCCATGGCCTTGTTCTGCAGAACCTCTGCCCGGAAGCCTTCCTCGTCGTCCAGGTCGGTGAACACGGTGTCGAAGCACTGAATGCCCGCGGCACGGGCGGCCAGCAGCATCTGACCCCGGGCGGCCAGCATGTCCACGCCGCTGGGCTGGAAGCTGGTCTGCATACACTTGCGGAAGTCGCCGCCGGAGATGGCCACGCCGAACATCCGGTCGGAGGCGGAGCAGATTTCGTAGGCGTTCAGGATGCCCTTGGGGCTTTCCAGAGCGGCCATCAGCAGAGTCCGGCCAACCTCTACGCCGAATTCCTTTTCGGCGGCCTCCACGGCAGCCTCTACGGTGTGTACATCCTGGGCGCTTTCGCACTTGGCGATCCGGATGCCGTCGGCACCGCCGGCCACGCACACCCGGATGTCCTCCTGCCAGTGGGGGGTGTCCAGGCCGTTGATGCGGACGATGACCTCGGTCTTGCCGTAGTCAATGGTGGTCAGGGCGTGATACAGGGAGAACCGGGCGGCATCCTTCTGATTCTCGGCTACCGCGTCCTCCAGATCCAGCATAATGCTGTCGCAGCCGTAGATGTAAGCGTCCTTGATGAGGCCCGGCTTCTGGGCATTCATGAACATCATGGTTCTGCGCAGGCGGAACCGTTCGGGCTTGGGTCTTCTGATCACTGGATGACACCTCCCCAGGGAATGTTGGCGCTGGAAGCGTCGCAGCTGCGGAACACGGCGCATTCCACCCGGGCCTTCAGCGTGCATTCCAGCGCGCCCTTGTCCACGACGGTGACGTTTGCGTTCTTCACGTCCAGCCGATCCAGGGTTTCCAGAACCGCTGCCTTGATCTGGCGGCCGTACTGGTTCATGACGCTGCTGGTCAGGTCTAAGCGGATGCCCTCGCCGGGCTCAACGGTGACCATGCAGTCGCTGGATTCCAGAGTTCCGGCTGCCGCGGATTTCAGAATTTCCATTGTGCTTCCTCCATACTTTCTAATGGGTTCCTGTCGAACCCTTTTTCTGACGACAGTCTACAACATAAGGATTATTATTGCAAATATATATATTTTTATTTGCGCATAAGGTTTCACTTATAATTATGAATTTTTCTTGACTTTCATAAGAAAAATATTATACTAATAATAAACCGCATATGATAATTCTTGTGGAAATTTGACAAATTCGGGGGCGAAAGTTATGAATCTCAAGCAGGCCCAGTATGTGAAAACCATTGCCGAATGCGGGAGCATCACGGCTGCGGCGAAAAAGCTCTTCGTCAGCCAGCCCTCCCTGAGTCAGATGCTCCGGCAGCTGGAGCAGGAGACCGGCCTTCCCATCTTTGACCGGAGCACCAGCCCCATGCGCCTGACCTACGCCGGGGAGAAGTATCTGCACGCGGCGGAGCGGATTCTGGCGGCCAACGCAGAGCTGGACAGCCAGCTTCGGGAGATCCGTCAGGAGCACGCGGGACGGCTTCGCCTGGGCATCAGCGTCACGAGAGCCATGCAGGTCATGCCCCTGGTCATTCCTGTGTTTCGGCAGCAGTACCCCAACGTGAATCTTCAGCTGACGGAAAGCGGCTCTGCCAATCTGGAGGAGCTGCTGCGCTGCGGCGATATCGACCTGGCCTTCGCCGCCCTGGAGTCCACCAGCCCCAGCCTTGCCTATGAGCTGATTGAGAAGGAGACCATCGGAATCCTGGCGGGCCGGGATACGGCGGTGGCCCGGCAATATCCGGCGGGCACGGCCCTGACGGTGGAGACCTTCCGCCGGGAAGCGTTCATCTCCCTGACCAAGAGCCACTCCTCCCGGATCACCCAGGACAAGCTCTTCCGCAAGTACGGCCTAAGCCCCGACATCCTGCTGGAGACCGACTCTCTGGAGGTAGGCCGCCGGGTGGCGCTGGAGGCCGGAGCCTGTATGCTCCTGCCCGGCATCTACATTGATGGCTACTGCAACCAGCGCAAGGGCAGCTTCTACCCTCTGGCGGATTACGAAAATTACCGGCATTTCTACGCCTGCTATCGGAAGGATGAGTTCGTTCCCCAGTATGCCCGGGATTTTGTACAAATTACGGCCAGCGCCCTGGCACGGCAGCAGGGCCGGAATGTGCAACTTTGAAATACCATTGTCCACACTTTCGTTCCAAAAACCACGTTTTTTTGTCACCCAAAACAGAATTCCTCTCTTGCAATATAACCAAAATGTGATATAATGAAAAGACCGGAAAAATGGTATGGCAACAATTTTTTCGGGGGGGGGTGCTTGTATACCCAAATACAGGTAACTTCCGAACATTTCGTGACATTTTCGCAGTTGGCTGAAAAGCGTACAAATTAGAAGGAGTGGGCAGCGTGGGTGAATTAAAGGTTCAAATGCTGGGCGGATTTGCCCTGCGGATGAATGGGCAGGAACTATTGGATACGGATACCCGCTCCAAAAAAGCCTGGATTTTGCTGGCGTATCTGATCAGCCAGCGGGAATATACGGTATCTCAGAAGAAGCTGATTGACCTGCTGTGGGGCGAGGAGCCCAACTCGGTCAATCCGGAGAACGCTTTGCGGATCACCATGCACCGCACCCGGGCTTTGCTGGAGCAGTTCAGCCCGGAGATCGGCCGGAGCATGATCCAGCGTCGCCGGGGCGGCTATCAGTGGGGTGTGCCCGTGGAAGAGGTGGACGCGGAGGTCTTCGAGCGGCTTTGCCGTCAGAAGGCCGAGAATCCTCAGCAGCGGCTGAGCAATCTGCTGGAGGCTCTGGCGATCTATAAGGGAGATTTCCTGCCCCGGCAGTCTGCCGAGGTCTGGGTGATTCCCATCAGCACTTATCTGCATAACCTGTATCTGTCCTCCGCCCGGGAGGCGGTGGATCTGCTTTCCGAGCAGGGCCGGACGAAGGAAGCGATGGAGGTCTGCCGCCGGGCCATCAGCCTGGAGCCCTACAGCGAAGTCTTCTGCCAGATTCTCATGCAGCTGCTGGCGGGCAGCGGCGACCGGAAGGGTGCGTCGGAGGTCTTCGAGACCCTGAATAAGCGCCTGTTTGACGATTTCGGCATTACCCCCTCCGAGGAGACCAGAGCCGTCTATCGGGCGGCGGTGTACTCCCCCGAGGATCGGCTGCTGAGCATGGATGACGTGATGAACAATCTGTCCGAGTCCGATGCCCAGCCCGGCGCCCTTCAGTGCGATTACGATTACTTCCGGATTCTGTGCTTTGCCACCAGCCGTACCATGGCCCGCAGCGGTGAGGCTGCCCATGTGGTGCTGATGAACTTGACCTCCGGCGCGGAGAAGGCCTTCCCCAGAAGCTCCGTGGATCGAATCATGGGGCAGCTGTCCCAGCAGGTACGATTGAATCTTCGCCGGGGCGATGCTTTCTGCCAGTGCACGGTGAGCCAGTTCGCCATTCTGCTGCCCAGAACCAGCTATGAGGATACCCAGAGGATCTGTGACCGGATTCTCAAGGCTTTCCACAGGACCTATCCCTACATCAATGCCAATGTGACCTATCTGACTCGTCCCCTAGTGACGGATTCCGAAGAAGTGTAAACAGAATCAGCGC
>UQXG01000054.1 GCA_900544945.1 uncultured Eubacteriales bacterium | reverse complement strand
TTCAGGCGATGCCTTCCTGATTAAAATTAAGATTTTAATCAGGAAATAGTATCAATCATTTTCTGCCGGGGCGTGTACCTGGCAGAAAATACCGCTCAGGCTGCCAGTGTGCGAGTTGGCCGCTCTGGGCGGACAAGGAGTGCGCGCAGCAGACTGCAACCTTGCTGTCAGGAAAGGACCTTGTCCTTTCCTGACAGTTTGAAAGGCAGGCAATTCTGCCTGCCTTTGACGCAAATTGTGATTATTCCTTGGTCAGGCTTCCGGCCTTGGTCTTGGTAGCGGCGTAAGCAACGCACAGAAGGCTTCCCACGATTGCGGTGGTGACAGCGTTGGCGATGGCGGCGGTCAGACCCTGGGCAATCAGCTTATCCCAAGGCTCACCCATTAAGTACACGTCCAGAACGGGCGCCACAGCCAGCCAGCAGATCAGATGACATACCAGCTGAGCCACATTGAACTTAATCAGCCCCTTCTTGCCCATTTCGGCCTCGTCCATCTTCAGAAGCTTAGCGGACAGACCCATCAGCAGACCGAAGACACCGGAAGCGATGACCCAGCTCCACCATACGCCCCAGCCTGCGCTGAAGTCGATGAGGGCGTGGCCGATCAGGCCCACCAGAGCACCGGCTACGGGGCCGTAGACCATAGCGAGGAAGGCCAGCAGGCCGTACTGAACGGACACGGTGGTATTTGCCACGGGGCTGGGGATGGCAACGAAGCGGCCTAAAACGAAGAACAGAGCTGCGCCGATGCCGATGGCAACGATGGTTTTTACAGAGAATTTCTTCATGGTTTCTACCTCCATTAGGAATTTCTATTCAGGCAAAAATGCCAAAACAGCGCTCTTAGAACCCCTGGAAGGGGGCAATGCGGATTCGCCAAGAATTGCCGGTTCCGATATTGTAGGCTCGGGCGAAGCTGCCCTGATTGATGGCTACCGCCATACAGTCCAGGCTGTTCACATAAGCCAGAGCCTCGCCCATGTACACGTCCGCAAAGCTCTTGGCGAAGAGAATAATGTTCCGGTAGACGCAGCGGGTATCGTTTTCGATGGTGATGCTCACCCGATCTCCGTAGTGAACGCCGGTCTGCAAGAAGAGAGTTCGGGGAATGTTTGTCCACAGGCTTCCGAAACGAACGTCCAGCACATCGATGGTGCCGCAGACAGCGCTGCCCTCCAGCCGGGGCTCGATGATGGGAAGCCGCACCAGATCCTCCGGCTTCATCTCCGGCCCGACCCCTTCAAAGTCAATGATACCGGCGGCAAGCCGGGCGCCGGTGTAGGCGAAAACATCCCGGCCGTGGAAGGTGTAGCTCTCGCCGGAGCGGGGCAGACGGTTGACATGCTCGTCAATCTCCCGGACAGCTTCAATGCCGTCAAAGCGGATAATGTGGGTCAGGGTTCCGTTGTCCGGCGTGACCACATAGTGACCGCTGGCAGTTTTGACCACGACGCTTTTTCGGTCGGAGCCAACGCCCGGATCCACCACGGAGACGAAAATCGTGCCCTGGGGCCAGTAGCGGATGGTCTGGATCAGACGGTAACTGGCTTCCCAGATATTGTAGGGGGTGATGTCATGGGTCAGGTCGTGAATGTTCAGCTGGGGCTCCACCGTATAGGCAACGCCGTACATGGCACTGACGGCACCGTCCACCAGACCGAAATCACTTTGAAATACCAGATGGTTCATATGTCGAAGCCTCCCGGATTTATATATGGTTCTATTATATCCGGTATTGCGAGAAAGTCAATGAGAAAGCTGCTTTTTTCCAATTCTGTGGGATATCTTCGGAAATGCGGCAGGGAAGAGCCGGTCTGCCTTCGGGAATGGGATGCGGCGCTCCTGGCAAAATTACCAGTATACAGAGGAAAAACGTTGTCCCTATGGGCAAAGCGCAAGAATCGTCGAATTTTGTAAAATACCTGTAGCGGTTCCGGAAAGACTATGCTATAATGGAACTGTGGTTTGGCCACACGGCAATACAACTTGATATTGTGAATTGGCGCAGAATGATGGAGGAGAGATAACACCATGTCAAATAACATGATTACGCCGTCCGACTTTTTTAACCCCGATACCCAGGTGGCACACCTTGGGCTGATCGCCTGCCCGGGTGCTGAGGAGCTGACGAACCTCATTGATGTTCATCTTCGCAGATGGGCCAAGGAGGTCGGCATTGAGAAGGACACGTTTATCATTGAAAGTGCCTGTCCCCGTTTCCAGAGCGGTGACGCGAAGGGTCTGGTGAAGGAGTCCGTCCGGGGTGACGATATTTTTATCGTGGTGGATCCGGGCAATTACAGCGTTACCTATAATCTGTTTGGCGTGGAGAATCACATGTCTCCCGACGATCATTTCGCAAATCTGAAGCGTCTGATTCAGGCGGTGGCTGGTCGGGCTCACCGGATGACGGTGATCATGCCCAGCCTCTACGGCGGCCGTCAGCACCGTCGGGTGGCTCGGGAGAGCCTGGACTGCGCCGTGGCTCTGCAGGAGCTGCAAAGCATGGGCGTGCAGAACATCATCACCTTTGATGCCCACGATCCCCGGCTTATGAACGCGGTGCCCCTGATGAGCTTCGACAATGTGATGCCTACCTACCAGGTGCTCAAGACCCTGCTTCGGAAAATGCCGGAGTTGAGCTTCGACAAGGACTGCTTCATGGTGGTCAGCCCTGATGAGGGCGCTATCAATCGAAATATGTACTTCTCCAGCGTTCTGGGCTGCAACCTGGGCATGTTCTACAAGCGTCGTGACTACACCCGGGTGGTCAACGGCCGGAATCCCATCGTGGCCCATGAGTATCTGGGCGAGAGCGTGGAAGGGAAGACCGTCTTCATTGCCGACGATATCATCGCCTCCGGCGAGAGTATGCTGGAGGTAGCGGGAGAGCTGAAGAAGCGGGGTGCCAAGCACATCATCGCCAATGCTACCTTCCCTCTGTTTACCAGCGGCGTGGAGAAATTCGATGAGGCCGTGAAGGCCGGAACCCTAACAGCGGTGCTGGGTACCAATCTGACTTACCGGAAGCCGGAGCTGCTGGAAAGAGAGTGGTACTTTGATGTGGACTGCTCCAAGTACACTGCCTATTTCGTCGCCGCCATCAACCATGAGATGAGCGTTTCCTCCATCTGCGATCCCATCAAGAAAATTGAGGCTCTGCTGAATAAGCGGGCCTGATGGTAAATGAATAGTCGCCCGGATGCCTAGTGCGTCCGGGCGACTTCCTGTTAGAAAAGAAAACCCTATTGCTTTTCTCCGGTTTTGATGGTACAATGAACAAAATTTGTAAATTTTCTCCGATTTGGAGGGGCTTATGAACATTATTATTGCCGGTAACGGCAAGGTAGGCTCCACGCTGACACGGCTGCTGTCTACCGAGGGCCACGATGTGACCCTGATCGACAAGAACACCCATGTTCTGGAGGAATCCCTGGAGCAGTATGATGTGATGGCGATTTCCGGCAACTGTGTGTCCATGCACATCCTGCTTCAGGCTGGCGTGAAGGAGGCGGATCTTCTGATTGCCGCCACCGATGCAGACGAAATTAACCTGCTGTGCTGCACCACCGCCCACTATCTGAATCCCAACCTGCACACCATTGCCAGAATCCGGGATCCGGAGTACTCCGAGCAGATTTACACCATGAAGGATGTGTTCGGTCTGTCCATGACCATCAATCCGGAGAAGCAGGCCGCACAGGAGATTGCGTACCTTTTGCAGTACCCGGGCTTTTTGAAGCGGGATACCTTCGCCAAGGGTCGGATGGAGATTGTGGAGCTGCGCATTGACAAGACCAGCAAGCTGTGTAATGTGGCTCTGAGCGACATGAACAGCATTGTCAACTGCCGGGTGCTGGTCTGCGCGGTATTGCGCAGCGGAACTGCCATCGCCCCGAAGGGTAATTTCATCCTCCGGGAGGGGGATCGGATCTTCGTCACCGCCTCGCCCCATAATCTGACCAATATGCTGCGCAGCTTGGGGATCATTACCCGGCGGGTGCGCAATGTTATGCTCTGCGGCGGCGGCCGGGTCAGCTACTACCTGGCGGATATGCTCAATCGCCACGGCATTTCCGTCAAGCTCATGGAAAAGAACGAGGCCCGATGCCGGGAGCTGTCCGCACTGCTGCCGGAGGTTACGGTGATTCTGGGCGACGGCACGGATCACGCGGTTCTTGACAGTGAGGGCCTGGCCAAAACCGATGCCCTGGTTAGCCTGACGGGCATGGACGAGCTGAACATGATTATGTCCCTGTACGGCCAGAGCCAGGGAGTTCCCCAGGTGATCACCAAGCTGGGACGGATGGAAAACCATACCATCATTGACGCACTGGCTCTGGGCAGCGTGGTCTGCCCCAAGGAGCTGTGCTGCAATAACATCGTCCGGTATGTCCGGGCTATGCAGAATCAGACCGGCGCGGCGGTATCCGTCCACCGGATTGCCCACGGTCAGGTGGAGGCGGTGGAATTCCTGGTGGATGATACGACCCTCCACTGCAACACCCTTCTGAAGGATATCCGTCTGAAGGACAATGTGCTGGTGGTGAGCATCACCCACGGCCCCAAGACCGAAATCCCCGGCGGCGACGCTTCCTTTGACGTGGGGGATACCATTGTGGTGGTGACCAGCGGCCAGGGTACCCTGCGCCAGCTTAATGATATCTTTGCCTGAGTTTCGATAAGGAGCACCATGAATTACAAAATGATGGGGCGGTTTATCGCCCAGATTCTGATAATCACCGGCGTATTCATGCTGCCAGCTCTGGCCATCAGCGTGTATTGCGGGGAGACGGCGGCGGTGTATGCCTTTCTTCTGACCCTGGGGGTCTTCGCCCTGGTCATTGGGCTCTTGATGCTCACCTGCCGGGGTGCGGCCAGTGCCTTCTATGCCAAGGAGGGTTTGGTGTGCGCCGGTGCCAGCTGGATTGTGCTGAGCCTGCTCAGCTGTCTGCCCTTCTATTTTTCCCGGGAAATCCCTTCTTATATGGACGCTCTTTTTGAGATCGTCTCCGGCTTTACCACCACCGGCGCTTCGGTTTTGCCGGCGGTGGAGCCCTTATCCAAAGGCATTCTCTACTGGCGCAGCTTCTCCCACTGGCTGGGTGGCATGGGGGTGCTGGTGTTTCTGCTCGCCTTTACCCAGAGCGGTGGAAAGGGACAGGGCTTTACCATGCACCTGCTGCGGGCGGAAAGCCCCGGCCCCAATGTGGGTAAGCTGGTGCCTAAAATGCGCAAAACTGCGGCCATCCTCTATTTGCTGTATATCTGCCTGACAATCCTGAATGTGATTTTTCTGCTGTTTGGGAAAATGCCTCTGCTTGAGGCGGTGTGCACCGCCTTCGGCACCGCCGGCACCGGCGGCTTCGGCATCAAAAACGACTCGATTGCCGGCTATTCGCCCTACCTACAGAACGTGACCACGGTGTTCATGGCGCTGTTCGGCATCAATTTCAGCTGCTATTATCTGCTGCTCATCGGCAATTTCCGCAGTGTGTTCAAGGACGAGGAGCTGCGGATGTATCTGGGAATTCTGGTGGGGGCTACGCTCCTGATTGCCTGGAATCTACGGGGCTTTTATCCCACCCTGGGGGAGACCTTCCGCCACGCGGCCTTCCAGGTGTCCTCCATCATGACCACCACCGGCTTTGCCACTACGGATTTCGGCCGGTGGCCGGCCTTTTCCCAGAGCATTCTGCTGCTGCTTATGGTCATCGGCGCCTGTGCCGGTTCCACCGGCGGCGGCTTGAAATGCGCCCGGGCGCTGCTCCTGTTCAAGGGTCTGAAACGGAACATCCACCAGGTGCTTCACCATCGCCGGGTGCAGGCCATCCGGATCAATGATCAGGTGGTGGAGGAGAAGGTGCTGGACAATGCCAACGCCTACCTGTCCGCCTATGTGATTATCCTGTTTCTGAGCTTTTTGGTGATTTCCCTGGACGGCTACTCCATCGGAACCAATTTCAGCGCGGTGCTGGCCTGCTTCAATAACATCGGGCCGGGTCTGGAGGCGGTGGGTCCCACCTGCAATTTTGGCGGCTACAGTGCCCTGTCCAAGCTGGTGCTGATTCTGGACATGCTGGCAGGCCGGTTGGAAATTTTCCCCATTCTGGTGCTCTTCTCCCATAGCACCTGGAAAAGAACCTGATATTGTGCGAATACCGGGCATCCGTTTTTGCGGATGCCCGGTTTCCATATCCCCCCGGGGGGCTTCCGTGAGAAGCCGAAATTTGCTATACTAGTGGCAAACAGCCGAAGAAGGGTGAAGCATTTGGAAATCGAACAACGGGTGAAAAACTACTGGACAAAACGCTCTCATGATTTTGGAGCGGTGCGGAAAAATGAGTTGGATAACGAGATGGGAAACCGGTGGCTTCGGGAGATTGAAGAGCACCTTCCTGCCGGAAGGCAGCTGCGGATTCTGGATGTGGGTACCGGCACCGGCTTTTTTGCCATTCTGCTTGCCCGGCAGGGCCAGCAGGTGGAGGGAATTGACCTGACTCCCGCCATGCTGGCGGAAGCCCGGGCCCAGGCGGCCCAGGAGGGCCTTTCCATTCCTTTCCGGGAAATGGATGCCCAGGCTCTCAGCTATGAGGATGAAACCTTTGACATGGTGCTCAGCCGGAATCTGACCTGGACGCTGCCGGAGCCGGAGAAGGCCTACCGGGAGTGGTTCCGGGTGCTGAAAAAGGGGGGCGTGCTCCTGAATTTCGATGCGGATTATGCGGAAAACGTCCGCAGTGAAAGCAATCAGAACTGCTCCGTGGCTCCGGACAGCCCCTACGGCCATGTGGGAATGACCGATGCCCTCCGGCAGGAAAATGACGACATCACGCTGGCCATGGATGTGGGCCAGGCAAGACCGGAATGGGACGCGGCGGTACTGAAGGCGGCGGGCTTCACCGACTGCCGGGTGGATAAGGTGGTGGGCCGTCGGATTCTGGGGGAGCTGGATCTGTACCACGCTCCCATGTTCGGTATCTGCGCAAGAAAATAATTTCGCTTTTCGCGGAAAAAACAACCCCCCGGGGGGCTTCCGGGAGCCGCCGAAATATGGTATCCTGAGGGCAAAGAACATACGCAAACTCCCAGAATTCTTCAAATTACATTGGAAAGGCTGCACTTTTGGGAGAAAGCGCGGCCTTTTTTCATCAGGAGCGTCATATATGAGACAGTTTGCATCCTACGAGGAAGAGAATATCCACTACTGGACGAACCGGGCCTCCGGTTATTCCGGTGTCAATCAGGAGGAGCTGGCCACAGACCAGAAGCGGGTCTGGGGCTATACCATTTCCCGAAAAATCGCCGCCCGGTTCCCGGGCAGAGCCCCGGAGAGCCTGCGCGTTCTGGATGTGGGCACCGGCCCGGGCTTTTTCGCCATCGTGCTGGCGGGCATGGGCTACCAGGTGACGGCGGTGGATTATACGGCCTCCATGCTGGCGGAGGCCCGGCGGAACGCCGGAGCCTTGGCAGACAAAATCCGGTTCCGGCAGATGAACGCGGAGGAGCTATCCTTTGCGGATCACAGCTTTGATGTGGTGGTCACCCGGAATGTGACCTGGAACCTGCCTAACCCGGCGAAGGCCTACAGCCATTGGACCCGGGTGCTGGCTCCCGGAGGACTGCTGCTGAATTTCGATGCCAACTGGTACCGCTATCTGTGGGACGAGGAAGCAAAGCAGGCTCACAGCGAGGATCGGCAGATTCTGTCTGCTTCCGATGTCCGGGACGAGACTGCCGGAACGGATGTGGATGCCATGGAGGCAATTGCCAGAAAAACCCCTCTTTCCATGGTGTGTCGTCCCGGTTGGGATTTGTCCGTTCTTCGAAATCTGGGAATCCAGGCCAGCGCCGATGAGGAAATCTGGCGGCAGGTCTGGACAAGGGAAGAGCGGATCAACAATGCCTCCACGCCCATGTTCCTGATCGAGGGTCGGAAGGCGGCAGTGAAGGAGCTGTTAGCTTGAAAAAATATATCGGAAAGCGGATTGTCCAGTTGATTCCCGTTCTGCTGGGCATTACCTTTCTGTCCTTTGCTATGATGCGTGCCGCCGGCAGTGATGCGATCATTGAGCTGTATGGGGACAAAGGAGCGGTTGCCCAGGAGGTTATCGATGCCAAGCGGGCGGAGCTGGGTCTGGATCAGCCCTTTCTGACCCAGTATGGAACCTGGCTGAAGGGCCTTCTGACAGGGAACATGGGCATCAGCTACGTCTCCGGAAAAAATGTATTCGATACCTTTGTCAGTAAGCTCCCGGCGACCTTGCTGCTGACGGTGTTGTCGATTATCGCAACAGTGGTCATCTCCATTCCTTTGGGCATCTGGGCGGCGGTGAAGCATGACCGGTTTGTGGACTATTTCCTGCGGTTTTTCAGCTTTCTGGGAAATAGTCTGCCAAATTTTTTTGTTGCCCTGCTTCTCATGCAGTTGTTCTCTATCAAATGGAAGCTGCTGCCGGTGATTTCCAACGGCACAACCGTGCAAAGCGCCATTCTGCCCACCCTGACCCTGGCCATCGCCATGTCTGCCAAGTACATGCGGCAGGTGCGGGCTACGGTGCTGGAGGAACTGAACAAGGACTATGTGCTGGGAGCCAAGGCCAGAGGCGTTCGGGAAAGCGTGACCCTATGGAAAAGCGTTCTCAAGTCCTCCATGCTGACCATTATCACCCTTTTGGCACTGTCTATCGGCAGCCTCCTGGGCGGCACTGCCATCATTGAGAGCATTTTCATGTGGGACGGGGTGGGAAAGCTGGCGGTGGATGCCATCACCATGCGGGATTATCCTATGATTCAGGCCTATGTGGTCTGGATGGCCATCATATATGTGCTGGTCAATCTGATTACGGATATTCTGTATCACGTCCTTGACCCCAGAATTCGATTGGGGGTGCAGGAAGGATGAAGTCAAGAAATAACGGTGTAAGAGCCCGCTTGCTTATTTTCGGCGTACTTGCGGCTGCTCTGATCCTCTGCTCCTTCTTTTCGGAGCATTTGACACCCTATGACCCCTATTTGCAGGATTTGACCATTGCCAAGCAGGCCCCCAGCGCAGAGCATCTTTTGGGAACCGACCGGTACGGCCGGGATATGCTGTCCCGGGTCATCGCGGGCAGCCGGGCAAGTATTTTTTCGACGCTGCTGCTGGTGACGGTGACCGCCATTCTGGGCACCGCCGTGGGGGTTCTCTGCGGCTGGGTTGGCGGCATGACGGACACGGTGCTCATGCGCGTATCGGATGTGTTTCTGGCGTTTCCCGGGCTGGTGTTTGCCTTGGCGGTGGCAGGAACTCTGGGCGGCGGCCTGCAAAACGCCATGATTGCTCTGGCGGCCATTTCCTGGCCCAAGTACGCAAGAATTGCCCGAAGCCAGACGCTTTCCCAAAAGGAAACCCAGTGGATGAAGGCAGTGCGGCTTTCCGGCAGCGGCACCGGGAAAATCATCCTCAAACATATCCTGCCCAATATTCTGGGGCCGATCCTGGTCACTTCCGTGTTGGACATTGGCACCATGATGATGGAGCTGGCGGCTCTGAGCTTCTTGGGGCTGGGGGCCAAGCCTCCCATTCCTGAATGGGGCAGTATGATGAGCGACACCCGGAGCCTGATGACCATTTCTCCCTGGATTCCCTTCAGTCCGGGAATTGCGATCTTCCTGTCCGTGATGATTTTCAATCTCCTGGGGGACACCATCCGGGACTATGCGGATCCCAAAAGCCGGAGGTAACCATGGAAGCACTATTGCAATACAATCATGTGGACATTTCCTATCTGGGACAGCCGGTTATCCGGGATGTGAGCTTTTCCCTTCATTCCGGGGAAATTCTGGGAATCGTAGGCGAAAGCGGCAGCGGTAAATCCACCCTCATCAAGGCGGCTATGGGATTGCTGGGAAGCGAAGGCTCAATTACCGGAGGGGAAATTTGCTATCGGGGCAGACTGCTGAACCGGCTGCCGCCCAGAGAAATGCGTACCCTATGCGGCTCGGAGCTGGGCTATATTTTTCAGAATGCAGGCAGCTCCTTCTGTCCCATCCGTACCGTGGGATCCCAGCTGTTTGAAACAATGAAAGAGCATGAGAAAATTTCCAGGAAGGATTTTGAAGCCCAGGCCTTGGAGCTGCTTGGCAAACTGGGCTTTGCCGATGGAAAGCGGATTCTGGCCAGCTATCCCTTTGAACTCTCAGGCGGTATGCAGCAGCGTGTTGGCATTGCGGCTGCCATGCTGCTAAATCCAAGTGTTCTGTTTGCGGATGAGCCTACCTCTGCCCTGGATGTAACCATTCAGAAGCAGGTGGTGGAGGAAATGCTGATGGTTCGCGAAACCTTCGGCACGGCCATTGTTCTTGTCACCCACAATCTGGGCGTCATCGGCGCCATGACGGACAGGGTTTTGGTGCTGGAAAACGGCCGGTGCGTGGAGTGCGGAAGCACCCGGCAGGTGCTGTCCCAGCCCCGTGCTGACTATACTAAGGCTTTGCTTGCCGCGGTGCCCCGGCTACGGAGGTGATGGGATGGAACCGATTTTACGGGTGGAAAACCTGAGAAAAACCTTCTCCCGGCAGGGGCAGGCGGATTTTGCCGCCGTCAATGGCATTGACTTTGAATTGTTTCCCGGGGAATGCCTGGCCGTCATCGGCGAAAGCGGCAGCGGAAAGACCACGGCAGTGAACCTGATTGCCAGGCTTCTGGATGCCACCTCCGGCAGCGTTTTCCTGGATGGCCGGGAAATCACCCATCTGCGGGGCAGGCAGCTGCGCCAGGTTTACAAAACCATGCAGATGGTTTTTCAGACTCCGGCTGACTCCTTTGACCCTCGCCGCACCCTGGGGGATGGCATCGGGGAGAGCCTGCGCAACGCCGGTGTTTCCCGGAAGGAAACCCGGGAAAGGGTAGGGGAGCTGCTGAAAAAATGCGGCCTTTCCCCGGAATTCGCCAGCCGTTATCCCCACCAGGTCAGCGGAGGGCAGTGCCAGCGGGCAGCCATTGCCCGGGCACTGGCCATCGAACCGAAGCTGCTGATCTGCGACGAGGCCACCTCCGCTCTGGACGTAACCGTCCAGAAGGAAATCATCGAGCTGCTGAATGCGCTGCGCAGTCAACAGAGTCGGAACCTCTCCATCCTTTTTATCTGCCATGACATTTCCCTGGTGCAGCAATTCGCCGACCGGGTGCTGGTGATGTACCACGGAAATATCGTAGAGGAAGGGACACCGGATGAAGTCATCCGCGCCCCCCAAGATCATTATACAAAGCGCCTGATTGACAGTGTGCTATAATAAAAGAAAGAAGGGATTCTTATGAAAAAAGCGATTGCTCTGATTCTGAGCGTCTGCCTTTTCCTGCTTCTTCTGGCGGGCTGCGGCAACACCACGGCAGAACTGGGAAATACGGCACAGGCTGCTGCCCCTGCGGCCAAGAAAACCATGGTCATCGGCGATACCACCTTCAATTCCGAAAACTGGGAGGAAACCGTTGATCCCCACCGGACCTACAACGGCTGGGCCTGCATCCGCTACGGCATCGGTGAAACCCTGGTGCACTACACGGATTCCATGGAGTTGGAGCCTTGGCTGGCAACAGACTGGACAAACGATGGGGATTGCACCTGGACTGTCACCCTCCGGGATGGGGTCAAATTCTCCTCCGGTCGAGCCATGGATGCTCAGGCGGTGAAGCAGTGCCTGGAACATCTGCTGGAAAATCACGACCGGGCTCCCGGCGATACCAAAATCACGGATATTCAGGCCGAAGGCCAGACACTCACCATTACCACCAGTGAGCCGAATCCAGCCCTGATGAATTACCTGGGCGACCCCTATGGTTGCATTATCGATGTGGATGCCTCAGATTTTGAAAACGGCGTTGTGACCGGCACCGGCCCTTATGTTGTGAAGGAACTGGTTACGGACGATCATCTGTCCCTGGTGCCGAATACCGATTATTGGAACGGCACACCTAAAATTGACGAGCTGACCATCCGCACCCTTTCTAACGGCGACACTCTCTCCGCTGCCCTCCAGGCCGGGGATATCGATGCTGCCTACGGCATGGCCTACGAGGCTTACCCCAATTTTGAAAACGGCGGCTATCAGTTCTCCGCCATTCAGACCTCCCGAGCCTTCTTCGCCTCCATGAATATGACCAGCCCCATGATTCAGGATGCAGCCGTCCGCAAGGCCATCGCCATGGGTATTGACAAGGAGGGCTTTGTGTCCGCATTGCTGGACGGCCACGGGGTAGTTGGCAACGGTGCGTTCCCGGACGGCTTCTCCACCTTCGGCGGTGAGAAGGTTACTACCGAGGGCTTTGACCCGGAGCGGGCCAAGGCACTGCTGGAAAACGCCGGCTGGGTGGACAGTGACGGTGACGGCATCCGGGAAAAGGACGGAGTAAAGCTTACTGTCCGCTGGTTGACTTACCCTTCCCGTCAGGAACTTCCGCTGCTTGCCGAATCCGCCCAGGCCTCTCTCAAGACCATCGGCATTGACGTGGACATCAACTGCACTGCCAACCGCCGGGAATTTCTGGCAGATATGACCAGCTGGGACATTTACGCCTCTGCCCTGGTCACCGCTCCCTCCGGCGATCCCCAGTATTTCTTCACCACCTCCTGTGTCCCCGGCATGAGCTACAACTTTGGTGCCTATGACAATCCGGAAGTTACCGCATTGATTGAGGAACTGTCCAAGGAGTTTGACACCGCCAAGCGGGGCGAAATGGCCGTAAAGCTTCAGCAGATGATTCTGGACGACAACGCCTATGTGTTCTGCTCCTTCCTGCAAATGAACATGATTTCCAAGGAAAATGTGAAAAACTACACCGCTCACGCCTGCGACTATTACCAGGTCACAGCGGATTTGGATATCCAGTAACCCCCAAACCTACGGAAACTCTGAATAAATCGTCGGCGGCTGGATAGCGGATCTTTTGCTCCCAGACTGCGGTTTGAAAAACGGGAAATACATACAGTATTCCTCCGCTTTTCAAACCTTGTCTGAGAACAA
>UQXG01000053.1 GCA_900544945.1 uncultured Eubacteriales bacterium | reverse complement strand
TGCCCTTCAGGCAATTAAAATCTTTTTTAAAGATTTTAATTGGAGTTCAGTATCATTTGGAAATGAGCGGGCTCAATCCGTCTGGGCAGCTTCCCACTGCTCCATCAGCGCCATCAGCTCGTTTTCCGCGGTTTCCTTCTCCCCCAAAAGTCGGGTCAGCTCCTGGTAGTCCGCGGCAGCTGCCTCGATTCTGGCATCCAGCTCAGCTATGGCCGCCTCCTGCTTTTCAATCTCCCGCTCCAAGCGGCGCACCAGCTTTTCCGACTCCTTGGTACCGCCCTTTGGCTTTTCCTTTTTAGGCTTGACCTCCACCGTGGGCGCAGGCTTGGCCGCCGCCTCGTGCTCCAAAATGGAGCGGTACTTCTGATAGCCGCAGGGGAAATCCCGGATAGTGCCGTCCTCCAGCATCCAGATCCGCTCGGCGAATTTCTCAATGAAGTACCGGTCGTGGGATACGAACAGCAGCACCCCCTCGAATTCCTCGATGGCCGCCTCCACCCATTCCCGGGAGGCAATGTCCAGGTGGTTGGTAGGCTCGTCCAGAATCAGCAGGTTGATTTTCTCGTCCATGAGCATACACAGCCGCAGCCGGGACTGCTCACCACCGGACAGGTTCCCCACCTGCTTGAACACATCCTCCCCCTGGAACAGGAACGCACCCAGCCGATCTCTGGCGGTCTGAGGCGTGCAGTTCTTTTCGTAGAGCATGGTGTCGTAAAGGCTTCGCTCCGGATGGTCAAAATGGACGATCTGGGGAAGATACCCAAATTTCACCGTAGGGCCGAACTGAATCTTGCCCTGACAGTCCTCCTCGCCCAAAAGGCACTTGATAAAGGTGGTTTTTCCCGTGCCGTTGTCGCCAAGGAGGGCGATTCGCTCCCCACCCTCTACGCTCAGGTTAATGTCCGAAAACAACACCCGGTCGCCGAAGGACTTGGAAACGCCCTTCATTTTGAAAACAATGTCTCCGGAAAAATCCTTTTCTCCGAAGGAGGCCTTCATGGTGCGCTCCTTTTTGGGTTTTTCCGTCCGGTGAATTCGCTCCATCCGGTGCTGGATGGACATGGCACGGCGGTAAAGGGTCCGGTTGTTGATGCCCCAGCCCTTCATCCTCTCCAAGGTATAGCCCAGCTGCTTCAGCTTGGCCTGCTCCTGCTCGTACTGCTTCATCTGCAAATCGAACCGAGCCTGCTTTTCGTCCATATAGAACGAATAGTTGCCGGAATAGAACTCCGCATGGCCGTCGGCAATCTCAATGACCCGATCAGCCACCTGATCGATAAAATACCGATCGTGGGAAATGGTCAGTACCGTTCCTTTGAAGGCGTTGATGTACTGCTCCAGCCATTCCACGCTCCGCAAATCCAGGTGGTTGGTGGGCTCATCCAGCAGCAGAATGTCCGTCTTTTCCAGCAGCAGCCGGGCAAGGTTCACCCGGGTCTTTTCCCCGCCGGAAAGACTGGCAAATTCCTGGCCTCTTTGTTCGGAAGAAATGCCAAGACCGTTGCAGATCTTGTCCACCTCCACATCCATGTCGTAGCCGCCGCCGGTCTGGAACCGGTTTGTAAGGCTGTCATACTCCCGCAGCTGGGCGTCACTGGCCCCGGCTGCCATCTCCCCTTCCAACGCCTCCATCCGGCGGCGCAAGCGCAGAAGCTCCGTAAAGGCCGAACGAAGCACATCCTCCACGGTAAATCCCTCCGGAAACTTAGGAATCTGAGAAATGAGGCCCAGCTTCTTGTTCGGGTTTACATAAACCTCCCCGGAATCGTAGTCCAACTGGCCGGTGAGGATATTGAACAGGGTGGTCTTTCCGCAGCCATTTCGGCCCAGGATGGCCACACACTCCCCTTCCTGAATCTCAAAGCTGAGGTTTTCCAGCAAATTCTCGCCAATGACGAAGAATTTCGTAAGATTTGTTACCTGAATATCAACCATGTGTCTCTCCGTTTTCGTTGTCCCATTCCCGGACAATTTCCGCCAGTTCTTCCCGACTCAGCAGCAGATTTAAGGCTTGCAGCAGAGCGTTGGCACTCATATGCTCTGGCAGATGCAGCCTGTTTTGCAGTCTTTTCCGCCTTTCGCTGGCATTGGGCCCGCCGGAAAGGCCAAATTCCACAAAATCCTGCTTGGTGATTTGGTCATTTCCCCGAGCCGTGCTTTCCCCTTCGATGGTAGCCCCGGCGTTTTTCAGGGCGGCCAGCAGCACCTCCGGGCTCATGCCCTCCACGCCCAGCTTGCCCTCCTTGCCCGGAGCGGCTTTGCGCTTTTCCTTTCCGGCGACATCGGGAATATAGGCGTGCTTCAGATACTTTGCCGGGATGGCGCTTTTGATGTGATTGCGGATGACAAAGCCCGCCCCATCGGAGTCCGTCAGAACAATCAGTCCCCGCTTTTTCGCCACACTGCGCAATAATTCCAGCTGCTTTGGGTCTTTGAACAGGCCAAAGCCCTTGGTCTCCAGTATGGGCGCATCCACGATCTGAGCAAGGGTATTTTTGTCATAGCGCCCCTCCACCACAATGGCCTCTCGAATTTTAAGCATTCCGTGCCTCCTGGGCAAGCTGCAAAATCAGCATTTCCAGCAGCCGTTCCGATTCATCGAAGGAGGTCTTCATCCGGTAATCCGTCTCCAGCACCAGATTTGCCGCTTCCCGGCAAAAATGCGGGGAAACCCGTCTGGCCGCCTCCATGGTCTTCCGGGCGGGATAATCCGGAATGCCGCAGAGCTTTTGCAGGTCATAGGCGGTTTTTCCGTTATCCAGCAGGGTTCTCGCCGCGCTGAGCCGGCGGAAGTGTCCTCCCACCGCGCCCAAAATGGCAACCGGCTCCTGCTGCATTTTCAGCAGTTCCTGAAGCTTCTGGAAGGCCTGGTCATACCGGCCGCTGCTGAGCAGGTCAGTCATCTGAAACACCACCGCATCCAGCACCGGCTCGGTGACTGCGTCAATGTCACTTTTCTTGATTTCCTGCACGCCGGAATAGGCGCAGATTTTCTCGATTTCTCCGCTGAGAGCGGTCATGGTACCGCCGGTAATATCGATGAGATATCCACACAAATCGGAGGAAATCCGCTTGCCCTCGGCGGCAAAATGCCGGGTGACCCAGGCCACCAGATCCCGCTGATCCTGCTTCCGGAACTCCACGATGCTGCCATGCTTGCTGAGGGCATCCCAAAGCTTTTTCAGCCGCTTGTCCGGCTTCCAGGAAATGGTGAGGTAGGTAAATACCACCGTGCAATAGTCCGGCACGTCGCTGAAAATCTCTGCCAGCTTGTTCCGGTCGCTTTCCGGCAGTTTGAAAGGATCCACATCGTCCACCTGCACCAGGGTGTGCTCGGCCATCATGGGCAGATTTTCCACACTGTCGGCAAAGCTTTGCATGTCAAAGGTCTCCTGGTTCAGCCGGTGATAGTTAAAGGATTCCGTCAGCGGATCCAGCGCCAACTTGCGCATTTGGGTCAGATAATGGTTCAGCAGGAAGGTTTCCTCCCCGTGAAAAAAGTACAGCCGCCCCAGTTTTTTCTGCTTCAGCTCCGTTTTCAGTTCCTGCAAGCCGCTGTCTGAGGGCTGTGCTTTTGCCATGGTGGTTACCTCCTGATGGTAATGGTTCCGTTTTGATCGGTGCGGTAGACGGTACATCCGAAATCCGTCAGCCGATTCAAAAGCTCCGGGGCAGGATGACCATAGGGATTCCCCTCCCCTGCGCTGATGCAGACGATTTCCGGCTTCACCGCCTCCAGAAGCTCCTGACAGGTGGAGCTTTTGGCGCCGTGATGCCCGGCTACCAAAATGTCCGCCTCCGGAATCTCCGCGTTTCTCAGCAGAGAACGCTCCCCGAAGCCGTTCCGGTCACCGGTGATGAGTATATCACATTTTTCCGTGTCAAACAAGACGCATAAGCTCATTTCGTTGTCGGTGGCCGCATAAACCGGCGGAAAAATCCGCACAGTCCCCTTTTCGCCCGCAAAACACAGTTCCGAAGCCGCATAAACCGTCCGGGTGCGGGCCGGAATGTCCAGATTCACGGCGGTATTCGGCAAAATCACAACCTCCGTCCGAATCCGGGATAGGAAATTCTCCGCCGCCCCGGCGTGATCCCGATCCGGGTGGGTGAGAATCAGCCCGTCCACATGAGAAAAGCCCCGGGAAAGAAGGGTTTCTGCGGCAATATCCGCGGTTTTCGTGTCCGAATCGCCCCCGCAGTCTACCACATACACCTGACTTCCGGAGCGCAGGAGCAGGCACTGGCCTTGACCCACATCCAGCATGGTAAAGGACATGTCCGAGGTCACCGGCTCCCACCAGGCGGCAATCAGGGCGGCGCAAAGCCCCAGGGCGCAGCAGCAGGCATACAGCCCCGGGCGGCGTTTCCCCGCAAGCAGGAACAGACCCAGCAGCACATATACCAGCACCAGCCAGGCCACGATATAGGGACTTTTCGTATACACCGCCGCCAGAGGGCAGGCGGCCAGAAGCCGCACCACCAGCAGCACATACCGGATGGGAACGGACACAACGAGCCCGACAATGCCCGCCAGCCATGAAGAGAAGCCGCCGCACAAGCAAAGAACAATCAGCCCCCAGAAAATCGGCCCGATTACCCACAAAACCAGAAGATTCGTGAGGATTCCAACCAAACTCACCGCTCCAAAGTAGTAAGCGCACAGGGGCAGCGTGAACACCTGAGAGCTTAAAGACACGGAAACCCCGGAGGCAACTGCCTGGAGAAAACGGCTTTTCCGGCTCTTTCCCTTGGGAAGAAACCGGGCAAAATAGCCCTGAATGCCGGGCGCGGCAGCGAAAATTCCGGCCACACTGGCCACCGACAGCTGAAAACTCACCGAGCTGATTACATAGGGATTCTGAACCAGCAGCACCAGCGCGGAAAAGGCCAGCGCCGTCGGCCCGTCGTACTCCCGGGAAAACAGCTGAGCCAGCACCATCAGGCCGCACATAATACAGGCTCGGTTCACAGAGGGCGTAAACCCAGCCACCGCCGCAAAGAGAAGAAGCAGTGGCAGCCCAAACACGGCGGTCAGGTACCGCTTCCGGAAGGTCATGGTGCAGACAATGGCGAAGAAAATGGAAATATGCAGTCCGGAGACCGCGGCCACATGGCGGATACCCGTGACCTTCAGCCGGGTATCCAAGGCATAGCTAAGCTTGGAGGTGTCGCCCAGAAGCAGCGCTCTGGCAAAGGCGGCACAGTCTCCGGATAGAAATCTGTCCAACATCCGACCGATTCCATGTCGGAGCCGGGCAGGAAGATTCGACAGACTGCGCTCCCCTGCCCGCCGGATGATTTCCCCCTTCTGATAGGCTCGCAGAAAAATGCCCTTGCCCGGATAGTAGGAGGACGGGTTCTCTCCCTCGTCTGTGGTCAGACTCAGTCGAAAATCCCCCTCGATGGTATCTCCGGGAGAAAATCCGTCCGTTCCATCCAGATACGCGGCCACCCGATAGGTTTTTCCGTTAAATTTTAGAGCGCCGTGCAAAGCCAGTCCATAGGCCGTTTCCCGGCTGTAGTCCTCCGCCCGGATGGCGCAATGGGTGACCGTTCCGTCCAACGGCGCAACCGTGGAAAGATAATGCGCCTGGTACCCTGCCAGCCAAAGTACCCCTACGACAAAACCTGCCAGCGGGATCAAAATTCCCTGCATTCTCGTTCCTCTGCTTCGCAAGGCAAAGCACAGACCCAGAAGAACCGCCAGGCCGATGATCCGAAATGCCCGGCTGTCCGAATAGAGCGTCAGGCCCAGGCCGGAGGCAAATCCGGCAGTAAAAAAAACAACCGCGCGCATTCCGAAAATCACCTGCCTTTCAGAGTTAATACTGAACTCCAATTAAAATCTTTAAAAAAGATTTTAATTGCCTGAAGGGCATGGAGTTCATATGAGACTTGTTTTGTGATTTCTTTCCTTATAAATCACAAAACTGGCAGCGCCGTCAGGCGATGCCTTCCTGATTAAAATTAAGATTTTAATCAGGAAATAGTATAAAAAGGGACGCAGCTTCCACTGCGCCCCTTGCGTGTTTACTGAATCTTGGAATCGACGTAATCGTCCACCAGGGCCAGCGCATTGTCAACCTTGGTCACGTCCTTGCCGCCGCCCATGGCGGAATCCGGCTTGCCGCCGCCGCTGCCGCCGCAGCAGCAGCAGACCTGCTTGACCAATTCTCCGGCCTTCAGACCCGCAGCCACAGCATCCTTGCCGCAGACGGCCAGGAACGCGGGCTTGTCATCCTTGACAGAAGCCAGTACGGCAACCACATTCGGCTCCTTCTCCCGGAGCAGATCGCCCATCTGGCGCAGACGGTTGGCATCCGCCTTGGGAACCATGGCGGTGAGCACCTTGAAGCCCCGCACATTCCGGGAGCCGAACAGGAACCGCTCCACGTCTCCGGCAGCCTCCTTGGACTTGTACTGCTCGATGGCACGCTTCAGATCCTTCACCTCGTCCATATAGGTCTGGATTCGGCTGGTCAGCTCCGCAGGCTTGGTCTTCAGTCGGGCAGCCGCCTCGAAGAGCATCTTCTGGGACTTCTCCATCCGCTCCAGGCAGGCCTTGCCGGTGATGGCCTCAATCCGGCGCACGCCGGAGGCTACGCTGCATTCGCTTTCCAGCTCGAAGGGGCCTACCTTGGCGGTGTTGTCCAGATGGGTGCCGCCGCACAGTTCCACGGAGTAGCCGCCCATGTTGACTACCCGGACGACATCGCCGTACTTCTCGCTGAACAGGGCGGTGGCGCCGGAGGCTTTGGCCTCCTCAATGGACATTTCCTGAACGTCAACGGAGTAGCCCTCCAGAATGGCATTCTGCACCAGGGTGTTGACCTTGGCCAGCTCCTCAGGAGTCAGAGCGGAGTAATGGGTAAAGTCGAAGCGCAGATGGTCGGGCTCCACATAGGAACCAGCCTGATGGACATGGTCGCCCAGAACGGTCTGCAGCGCCTTCTGAAGCAGGTGAGTGGCGGTGTGAGCCCGCATAATGGCCTTGCGCCGCTCCACGTCAATGGAGGCCAGAACCTCATCTTCCACCTTGATGGAGCCGCTGACCATCTTGCCGTGATGCAGGTACTTGCCGCCCTTGTCCTTCTGGACATCGGTAACCTGGAACCGGCTGTGACCCACCAGAATCACGCCGGTATCGGCGATCTGGCCGCCCATTTCCGCATAGAAGGGGGTCTTGTCCAGGACGATGATGCCCTCCTCGCCGCCGGCAATGGTGCCGGAAACCTCGTCGCCGACACAAACCGCCAGCACCTTGGCAGAGCAGTTATTCTCGGTGTAGCCGACGAAGGTGGTGGGGGTGTTGTCCAGACCCAGGTCAATGCCTGCCCAGGCCAGGTCGCCCAGCGCCTTCCGGGCCTCCCGGGCACGAACCTTCTGCTCCTCCCGGAGCCGGTAGAACTCATCCATGTCCAGGGTCATGTCTTCGTCTGCCACCATTTCAATGGTCAGGTCGATGGGGAAGCCGTAGGTGTCCGCCAGCAGGAAGGCGTCGGCACCGGAGAACTGGGTCTCCCCCTTCTGCTTGTGCTCTGCCAGCTTCTGGGTGAAGATGCTCATGCCGCCGTCGATGGTACGGCAGAAGTTCTCCTCCTCGATCTTGACGATCCGGGTGATGTATTCCGCCCGCTCCCGCAGATAGGTATAGTGATTTTCATTTTCATGGATGACCGTCTCCACCACCTGATACAGGAAGGGGGTGTTCACGCCCAGGAGCTTGCCGTGACGAGCAGCCCGGCGCAGAAGACGGCGCAGCACATAGCCTCTGCCCTCGTTGCTGGGCAGCACGCCGTCGGCGATCATGAAGGTGGATGCCCGGATGTGATCGGTGATGACCCGCAGAGACACGTCCATCTTCACGCTCTGGCCGTAGGTGGCGCCGGTAAGCTCCGTGACCTTGTTGGTGATGTTCATGACGGTATCCACATCGAACAGGCTGTCCACGTCCTGGCAGACCACCGCCAGACGCTCCAGACCCATGCCGGTATCGATGTTCTTATGGGCAAGCTCGGTGTAGTTGCCATGGCCGTCGTTGTTGAACTGGGAGAAAACGTTGTTCCAGACCTCCATGTACCGGTCGCAGTCGCAGCCTACGGTACAGTCGGGCTTGCCGCAGCCATACTTCTCGCCCCGGTCATAGTAGATTTCAGAGCAGGGGCCGCAGGGGCCGGAGCCGTGCTCCCAGAAGTTGTCCTCCTTGCCGAACCGGAAGATCCGGTCAGCGGGAACGCCAACCTCCTTGTTCCAGATGTCGAAGGCCTCGTCGTCATTCTCGTAAATGGAAGGATACAGCCGGTTTTCGTCCAGACCCACCACTTTGGTCAGAAACTCCCAGCTCCAGTGAATGGCCTCCCGCTTGAAGTAATCGCCGAAGGAGAAATTGCCCAGCATTTCAAAGTAGGTGCCGTGACGGGCGGTCTTGCCGATGTTCTCGATATCGCCGGTACGGATGCACTTCTGGCAGGTGCACACCCGGTGACGGGGAGGCTCCACCTCGCCGGTGAAGTAAGGCTTCATGGGCGCCATGCCGGAGTTGATCAGCAGCAGAGACGCGTCATTCTGGGGAATCAGGGAGAAGCTGGGCAGACGCAGATGTCCCTTGCTCTCGAAGAAGGACAGGAACATTTCACGCAGTTCGTTTACGCCGTAAGGCTTGGGATTCATAGTAACGACCTCCAAAGAAAATCCGGTGTTTCCGCAACAAAAACGCCGCCCCTAAAACCATAGGGGCGACGTAAACATCGCGGTACCACCCTAATTTACCCACACGGGGCAATCTTAGACGCTCTGTAACGGGAGCAGCCCGTCCCGGTCATCCCGGGCAACAAAGGAAGTGGCCTGCGGAGACCGTGCTGAGGGCTTCCACCAACTCCCTCTCTCTTGCAAGCACGCAAAACCGCTTTGCTTCCCCAATGTCTTTGCATATCGCAGATATTTTAGCACATTCCCCTCAAAAGTCAATGGCTGTTTCTGGATTTTTCCGGATTTTTTGGGTGGGGTCATAGGAAAACGGAGCATCCACCTCCGG
Organism: uncultured Eubacteriales bacterium; assembly: GCA_900544945.1. Classification (GTDB taxonomy): domain Bacteria; phylum Bacillota; class Clostridia; order Oscillospirales; family Oscillospiraceae; genus Faecousia. The sequence goes on along the minus strand of UQXG01000053.1, from coordinate 4,270 downwards.
ATTCAGAGGGCGGATCACCTGCTTGGCCGCCGAGGGCAGCTTAGGAAGCCGGCCTCCCGGCAAGGTAATCAGCTCCATTTCCAGGCCATGAGGGCTCCGCTCAATTCTGCAATCCAGGACACTGTTCCAGGATTGCAGGGTGGCGCCCAGCTTCCGCAGGTCGCCATCCGCCTCCGTCCGACCGGGGACAATGTTCATCAGCAGCGGCGCATCCTCCCCGCACTGACACCGTCCGGTGGTAAGCCGGGCGTTTTCGCCCATGGCGTAGCGGGTCTGGGGACGCCCCTTCGCAGACAGCACAATCTCCCCCATTTCTCCCTGGGGCACCGGCTCTCCCTTCCCATCCACAATTTCCACCTGATACACATCCTGCCGGATGTGAACCCCGTGGCGCTTTCCGCAGGAGAAGCCGACTACAATCCCGGTGGTACCAACACTCATACAACCTCTGGGGTTGCAGTCAAAGCCCCGGCAAAGTCCCTCGATCATCCACTCCTCGCAGGGGTATCCGGCAGTGACCACATCCCGGATAAAAAGCGGAATGGAATAATAGTTTTGCAGCTTTGAAAGTCCCAGGGCAATCAGCGGTGTGCTCACAATGGCACTGGCCCGACTGGAAAAAGCCAAACGCAGCAGGCTCATCCATCGATGATCCCGCCCCCAGGTCACCGGTACGCCCTCGCACAGCAGTACCGCCTGCTCCATCAGGTGGCTCAGCCCTCCCGGCTCCTGGTCAGGCAGGCAGATGAGCACCGGATCCATCCATTTTACAAAATGAGAAAGCTTTTCCGCTAGATAGGAAACCGTTTCCTCCTGAGCCCGGGGCTGCATGGCATATTCTTGCAGCAGGGCATAATCCATAGCACCACTTCCAAATCTGTCTGTATGGTGCTATTATACACAAGTTTCCCCATAAATTGCAAGTGCTTTTTATGCAATTATATATGACTTTCCAGCCATTGCAGCATTTCCTGTCGTCCTTCGTCGGACATGGGAAAGGTTTCCTCCCCCTCCATCTGGCTTTTTTCGTAGCAGTACAGTCCGTGCCAGTACTCGGCGTGGATGGAACTGGCGGCAAAGTCCACCTCCTTGGGCGTTGCCATCACCACGTTAGGCACCACCCGGAACCGGAACAGACCGCAGGAGCCGGTGAAGGGGTTATTCATGGCGAAGGTGTGCAGCGTGGGAAGAAACAGTTCAGCCATTGGTAGCCTCCGTCAGTTCTTCCATTTCGTCCAGCAGCCGGTCAAAAAGCTCCAGAGCCTGCTCCACAGGCGCGGGGCTGGTCATATCTACCCCGGCTCCCTTCAGCAGGGAAATGGGATCCTTGGAGCAGCCGCCGGACAGGAAGCCCAGATAATCCTTCACGGCGCTCTCCCCTTCTCCCAGAATCCGTCGGGACAGGGCAATGGCAGCAGCATACCCGGTGGCGTACTGGAAGACGTAGTAATTGTAGTAGAAATGGGGAATTCTGGCCCACTCCATCGCAATCCGGTCATCCACCTCCATATCCGGGCCATAGTACAGCTCGGTCAGGCGCTTGTACTCGGCGCACAGCAGGTCAGCCGTCAGGGTCTTCCCCTCTTCCGACCACTTGCCGATGTTTCGCTCAAATTCGGCGAACATGGTCTGCCGGTAGATGGTTCCCTTGAACTGATCCAGGAAGTGGTTGATGAGATAGGCCCGCTCGGCCTTGTCGGTGGTCTTGCCCAGCAAATACTCCATGAGAAGTGCCTCGTTGCAGGTGGAAGCCACCTCGGCGACAAAAATCACATAGTCCGCGTCAATGGGATTCTGATGCTTATTGGAAAGATAGGAATGAAGGGCGTGACCCATTTCGTGAGCCAGGGTGAACTGACTATCCAGAGTACCGGTATAGTTGAGCAGCACAAAGGGGTGCACATCCGTGCCCGCCGAATAAGCGCCGCTGCGCTTGCCCTGGTTCTGATACACGTCAATCCAACGATTGTCAAAGCCCTCTTTCAGAATCCGGCGGTAGTCCTCTCCCAAGGGCGCCAAAGCATCGAAAACCGTCTGCTTGGCTTCCTCAAAGGGAATGTGCCGGTTGGCGGCGGGCATCAGAGGCGTGTAAATGTCATAGAAATGGAGCTTGTCCACCCCCAGCAGCTTCTTGCGCAGCCGGACATAGCGGTACATGGTGGGCAGCTTCTTGTGAACGGCTTCAATGAGGTTTTCGTAGACGGACACCGGCACATTGCTTCCGTCCAGGGAAGCTTCCAGGGCAGAGCCATAGTTTCTGGCCTGGCTGAAGAATTTCAGTTGCTGGTTCTGACCGTTCAGCACGGCGGCGGCGGTGTTGCGCACGCCCGTAAATCCATCGTAGAGATTTTCGTAGGCACTTTTCCGCAATACCCGGTCGGTGCTTTCTTCCAGAAGCACAAATGTGCCCTGGGACAGGGGATGACGGTTTCCCTGGCTGTCTACTGCATCCGCAAATTTCAAGTCGGCATCCGCCAAAGCGCTGTAGGCAGTATCCGGCAGCTGGGCCATTTCCCCGGCGGCAGCCAGCAGCTTTTCCTCCTGGGCAGACAGGGTGTGAGGCTTTCTCCGGCGCAGATTGGTCAGATACCGGCGATACCGCTCCAGCTTGGGAAAGTCCCGGTAGAAGCCTTCCAGCGTCTCATCGGAAATGGCCATAATCTCCGGGGTATCAAAGCTGCACGCGGCGTTCAGCGCCACCACCGTGCTCATGAATTTTCCCTGCAAGGAAAGGCTCTGGGGATTTCGGGTATCCTCATCCAGCCTGCGCATACAGTAGTTACCCAGCCGGTCAGCCTTCACGTTCATCTCTTCCATGGCATGAAGATAACCATACAGATTTTCTCCGCCCGCGCCCAGCCGTCCGGCAAAGGAGGTCAGAACCTTCTCGTCCTCCTTCAGAGTATCCAGTTCCTTGAGCCAGGCCTCCTGTGTTGGGTACAGATCCTCCAGTGCCCACTTGGTTTCCTCCGGCAGTTCCCCGCGCTCCGGAATTTTCTTGGCTTCTTCCATAAATCCGCCTCCTGATTGGTTTTGGTAATTGACTGTATTATACCACTTTTCGGGTATCAATGCAACGCCGCTTGCTTTCTTTTCCAAATTATGATAAACTATCCCCCGGTGATGAAAGAATGATGAGAAAGAAACTGCAAGGCAGCATTCTTCTGCTGCTGACGACCATTATCTGGGGCTTTGGCTTTATCGCCCAAAGCGTGGGCATGGACACCATCGGCCCCTTTACCTTCCAGGCCATCCGGTGCGCGCTGGCGGTTATCTTCCTGTTTTTGTGCACCTTTGTGATGGAGCGCAACCCCCGGGAATCCTTCGCCAAGTGGAAAAACCCGGAGCTTTGGAAAGTCGGACTGATCTGCGGCGTGGCTCTGTTTGTGGCCTCCAGCCTCCAACAGCTGGGACTTGTCTATACCGACGCCGGAAAGGCCGGTTTTTTAACCGCCATGTACATTGTCTGGGTGCCGATTTTAGGTGCCTTCCAGGGGGAAAAGCTGCCAAAGACCATTCTTTTCAGCGTAGTCCTGGCTATCATTGGACTGTATCTTCTCAGCTGTACCAGTGTCACCGGTGTCAACAAAGGCGACCTGTTCCTGATGGGCTGTGCCGTTGCCTTCTCCATTCAGATCCGCTGCATCGACCGGTTTGCCGGAAACCTGGACAGTCTGCGGCTGACCTGTCTGGAAGCTCTGGTGACCTCGGTGCTGTCTGTTCCCTTTATGCTGCTGACGGAAACCGTTGATGTCTCCGTGATTTTCGCCTGCTGGAAGCCGCTGTGCTTTGCGGGCATTCTGTCCATGGGCGTTGCCTATACCTGCCAGGTGGTGGGGCAGAAAACCCTGGAGCCGACTACCGCCTCTCTCATTATGAGCATGGAGTCGGTCTTTGCGGCTCTGGGCGGCTGGTGGCTCCTTCACGAGCGGATGGCGCCCCGTGAGGTTGGCGGCTGCGTCCTGGTCTTTGCCGCGGTGATTCTCTCCCAGCTCCCGGCTGATATTTTCCTGAAGAAAGCTCAGAAAACCCGCTCCTGACGAGCGGGTTTTTCCATAGAATATCAAAAGCCTTCCCCTCCGGGGTGGTGTTCCGCGCAGCGAATCAAAATAGCAATGATTGCCAGTGGCCAATCATACCATAATTATAGGTGGCTCGTGCGTCCCCCGCAAGCGTGAGACGGATGAGGGCACCGGGCGGCCCCTGGCCGCCCGCAGGCTCCCCTTGCTGATCAAGGGTGGTGCTCCGCGCAGCGAATTAGAATATTGAT
>UQXG01000052.1 GCA_900544945.1 uncultured Eubacteriales bacterium | reverse complement strand
AACTTGTGAACAATTCTACCGCAACTTTGGACTATACGAGATAAGCGTTTGCTTTTGACAAGCCGCACGCGCCGCAAGGAACTCCTTACGGCGCGATTTCGTTTGTCTGCGTTGTCCAAAAGAGCCCGGACGATATTCGCCCGGGCTTCCGGAATCATTCCTGATAGTAGTCCACGTCCAGAATCAGATTGTTGATCCGGACAAATTCCTGCACCCGTTCGGTCACTGCCTTCTGGGCTTCCTGGCTCAGGGTAACAGACTTTCCGGTGGCGGAGAACAGCTTCTTTTCCTTGACATCCCAGGCCGCATCCCCGTAGATCCAGGAGCCGTCGGAGAAGGGCACAAAGCCGTCGTACCGGTCGTCAAAAGCGTCGCTTCCCAGGTAGCTGTAGGGGCTTTCCACCCCCAGCAGATTCAGAACCGTGGGCAGCAGATCACTGGTGTTGAGCACCTTGTCCACCTTCCGCGCCTGCAAATCCGCGCTCCAGATGAAGCAGGGTGTCCGCTCCAGAAGAAGCGTCTCGTCCACCCCGGACAGCTCCAGCAGTGCCTTCTCGTTCTTGTAGCCGTAGGTGTAGTGGTCGGTAACGCCGATGATGACGGTGTTTTCCAGCTCCCCGTGGGCTTCCAGTTCCTCCAGCATCCGTGCAAACATGTCATCCACCAGCTTGGCCTTCAGCAGGGCGCAGTTGGTTTCCTCGTTATCCGTCAGCGTCCTGAACTCCGGGTACTTCTTCAGACCCCAGTTGCTGAGCACTTCATTATATTTATAGCTTAAATGGGCGGAGCGGGTGATGATGTAATTCAGCCGTTTCCCCTCCCGGAAGAACACATCGTTCAGCGCCGGGTCGTCAAAGAGAATCTTATCGTCCATCATCAGCTGGTTCATTTCCTTCTCGGAAAGGCCGTTGATGTAGTCCTCGTAGTAAACGTATTCCTCGTAGCCCATGGCCTGGCTGAAAACGCCCCGGCTGTAGAAATTGGGGTCGTTGTAGTGGAACTCCTTGGTGCTGTAGCCCTGTTCTTCCAGCAACGAGGCCAGAGACTGGCGGTAGTCATTGGTGATGTAGTCAAAGGCGTAGCCACCCTGGCTGCTCAGGAAGGAGCCGGTATTGGAGCAGAATTCCGTGTTGAAGGTGCGGATGCCGCCGTAGCCCGGAGTGTAGAACCGGGTGAAGTCGATGCCTTCGTCCATAAGCCGGTTCAGGGTCGGGGTGTACTCCCCCAGCATCCAGTCGTCCATGGACTCCATCAGCACCATGATGACGTTTTTGTCCTTCAGCAGACCTGTCATCTCGTTGGCCTGGGGCTTGTCCTTGGCGGCAAAATAGGCGTCGATCTCCTCCCGCCCTGCCTCATGCTCCTGGACATAGGCCGGGGTCAGGGGATAAATACTGTGGGCATAAATGTCCTTCCAGAGGGTCTGATACAGACCGCAGACCTGGTAAAGCCGGTGGGTGTTGAATAGATTCTCATAGGCCGCCTCCAGGGACTGCATCCGTCCGTAGTCCGAACGGGCGAACTTCACATCCTTGTCCTGAGCAAACTGGTCATAGGGCAGTTGATAGGCACAACTTCCCGCCAGAGCAAACAGAACAATGGCCGCCACCGTCTGCTTCCAGTTGTACTTTCCTCTGGGGAAGAGCCAGACTGCCGCCACCCCCAGACCGATCAGCACCAGGATTCCCAGCCACCAGCGAATCGGATAGCTGAGCAGCACGGAAAAATAGTCCGAGCCTTCCGAGGCATACCGGAAATCCGACAGCCACATCATTTCCTTGAAGAGGATATAGTAGCCCGTCTCCACCACGGCGTAAATGGCGCACAGCCCATACACCAGGCCGAAAACGATCCGTCCAGCCTTGGCGGGCATTCCCAGCACCACAGCGGACAAAATCACCGTCCACAGAAGGCCAAATACCAATGGCCACCTGGTTCCGGTGCTGCCCCGCAGGAAGACCCAGCCAAACGCTTCCACAGCGAAAAAGGCCAATGGAATCAGGCCGAGTCCAATGTACTTTTTATAGTCCGGTGCCGCTTTCACCGCCGCCGGGGCGGCTTTTCCGCTTTGTTTTTTCTTTTTCCCCACTTGGGTTCACTCCTTTGCGCAATCTCGCCCTATTGTAGCATAAAAAACGACAGTTGTACACTTAAGATTTTCTTTTCTCCTGACATTTTTCATAAAAAGCGCAATTCCCTCTTGTAAACTATATTTTCAAGGAAAGAGGAACCCAAATGGAACTGATTACCGTTCGTGAATTGTTCAAGAACATCGACAAATACGCCGGTCAGGAAATTACCGTCGGCGGCTGGGTCCGCAACAAGCGTCCCAGTAAGCAGTTTGGCTTTATCGTCCTGAATGACGGCAGCTATTTCACCCCCGTTCAGGTGGTTTATAATGATACCCTGGCCAATTTCCAGGAGATTTCCAAGATCAATATCAGCGCGGCGCTGATTGTCCGGGGCACTGTGGAATTGACTCCGGATGCCAAGCAGCCCTTTGAGATTCAGGCTTCCTCCATCACCGTGGAGGGCCCCTCCACCGGCGACTACCCCTTGCAGCCCAAGAAGCACTCCATGGAGTATCTGCGGACCATCACCCACCTGCGGCCCCGGGCCAACACCTTCCAGGCGGTGTTCCGCATCCGCTCTCTTGCCGCCATGGCCATTCACCGGTTCTTCCAGGACCGGGACTTCGTGTATGTCCACACCCCGCTGATTACCGGCTCTGACTGCGAGGGTGCCGGCGAAATGTTCCAGGTCACCACCATGGATTTGAACAATGTGCCCAAAACTGAGGACGGCAAGGTAGACTTCGCCCAGGATTTCTTCGGCAAGCCCACCAACCTGACGGTTTCCGGTCAGCTGAACGCCGAGACCTTCGCCATGGCCTTCCGGAACGTCTATACCTTCGGCCCCACCTTCCGGGCGGAGAACTCCAACACCACCCGTCATGCCGCCGAGTTCTGGATGATCGAGCCGGAAATCGCCTTTGCCGACCTGGACGACAATATGCGTCTGGCCGAGGACATGATCAAGTACATCATCTCCTATGTGCTGGAGCACGCCCCGGAGGAAATGGCCTTCTGCAACCAGTTCCTGGACAAGGGTCTGCTGGATCGGCTCCACAACGTGCTGCACAATGACTTCGGCCGGATTACCTACACCGAAGCCGTGGCTCTGCTGGAGCAGCACAACGATCAGTTCGAGTATCCTGTCCACTGGGGCACGGACTTGCAGACCGAGCATGAGCGGTATCTGACCGAGGTAGTCTTCAAAAAGCCCGTCTTTGTCACCGACTACCCCAAGGAAATCAAGGCCTTCTACATGAAGCTGAACCCCGACGGCAAGACCGTGGCAGCCATGGACTGCCTGGTGCCCGGCATCGGCGAGATCATCGGCGGCTCCCAGCGTGAGGACAACTATGATCTGTTGAAAGCCCGGATTGAGGAGTTGGGTATGCGCGAAGAGGACTACGGCTTCTACATGGACTTGCGCAAGTACGGCTCCACCCGGCACGCAGGCTTCGGCCTGGGCTTCGAGCGGTGCGTCATGTACCTGACCGGCATCGGCAACATCCGGGACGCCATCCCCTTCCCCAGAACCGTGGGCAACTGCGATCTGTAATTCAAATCGGCAAAGCACCCGGGCAATGCCCGGGTGCTTTTGGATTGTCTCGGAAAATTTGCAGGGGGCGATGAAGACATTGCCCCCTGCTGATTCTGAACCGGTTCTTGGAAATACGGAACAGGCAGGTGCAAAGCACCTGCCTGTTTGGATTATTTCAGCTTCATGACGCAGTTCAGGACATATTTCGCGTTTTCCTGGAGTTCTCCCAGGGTGATGCCGTTCTTCTTGCCGTAGGTAGCAAGCAGGGTTTTGTCCGGCTTGTCGCTATGATCCTGGAACTTCCGGCTGCCGGGCATGAGCACATTCACCCGGCCCCGAACCCGGTAGCCGTTGCCCGTGACCTTGGGGAACTCAGGGCTGGCCGCGTACTGCATCCACCAGTCGGTCATGACCATGCCCTCATAGCCCCATTCCTCCCGGGCGATGGTCTGCACCAGATCGTAGTTGTAGTGGCTCCAGATGCCGTTGACCCGGTTGTAGCTGGTCATCAGGGTCAGGGGCTTCGCCTGCTTCAGGCAGATCTCAAAGCCCTTGAGGTAAATTTCCCGCAGGGCACGCTCAGAAACCACGGAATCACATCGGTTCCGGTTCAGCTCCTGATTGTTGCAGGCAAAATGCTTGACGCAGGCACTGACCCCCTGGGATTGGAGGCCCTTGACCACCGCCCCCGCAATCCGGCCGGTGAGATAGGGATCCTCGGAGAAATACTCGAAATTCCGGCCGCACAGGGGATTCCGGTGGATGTTCATGCCGGGAGCCAGCAGCACGTCGCTGCCCCGCCAGCGCATTTCCGCTCCCATTGCCCGGTAGAGGCCCTCCACCAGCTCCAGGTCAAAGGTGCTGGCAAGGAGAGTGCCCATGGGAAGCAGGGAGCAGGAATCGTACAACCGGATGCCCGAAGGGCCGTCGGTGGTGGTCACGGGGCTGACACCCTTATCCCGGAGGGACTGGGTCACGCCGCCAAACACACCGGCGTTGCCCCGGGCACCCAGAGGCGAATCCATATTGTAGGCTCCACGGCTGATGGCCTCCAGTTCGGTCAGACTCAGCTGGGCCACAAAGTCTTCCAGGCTAGCCTTTCCTTCCTTCACATCCGAAAGCTGGATTCCCTGATCTCCGGTCTGGGAAACAGCCTTGGGCAGATGATCCAGGATCCGCTGCCGCAGATCGACAGTACGGGCAGAGGCCTCCCGGCAGACAGGCGTGCCGTTCTCGTTGGCCCAGATAGGGAAGGACTTCTTCGGAGCGCAGGCTTCGCTCAGGCTGCGCAGCACCCGAAGTTCGGGGATCATGTAGTCCCCGATAAACTGGGTATCCCGAACGTTTTCGCCGCAGTAGAAGCGGTAGGCGCCCTGCTGGAGCACATAACAGGATTTGTGGCCGGTAATGCCGCTGTCATCGTAAGAGGACAGCTGATACTCCGTGACGGAAAAAGACAGGCTCTGGCTCTGCCCGGGGCTTAACAGCCGGGTCTTGCCGAAGGCCACCAGCTCCCGGGCGGGATTGCCGAGGACACCGCAGGGCTTCTCCACGAAGAGCATGACCACCGCCTTGCCCGGGTGCTTTCCGGTATTGGTGACCTCTGCCTGGAAGCCCAGAGGGCCGGTGTGGGTGCCGGTGACAGTGAAGCTCGTATAGCTCAGACCGTAGCCGAAGGGATAGCGCACCTGCTCCCGGTGGAAGGTCTCAAACCACCGATAGCCCACATAGATATCCTCCCGGTATTCGTTGGCCTTGGGATTCCCGAAGCAGCTTGCGCTGGGATAGGCCTCATAGCAATCGGCAACGGTGTCCGTCAGGTGGCCGCAGGGGGTCACCTTGCCGCAGAGCAGGTCGGCGGCGGCATTGCCGCTTTCCATGCCTCCCTGCCAGAGAATCATCACAGCGCCGAAGGAATAGTCCTTCACAAAGCTCAGGTCGATGAGGGCGCCGATGTTTAATAGCAGCACCGCATCCGGGAACTGGGCAGTGACCGTCCGCAAGAGTGCCTTTTCCTCCTCGGTCAGGTAGAAACTGCCGGGTTCCAAGGCGTTCTCCCGATCTTCGCCGCTGGCTCGACCCAGGACGATCACCGCCTGATCGGATTCCTCCCGGGCCTGGCGAACCAGTGTCTCACTCACCGGCATTTCCGGGTGGAACCGGGGCCAGGTGCCCCAGGTCTCCTTCGCCTGAGGATGGGTCTGAATCCAGTCGGCATAGACCGCCGCCAGATTCTCATTGAGCTGCAAGTCCTCGCAGCCCCGCAGACCCTCCAAAAGATTTACGCTGTAGGGGAAGTTTACATCGCCGCCAGAGCCGTAGCCGGTGAAGAAATAATCCTGCTGCACCCGGCCAAAGAGGGAAATTTTCGTGTCCTTGGCGAAGGGCAGCACCCGGTTTTCCAGCAGCACTGCGCCTTGCGCCGCCGCCTCCCGCAGAAGGGCGGGCATAACCGGATTGACCTCCTTTTGAGGATTGTGATGCAGCTGAGGCTGGCTCATCAGGCTGGACAGCCGCAGAGCGGAATTCAGAATCATTTGTTTCAGAGCCATAGTATTCTCCTGTTCTTTTGGTTGTTTTTTCTCATTTTAGCATCCAGGACAGAGGAAGTCAAGAAGGCCGATCACTGTATTGTTCCCTGCATTTATTTCTGCTTTTGTCTCGGCAAAAGCACTGGTGCGGAAGCACCCAAAGGCTCGCTTGTGTAAAGGGTGGTGCTCCGCGCAGCGAATCAAAATTACCATGACTGCCGGTGGCAGTCATACCACAATGTACTGCTGGCAAAAATCTCTGATTTTTGACTGAGGGATTGTCAAAATAAGAGAGTTCTGATCCCCTCAGTCTCGTGCTTGCGGGGGACGCACGAGACAGCTCCCCTTGATCAGCAAGGGGAGCCTTTTGCCCCCTTTACACAAGGGGGCTTTGCGCTTCGCCGGGAAGTGTCCTGACACTTAGAGGGAATTCCCGCACCACTAAACCACTGGTTTGCAATGGCAACGTGTTTTTCGGACTTTTTTGATGCGCTGAGGCCGCTGTGGTGCTCACAGCGGCCCGTCCTGTTTTTATGTTTCCTCCAGGGTAACAAACCGGGGAGTATACCCCATTTCCGGCAGGATTTTCTCCAGCAGGTCGGACATTTTCAGCCGCAGAGAGGAGGTGTTGATGCAGGGGTGGCAGCCGAAATATTCCCCTTTGACCACCTCGGCATCCATCAGCAGCTGCACCTGGTGATCGTGATCGTTCATCAGCCCCAGGACGCTGACGGAGCCGGGGGTAATGTCCAGCAGCCGCTCCATATCCTCCGCAGTGGCAAAGCTCAGCCGGGAGGAGCCGATTTCCTTGGACAGCACGCTGGTCTTGAAATGCTTGTCCCCAGGGAGCATCAGCAGGTAAAAGGCGGTTTTCTGCCGGTTGCACAGCAGCAGATTCTTGCAGATTACCGCATCCAGCGCCCGGTCGATTTCCTCGCAGGCTTCCATATTGTCCGCCGGCGCGTGGTCAATGCGCTGATAGGCAATTCCCAATCTGTCCAGGAAATCGTAGCAGCGGACTTCTTTCGGCAGCCGTCCGCCGCAGTCGGCAGGGCGGCCGTTTTGCAGTTCCATCATAATCGTTTCCTCACTTTCTCAACTGCCAGAAGGCAACGGCGCTGGCAGCGGCCACGTTCAAAGAATCCACCCCATGGAACATGGGGATTTTCACGGTATAGTCGCAGTGGGCAATGGTTTCGGCGGTAAGGCCGTCCCCTTCGCTGCCCAGAAGCAAGGCCAGCTTTTCCTCCCCCATGAGGGTCGGGTCGTCAATGGACACGGAGTTGTCGCTGAGAGCCAGGGCGGCGGTTTTGAAACCCAGGGCTTTCAGCTGCTCCATGCCGGTTTCCGGCCAATCCCCGGTATAGGCCCAGGGAATCTGAAACACCGTTCCCATGCTCACCCGGGCGCTGCGGCGGTAGAGGGGATTGCTGCATCCGGGGGTCAGCAGCACCGCGTCCATGCCGAGGGCTGCGGCGGAGCGGAAAATAGCCCCCACATTTGTGGGATTCTGAACGTTTTCCAGAATCACCACCCGGCGGGCGTTTTCGCAGACCGCCTCCAATGTGGGCAGAGCCGGGCGGCGCATGGCGCACAGCACCCCACGGGTCAGGTGGTAGCCTGTCAGCTGGCACAGGACGCTCTCATCGGCGGTGTACACGGGAATTTCCGGGCATCGGGCCAGAATCTCCCGGGCGGAGCCGTCGATGTCCTTTCGCTCCATGAGCAGGCTCACCGGCCGGCAGCCGGCGTCCAGAGCCCGGTGAATGACCTTGGGGCTTTCCGCAATAAACATTCCCTTTGCCGGTTCAAATCGGTTCAGTAGCTGCGCCTCGGTCAGCCGGGCATACACGTCCAGCTCCGGAGCATCCAGGGACGTAATTTCCACAACAGGGGACATTTTTTCACCTTCCTGATAGTTTTCCCTATGGTAGCAGATTTTTCGTCAAAAGTCAAAGTATTCCGTGATTTCACCCTGGTCACTTCTTGGCGAATGGGGTATAATAAAAGCAGAAAAATACCAAGGAGGAACGATATATGTCTGTGATTACCGTTACCAAGGACAATTTTGAGGAAGTGGTGCTGAAGGCCAGGCAGAAGGTGCTGCTGGACTTCTGGGCGCCCTGGTGCGGCCCCTGCCGGATGGTAGGTCCCATTGTGGAGGAGATCGCCCAGGAGCGTGAGGACATTGTGGTGGGCAAGGTCAACGTGGATGAGGAAGTGGAGCTTGCCGTTTCCTACCGGATTGCCAGCATCCCCACCTTACTGGTCTTCCAGAACGGCCAGGTGGTGAAAAAGTCCATCGGCGCAAGTCCGAAAGAGGAAATTCTGGCACTGCTTTGAAAGATACCAAGGCACACCGCATTTTGCGGTGTGCCTTGACAGTATATTGCGCTCGTGGACGATGTGGACATCGTCCACGAATTTTGTCCATGGGATCGCTCACGGCCGCGCCATTCCACCTTCCCCGGAAGGGATGGCTTAGGGATGCGAATTACCACGCCAGTCTGCGCTACATTAAGGTATGACTGCCACTGGCAGTCATTTCGATTTTGATTCACCCGCGGAGCACCACTCTTCTCAGGAGAAGGCTTTGGGAAACGGATTGCCACACCAGTGTGCGCACTGGTTCGCAATGACATGCGTTGTACGGAGGTTCTTGGAAGAACCTGGAGATTGCCACACCAGTGTGAGTACCGGTTCACACTGGCATCTCCTATCCACGTCCTCATTTTGCATTCTGCATTCTGCATTTTACATTATAATACTGTCCTTCCGGACGTGAAAATTTCTTGCTATTTTCTGTCGGATGGAGTAGAATAACGGGGTATGATTTGAGAAAGAGGCGAAGCAAATGACGGCAGCAGCATTTGATAACGAGAAATACCTGCAAACCCAGTCCGAGCACATCCGCCAGCGGATCGCCCAGTTTGGCGGCAAGCTGTACCTGGAGTTCGGCGGCAAGCTCTACGATGACAACCACGCTTCCCGGGTGCTCCCCGGCTTTCAGCCGGACAGCAAGCTGCGGATGCTCCTGCAATTAAAGGAGCAGGTGGAAATGGTCATCGCCATCAACGCCGATGACATTGAGAAAAACAAGGTTCGGGGCGACCTGGGCATTACCTACGACCGGGACGTAATTCGTCTGATCGACGTATTTCGCAGCTTTGGGCTCTACGTTTCCAGCGTAGTGCTCACCCGGTTCCATGACCAGCCTCTGGCTCTGGCTTTCCAGTCCCGGCTGGAAGGGCTGGGCATCCGGGTTTATCACCACTACGGCATCCCCGGCTACCCTGCCAACACTTCCCTGATCGTCAGCGATGAGGGCTTCGGCAAGAACGACTATATTGAAACCTCCCGTTCCCTGGTGGTAGTTACCGCCCCCGGCCCCGGCAGCGGCAAGCTGGCCACCTGCCTGAGCCAGCTGTATCACGAGCACATCCGGGGCATCACCGCGGGCTACGCCAAATTCGAGACCTTCCCCATCTGGAATCTGCCCCTGAATCACCCGGTGAACCTGGCCTATGAGGCCGCCACCGCCGACCTGAACGACGTGAATATGATCGACCCCTTCCACCTGGAAGCCTACGGAGTTACCACCGTTAACTACAACCGGGATGTGGAAGCCTTCCCCGTTCTTGTGGCGATTTTCGAGAAAATTCTGGGGCACTGCCCCTATAAGTCCCCCACGGACATGGGCGTGAACATGGCGGGAAACTGCATCGTGGATGACGAAGCGGTCTGCAAGGCCTCCCGTCAGGAGATCATCCGCCGGTATTATGAGGCTCTGTGCGACCAGAAGCGGGGCAAGCAGGTGGAGGACGCTCTGCGGAAGCTGGATTTGCTCATGAAGAAGGCGGGGGTCTCCCCTGCCGACCGGCGGGTTGTGGCTCCCGCTCTGAAGCGCGCCGAGGAAACCGGCGCCCCTGCCGCCGCCATGGAGCTGCCCGACGGCACCATCGTCACCGGTAAGACCTCTGCCCTGCTGGGCGCCTCCTCCGCATTGCTGCTGAATGCTCTGAAAGCACTGGGAGGAATGCACAGCGATCTGCATCTCATCTCCCCTGCCGCCCTGGATCCCATCCAGCATCTGAAGGTTGCCCACCTGGGCAACCGGAATCCCCGGCTGCATACCGACGAAACCCTGATTGCCCTGTCCATCAGCGCCGCCACCAATCCCATGGCGGAATGTGCCATGGAGCAGCTGGACAAGCTCCGGGGCTGCGAGGTGCATTCCTCGGTGATTCTGTCCCCGGTGGACGAGCGAACCTTCCGCCGACTGGGCGTGAATCTGACCTGCGAGCCCCAGTACAAGGGCTGAATCCAATCGGCAAGGCGCGGTGCGAAAAGCACCGCGCCTTGAAACTGTCAAAAAGCGAATGTGGTACAGTTTTCCGGGTCTTCTGAGAAACATCGAAAAACGCACTGGTGCGGGAGCATCCAACGGCTCCCTTGTGTAAAGGGTGGTGCTCCGCGCAGCGAATCAAAATTACCATGACTGCCGGTGGCAGTCATACCACAATGTACTGCTGGCAAAAATCTTTGATTTTTGACTGAGGGATTGTCAAACCGTGCTTTATTGGAAGTGCTCAGAAAGGCGGAGTTCTGATCCCCTCAGTCTCGTGCTTGCGGGGGACGCACGAGACAGCATGAATTATGGTATGATTGCCACTGGCAATCATCAATATCCTAATTCGCTGCGCGGAGCACCACCCTTGGTCAGCAAGGGGAGCCTTTTGCCCCCCTTTACACAAGGGGGGCTTTGCGCTTCGCCGGGAAGTATCCTGACACTTGAATGGAATTTCCACACCACTTAACCACTGGTTCGCAAAGGCAACGTGTTTTGCGGACTTTTTACAGCACCGTCATCATATTATACATTTTCATCAGCCGGATATCCTCCTTCATAACCTTGAGCTTCTGAATCAGGGCATCGTCCATATTCAGCCGTTTTTTGGAAAACAGCATTTTGATGGCCACAGGCATCATGGGCCGGACGGACAGGCCGGTGAACAGCCCCCAGATGGTATCCTGGGTGGTCTGGGTGGCTAAAATCTGGCAGAAGGCCCGCTCCATGGGGGTATCCTGGCTGGTCAGGGTGATGTTGGTGATGGCATCGTAGTGCTCCATGTAGCCCCAGCAGGCAGTGCCGCAGTTCTGATAGCTGTCAAAATCCGTAAAGTTCATATACATCATGATCTTGTACTGGTGATCCTCCGAAAGGAGCAGCACCTCAAACACCGCCGGAACAATCCGGTTCACCCGTCCATCATAGTAATAGCCGTAAAACTGAGTCAGTCCGGTGAAAAAATTCGTTTGGACGCCGGTGGTCTGAATGGGAACCCGGTCTGGCGTACAGTAGAGAAGCTGCTCCACATGAATGCCCAAAGCCCGGGAAATATCGTACATTGTCTCAATATCCAGAACAATTTCCCCGGTTTCGTATTTTGATAGGGTGGACTTGTTCTTGCAAAGAATTCGGGCCATTTCCTCCAGGGTCATATGCCGGGATTTCCGGAAGGCTCGGATACGTTTTCCGATCTCGTGACTGATCTGTGCCATAGCTCCCTCCAAAAGTTTCTTAACAATCAACTTTTCATCGGATTCCGTCGGTTTTCCCGCCGGTTTTCCTATCCTATCACATTTTTCCGGATTTGTCTATTATCAGGAAACTTTTTGATGAAAAAGTTTCTTAAAAGGAAATCTCATCCTCATCCGATAAGATAACAGCTATCAAGAAGTGGAGGGGATTCTATGAAGCGAGATTTGACGCTGAAGGAAACTGTTGTTATCACCAGTATGCTGTTCGGCATGTTTTTCGGAGCCGGAAATCTGATTTTCCCGGCAAAGGTGGGTCTGGACGCAGGAAGCAATATGTGGAGCGCCTTTGCCGGTGTGTTCATCACCGCCGTGGGCATTCCCATGCTGGCAGTGGTGGGCTTAGGCCTCAGCCGCAGCGAGGGCGTGGTGGAGCTATCCCAGCGGGTGTCCCGAAAGTACAGTCTGTTTTTCTGCACCCTGCTGTATCTGACCATCGGGCCTCTGTTCGCCATTCCCCGGTGCGCCAGCACCGCTTTCTCCGTGGGGGCGGTAAACCTGCTGCCCCAGGAGGGGGAGCGGCTGTATCTGGCACTGTTCTCCCTGGCCTTCTTTGCCGTGGTACTCTATTTCTCCCTGAAGCCCGGCGGAATTATGACCTGGATCGGAAAATGGCTGAATCCGGTGTTCCTGGTATTTCTGGCAGTGCTGGTCATTGCCGCTCTGGCAAAGCCCAGCAGTTCCATTTCCGCCGTGACTCCGGCAGAAAGCTATGCTTCCTCCGGCTCCGCCTTCTTCCGGGGCTTTCTGGAGGGCTATAACACCCTGGATGCCCTGGCCGGTCTGGCCTTCGGCATCGTGGTCATTGATGTTGTCCGGAAAAACGGCATTTCCCAGCCGGAACGGGTGGCGGTGAACACCGCCAAGGCGGGTATTTTCAGCTGTCTGTTCATGGGGCTCATCTACCTGTTCATCACCCTGATCTGCGCCCAGAGCGCCCCTGTCTGCGCCGGTGCGGACAACGGCGGCACGGTGCTGGGTACCATCGCAAACCACTATTTCCGCTCCGCGGGTTCGGTGCTCATGACCCTGATTGTCACCTTCGCCTGCCTGAAAACCGCCATCGGTCTTGTTACCAGCTGCTCCAAGGCCTTTGTGGATATGTTCCCCAAGGGGCCGGGGTATACCGTCTGGGCAGTGGTGTTCAGTCTGGTCTCCTTCGGCATCGCCAATTTCGGCCTGACCACCATCGTATCCTGGTGCGTGCCGGTGCTGATGTTCCTGTATCCTCTGGCCATCACCCTGATTCTGCTGTCCCTGTCCGGAAAGTTCATCGGCACCAATCCGACCGTCTATCGCACCACCACCGCCTTTACCCTGATTGCCGCGGTGTTCGACATGATCGGCGCTGTTTCCGGCATGATTCCCGGAAGCCGGGTGCTTGCCGGACTGAAAGCCTTCGCCGGGAACATCCTGCCCCTGTACGATCTGGGTCTGGGCTGGATTCTCCCCGCCGCCATCGGCTTCCTGGCAGGGCTCCTGCTGGCAAAGAAAAAAGCGTAAAAAAGATGTCCCTGCGGATTAGCTCCGCAGGGACATCTTTTTTACATTTTCCCATCTTATATGGTTTTCCTCATACTGAACTCCAATTAAAATCTTTAAAAAAGATTTTAATTGCCTGAAGGGC
>UQXG01000051.1 GCA_900544945.1 uncultured Eubacteriales bacterium | reverse complement strand
CTAAAGACGATGCTTTCCAGAAGGACAACTCCGACGAGACCTATTCCTTCCTGCTGTGTGCCATCTGCCCGGTGAAGCAGACCAAGGCCAATCTGCACTATGTCCCTGAAGAAAAGACATTCCACGACGGAGCCATGAATCAGATGGTGGGTTCTCCGGCGCTCGGCTTCCTGTTCCCGGCCTTCGACAACCGCTCCACCAACATCTATAACGCCCTGTACTACACCCACGACGTGAAAACCAGCCAGGACGCCCTCATTGAGGCGCTGTTCAACACCCCAGCCCCCCAGCCCGCCGAGGAGCAGAAGCACACCTTCGAGGCCCTGCTCACTACTTCCCTGGGAGAGGAATGCAGCCTGGACGTGGTGCAGACCGTCCACGACCAGCTTCGGGAGCGAATCGCTCTGCATAAGGAGGCCAAGGTTCCGGAGCCTCTGATGATCGCCAAGGCGGACGTGAAGGAGGTGCTTGCGGCCTGCGGGGTCAGTCAGGAGCACCTGTCCAAGTTCAGTGTGGACTACGACGAGGCCTTCGGGTTCGAGGCCGACCTGCATCCCAAGAACATCATCGACGACAAGCATTTCGAGGTAAAGACCCCGGATGTGGTCATCAAGGTAGACCCCACCCGCAGTGATCTGGTGGAGACCCGGGTCATCGGCGGGGTGAAGTACATCATGATCTGCGCCGACGAGGCGGTGGAGGTCAATGGGGTAAACATCACCATCCCCGACGAAAAAACGGAATAAAACCCATTCAATACATGCTGCCACTGTGAGCCTTTGCTCCCAGTGGCAGCCTCTTTTTTGCGAAAAAAACACATAACCTTCCGGGTTTTGGAAATACTACCTCCTGAAAAGGCGGTGGTATACGTTGGAAGAATTCTTCTGCAAAACGAAGATTCTCGCGGGAGCCGGCGCGGTTTCGGCCCTTTCCTCTCTGGGGAAAAAGCGGCTGTTTCTGGTGGCGGATCCCTTTTTTGTGAAAAACGGCACAGCAAAACGGATCGTGGAGCTGTCCCGATGCGAAAGCTCGGAGATTTTCGACAAAATCCAGCCGGATCCCACGGTGGAGTTGGCGGCGGAGGGCACGGCTCGGCTCCGGGCCTTTGCCCCTGATCTGCTGGTGGCACTGGGCGGCGGCAGCGCGCTGGACTGCGCCAAGGCCATGGCTTATTTTGCCAAGGGGGATTGCCTGCTGGCGGCCATCCCCACCACCTCCGGCTCCGGCTCGGAGGTGACGGATTTTGCCATTCTGACCCACGACCATGTGAAGCACCCCTTGGTGGACAGCCGGATGCGGCCCGACATTGCGATTCTCGACAGCGATTTGCTCACGGCTCTGCCACCGGGTCTCATCGCCGAAACGGGCTTTGACGTGCTGACCCACGCGGCGGAAAGCTTTGTTGCCAAAAACGCCGGAGCCATTACAGATTTGTATGCCCGGGAGGCCTTTTCCGTGGCCTTTGCCAACCTGCCAGCCTCCTTTGCCGGAAATACGGCGGTGCGTCTGAAGGTGCATCTGGCCTCAACGATGGCGGGCATGGCCTTCACCCAGGCAGGACTTGGTCTGTGTCACGCCATGTCCCACAGTCTGGGCGGCATGTTCCACGTCCCCCACGGGCGGCTGAACGCAGTGCTGCTGCCGGCGGTCATCGGCTGCAACGCCCATGTAGCGGGAAAAAAGTACGCGGAGCTGGCTCGGGCGGCGGGAATCGGGGGCAGTGCAGACACCATCGCCATCCGGAATCTGAAAAACGGCCTGTGCCGCCTGCGTCGGGAGCTGAATCTGCCGGAGACCCTTTTGCAGGCAGGCATTGATCCAAGAAGCGTCTGGCGTCAGGCCGGGGAGCTGGTGGAAGCAACCCTGAAAGACCCCTGCTGCGACACCAACCCCATGCCGGTGGAAGGCTTCCTGGTGCGCCGGATCCTGGAAGAGGTGACGGGTCATGTGTGAAAGCCTTCTGAGCGTGGGCCTGGACGTAGGCACCACCTCTACCCAAATGGTGGTATCCCGGCTGAAGGTGGAAAACCGAGCCTCGATTTTCGCCGTGCCGGAGCTTGCCATCACCCAGCGGGAAATTCTCTACGAAAGCCCGGTGTATTTTACCCCATTATTGGATGAAAGCCATGTAAACGGGGAGAAAATCCGGGAAATCGTAGAGGAAGAGTATCGGAATGCGGGCATTTCCCGGGCACAGGTGGACACCGGAGCCATTATCATCACCGGCGAAACCAGCCGGAAGGAAAACGCCCGGGCGGTGTTGGAGGCTTTGTCAGACCTTGCGGGTGAGTTCGTGGTGGCCACTGCCGGGCCGGACCTGGAAAGCATTCTGGCGGCTAAGGGAGCCGGGGCGGTTGCCTATTCCGAAGAAACTGGCAAAACCGTCCTGCATATGGACATCGGCGGCGGAACCAGCAATCTGGCTCTGATTCAGGACGGAAAAATCCGAAAAACCGGCTGTCTGAACGTAGGCGGACGGCTGGTGAAGCTGTCGGACACCGGGGAAATCACCTATGTGTCCCCGGTTTTGCAGGGACTGTTTTCGGGAAAGCCTGGAAAGAAGATCACGCAGGAGGAAGCTTCCGCCCTGGCAGACACCCTGACCCGTGCCTTGGAAATGGCGGCAGGCCTTCGGGAGCCCACGGCTCTTCTGGATCAACTGCTGACGAAAGAAACCGGGGAAGTCTGGCAGCCGTCTGAGAAGTCAGACGTGCTCTCCTTTTCCGGCGGCGTGGCGGACTGCATCGAAAAGGCGAACCCATGGCTGGAATTCGGGGACATAGGCCCGATTCTGGGGCAAAGTATCCGAAAAAGCCGCCTGTGTCAGGGGCAGTACCGGCTGGGAACGCAGACCATCCGGGCTACCGTCATCGGAGCCGGATGCCACAGCACCCAGCTGTCCGGCAGTACGGTTTTCTGCCAAAATATTCGCTTTCCCCTGAAAAACATCCCGGTAACGGAAGAAAACCGGGGCCAATTTGAAGGCTCCGTGATTCTCTCCGTTCCCGGCGAGACCCCGCCCACCTATGACCGGGTTCAGACTCTTGCCCGAGAACTGACCCGGGGCAGCCCGACGGAGGTGCTGGTCTGCCTGGAGGCGGATATGGCAAAGGCACTGGGTCACGCCCTGTCGGCAAGGCTTCCGGAAAACGCCCGGATTCTGTGCATCGACCGGGTTCGGGCTCTGCCGGATACCTATCTGGACATCGGCGCACCGGTTGGGGGAGCTTTCCCGGTAGTGCTGAAAACTCTGGTGCTGGAAAGGAGCAGAACATGAACAAGCAGGATTTAACGCAGATGATTGCTCAGATTCTGGAGGAAATGGGACAGCCGCCTCAGGTGAAGGCCGGGGAGTATCACCCCAGAGCGCCTCAGCCAGAGGCAAAGCCCACGCCTTATGGTGACGGGGACTTTGTGCCGGACGTGACGGAGCTGGATCTGCGAAAGCTTTACCTGACGGAAAATCCGGAAAACAGGGAAAAATTCCGGAAAATGAAGGCGCGAACTCCCGCCCGACTGGGCAGCGGCAAGGCGGGGCCACGGTACAAAACCCTGACCATGCTGCGCTTCCGAGCCGATCACGCGGCGGCTCAGGATGCGGTGTTTTCACAGGTAAGCGAGGATTTCGCCGCCAAAAACGGCATGGCGGAGGTGCAGACCCGGTGCCACGATAAGGACGAGTATCTGACACGACCGGACTATGGCCGGTGCTTTGACGAGGAAAACCAGCGGAAAATCCGCGCTGCCATTTCCGGTACGCCCCGGGTGCAGATTGTGGTGGGAGACGGCCTGTCTTCTGCCGCCATTGAGGCCAACGCCATGGACTGCCTTCAGGCACTCCGGGAGGGCCTGAAGCTCAAGGGTATCGACCCAGGCACCCCCATTTTTGTCCGGTACTGCCGGGTGGGAGCGGGAGACGCCATCGGGGATGTGACCGGCTGTGAGCTGGTGTGTATGCTGGTGGGCGAGCGTCCGGGTCTGGTGACGGACAAGAGTATGTCCGCTTATATCACCTATCAGCCCAGAACCGGGGTGTCGGAGTCTGCCCGGACGGTGGTTTCCAATATCCATGCCCAGGGCACCCCCGCCGTGGAGGCCGGGGCCCACATTGCCGATTTGATTGACACCATTCTGAAGCGTAAAGTCTCCGGCGTGGGTCTGCACCTGGAGGCGGCCCGATGATCCCGGTGAAGATTCTGGCGGTGCGGTATCTGGCCAATGCCAGCCCGGCTCTGTGCCGGGCACTGGGGGCTCCGGAAGGATATCCGGCGCTGGGTCTGATTACCACCGACTGCGATGACGCCACCTATATCGCCCTGGACGCGGCCACCAAAGCCGCCGAGGTGGAGGTGGCCTACGGCAGAAGCTTCTACGCCGGGGCTTCCAACGCTTCCACCCCCAACGCCGGGGAGGTCATCGGCATTCTGGCAGCGAAAACCCCAGGGGCATTGCGCAGCGGCATGGAGGCGGCGCTGTCCGAGCTGACCAGAGTGGGCTTTGAACTGACGCATAATGTGCCCTATCTTGCGCACACTGTGAGCAGCGCAGGCACATACCTTGCCAAGGAGGCCGGGGTGAAGCCGGGGGAGGCACTGGCTTACCTGATTGCCCCGCCTCTGGAAGGCATGTACGCTATGGACGCGGCGCTGAAGGCGGCGGAGGTTCGGCTTTGTAAGCTCTATGCCCCGCCCAGCGAAACCAATTTCGGCGGCGGTCTGCTGACCGGCACTCAAAGTGCCTGCGACGCCGCCTGTGCGGCCTTTGCCGCCGCAGTGACGGAAGTTGCGGCACAACCGATGGAAAGGATGTAACAAATGGATACGAATTCTTTGGGTATGATTGAAACAAAGGGACTTGTGGGAGCCATTGAGGCGGCGGACGCCATGGTCAAGTCCGCCAACGTCCAGCTGGTGGGCAAGGAGCAGATCGGCGGCGGCCTGGTAACGGTGATGGTTCGGGGCGACGTGGGCGCGGTGAAGGCGGCCACGGATGCCGGTGCCGCCGCGGCGGAGAAGGTGGGAGAGCTGATTTCCGTCCATGTGATCGCCCGGCCTCACATGGAGGTGGACGCCATTTTGCCCAAGGGTCGAGGCGGCCAACAGAGCGCCGCCGGTAAGTAATGCTCTGGGATGAGCAGGCCGTTCGGGCGAACATCCGGAATCGGGATGGAAAACGGGTCTATTATCTGGGCAAGGGCGACCAGCTGACGAGCACCGCCCGGGATTTTCTTCGCCGGGAGCGGATCGAAATCCTTCCCGGTTCCCAGGCAAGACCTGAACGCTACCGGCTGTTATCCGGGGGCTATGCAGAGGAAAAGCCGGAGCACATGACCCACCTGAACGGGGAAGTTCTGGTGCCCAAAACCCATCCGAGAATCCGGTTCCGGGGGAAAATGGACACTTTGGAGGCGGAGTTGATTCTCTGCCAGCTGGTACCGGGAGCACCGGAGGGGGCATTGGGGGAAATCCTGGACTTATCCCGAAAAATCCTCCGCTGTGACGTGCTGGAAGAGCCTTTGCGGCAGGACACCCTCTGCGGTCTGACCCAGGCCGAGCAGCGAGAGCGCAGCCACATGCCCCAGGATTACTACGGCCAGCCCCATTTCATGCCCCAGGCTTCCGACGGCCCGGTGATTGCCGGGCTGAACCGGGCCCGGTGCTTTGCCAGGGAGGCGGAACTGGCGGCGGTGGAGGCCTTTTCCGACCGGGAGGGAAACCTGCTTCGGGAGGACATTCCCAAAGCCCTGAACCGGATGAGCAGTATGCTGTATCTTCTGATGATTCAGGAAAAAGCAAAATTGCGCTAGAGCGGAGGCGGCCGAACCGCCTCCCCTTCAAAAGGATGAGGAATATGAAGCTGAAAACCACATTGCTGGGAAAAACCTATACATTCCGGGACTTAAAGCAGGTTCTGGCCAAGGCGAACGAGGAAAAAACCGGGGATAAGCTGGCGGGGCTGGCGGCAGAGACCGCCCAGGAGCGGGTGGCGGCTAAGGTGGTGCTCTCCGCCGTGACCCTGGGGGAGCTGCGGGAAAATCCCGCCGTGCCCTATGAGGAGGACGAAGTCACCCGGATTATCCAGGACGATGTGAACGAGCAGGTCTACCGGGAAATCCGGGGCTGGACGGTGGCGGAGTTCCGGGAGTGGCTTCTGGACGAATCCACCACCGGCCAGGACATCCGCCGAATCAGCCGAGGGCTGACCTCCGAAATGGTGGCGGCGGTGTGCAAGCTTATGGGCAATCTGGACCTGATTTACGCCGCCAATAAAATCACCGTCACCGCCCACTGCAACACTACCATCGGCCTTCCGGGGACGCTTTCCTGCCGCTTGCAGCCCAACCACACCACCGATGACCCGGAGGGCATTACCGCCTCCACTTTGGAGGGGCTGAGCTTCGGCGCGGGGGATGCGGTCATCGGCCTGAACCCGGTGACGGACAGTCCGGAGCAGGTGGGGCGGGTTCTGCGCCGGTTCCGGGAAATCCGGGAGCACTGGCAGATTCCCACCCAGATCTGCGTACTGGCGCATGTGACGGCTCAGATGAAGGCCGTCCGGGCGGGAGCCCCCTGCGACCTGATTTTCCAATCCATTGCCGGCAGTCAGAAGGGAAATGAGGCTTTCGGCTTCAGCGCCACCACATTGGAGGAAGCTCGGCAGCTGCTTCTGAAGGAGGGCACTGCCGAAGGGCCCAACGTCATGTATTTTGAGACCGGCCAGGGCTCGGAGCTGTCGTCGAATGCCCACCACGACACCGATCAGGTGACCATGGAGGCCCGGTGCTACGGCTTTGCCAAGCGGTTCCAGCCCTTCCTCGTGAACACCGTGGTGGGCTTCATCGGCCCGGAGTATCTGTACGATGCCCGGCAGGTCACCCGGGCGGGGTTGGAGGATCACTTCATGGGCAAGCTCACAGGAATTTCCATGGGCTGCGACTGCTGCTATACCAACCACATGAAGGCCGACCAGAACGACATTGAGAATCTGGCAAGTCTTCTGACCCTGGCCGGCTGCAACTACTTCATGGGCATTCCCCACGGGGACGACATTATGCTCAACTATCAGACCACCGGCTTCCGGGAGACGGCGGCACTGCGGGAAATCACCGGCAAAACCGCCATTCCCGAATTCCAGCAGTGGCTGGAAAAAATGGGCTTTGTGGAAAACGGCAGGCTGACGAAGAAGGCAGGCGACGGCTCCAGCTTGTTGTTTTAGGGGGAAAAGATATGGAATTTCACAAGGATTTGGCCGCCCGGCAGGAGGCAAGGGATTTGACCCGACAGGCGGAAAAGGCTCAGCATCTTCTGGCGGATTTTCCCCAGGAGAAGCTGGATGCCATCGTGGAGGCAATCGCTTCCGCATTCTCCGCTCAGGCGGAGGCTCTGGCAAAGCTTGCCGTGGAAGAAACGGGCTTTGGCAATGTGCCGGATAAGACAACCAAGAACCGCTTTGCCTCGGAAACCGTGGCAAAGGCGGTGCGGGGCATGAAAACCGTAGGCCTTCTGCGAAAACGTGCGGAGGAAGGAATTTGGGAAATCGGCGTGCCGGTGGGGGTCATTGCCGCCATCGTCCCCAGCACCAACCCTACCTCCACCGTGTGCTATAAGGCCATCATCGCCCTGAAGGCGGGAAACCCCATCGTGTTTTCGCCCCATCCCAAGGCGTTGAACTGCACTTTGGCGGCGGTGAAGATTGTAGCCCAGGCGGCAGAGGCCGCCGGTGCTCCGGCGGGAAGCGTTCAGTGCCTGACGATTCCGACGCTTGCCGGTTGTCAGGAGCTGATGGGTGCGGAGCCGGTGCGGCTGATTCTTGCCACCGGCGGCCCCGGTATGGTAAAAGCGGCCTATTCCTCCGGCAAGCCCGCCATCGGCGTGGGAGCCGGGAACGGCCCTGCTTATCTTCACCACAGCGCGGATATTCCTGAGGCACTTGCCAAAATTGCCCGGTCGAAAACCTTTGACAACGGCACGGTCTGCGCCTCTGAGCAGAGCCTTATCATTGAGCGTGCCCAGGAGGAACAGGTTGTGGCGGAGGCCAGGCGGCAGGGCTACTGCTTCCTGTCTGACGAAGACGGAAAAAAGCTGGCTTCCGTTCTGTTCCGACCGGACGGAACGATGAACCCGCAGATAGTGGGAAAAACCGCGCCTTACCTTGCGGAACTTGCCGGAATCACTGTGCCGCCGGACACCAGAATCCTGGTAGCCCGGGAGCGGGGGACTGGCATGGCCTGCCCCTATTCCATGGAAAAGCTCTGTCCGGTGTTGGGCTTTTATGTGATGGACAGCGAGGACGAAGTCCTTGCCAAATGTATGGAAATCCTGGATTTTGAGGGTCGGGGCCACACCTTTTCCATCCACGCGGAAGAGGAAAGGGTTATCCGGAAATTCGCGGAAAAGATTCCAGTCTCCCGCTTTCTCGTGAACACCCCGGCGGCGCTGGGAGGCATCGGTGCGGAGACAGGCCTGTTTCCGGCGCTGACCTTAGGCTGTGGGGCGGCGGGGGGAAGCGTTTCCTCCAATAATATTTCGCCCCTGGATTTAATCAATATCCGCCGGGTGGCCTGGGGCAGGAAAGAATCGAAGCCGGAACCGGTGCACAGCCCGGAGCTGGTGGAGCTGCTGGCCCAGAAAATTCTGGAACGGCTGGAGCACTAGGAGGATGGGTATGGGCGAACCATTGGTGCAGCTTGCCCAGGCGATTGCCGGGCGGCTGTTTGTGGAGCTGGAGGCCTCCGGGCGGCACGTCCACGTCACCGCCGCTCAGGCGCAGACTCTCTTCGGACACAGCCTGACCCCAGAGCGGCCTTTGTCTCAGCCCGGGCAGTATCTGGCAAAGGAGCGGGTGACGGTGACGGGGCCTAAGGGAAGCTTCCGGAACGTGGCCGTTCTGGGCCCGGAGCGGAAAGCGACTCAGGTGGAGATATCTCTCACCGACGGCAGAACTCTGGGTATTTCGCCCCCGGTGCGCCTGTCCGGAGACGTGGCGGGGACTCCCGGTGCAATCCTGGAAGGGGAGCGGGGGCAGGTAGTGCTCTCTCAAGGGGTCATCGCCGCCCAGCGGCATGTGCACCTGACCCCGGAGGATGCCGCCCGGTTCGGCGTGAAAAACGGCCAGAATGTAAAGCTTCAAACCTACACCGCCCGGCCGGTGATCTTTGAAGACTTGGCCGTCCGGGTCAGCCCGGAGTTTGCCAGCTTCGTGCACCTGGACTACGACGAAGCCAACGCCTGCGGCTTTCGAAAGGGAGATTTGGGGAGGCTGCTTCCATGACCCGTGCATTTTTGTTAGGTCGGGAGCCGCCTTTGAACTTTGGCTATGAATATGTAACGGAGCCACCCTTTGAGGCGGTGGTCATCGGCTCCCTGTCCTTATCGGAGCTGCTGCAATTTCGCAGCCAGCCGGTGTTGGAAGCTCTGGCTCAGGGAAAAAGCGTGTACCTTTACACGCCGGGCTTGCCGGAAGCACCGAAAAACCGGGCCCTGTCCGGCAGTCTGACGGCCGCCCAGCGGGAGCTGAAAAACTGGGGCGTGCTCTTTACCGACGGAGGCCGGAAGAAACTCATCACCGCCGAGGAAGCCCGGCTTCTGCGAAGTCAGGGACGGCAGCCGGCTCCGGGGGCGGTGCTGACGCCCCTGGCTCGGGAGATTATGGAGGGAACAAAATGAAGGTTGGAAAAGTGGTAGGCTCCATCTGGGCTACCCGGAAGGCGGCCTGCTTGCAGGGCCAGACCTTTCTGGTGGTGGAGGCAGAGGGAGAGAAAATCGTGGCGGCAGACCAGGTGGGAGCCGGAACCGGCGACCGGGTGCTGCTGGCCACGGGAACCGTGGCCTCCCGGTACTGCATGGATGCCCCGGTGGATGCCGCCGTTGTCGCGATTGTGGACGAGAAGCAGGGATAGCCATGTCATTTCACGAAATACTCATTGCGATTATGGCGGGCTTTGCCGTTTTAGGCGCCATCGACCGGATATTCGGCAACCGCTGGGGTCTGGGCAAGGAATTTGAAGAGGGAATCCTGGCCATGGGCTCTCTGGCCTTGGCCATGGTGGGAATCGTCTGTCTTGCCCCGGTGCTGGCAGCCCTTTTGAAGCCGGTGGTGGTGCCCGTTTACACCTTTCTGGGGGCAGACCCTGCCATGTTTGCCGGGAGTCTGCTGGCCTGCGACATGGGCGGCGGAGCCCTGGCTCGGCAGTTGACCAACGACCCTCAGGCGGCGGCTCTGGGCGGGGTCATCACCGGCTCCATGCTAGGCGCTACCGTGGTGTTCACCATTCCTGTGGCCATGGGCATCCTGCGGGAAGAAGACCGTCCCGTGATGGCCAAGGGCATTCTCTGCGGCATCGTGACCATTCCGTTAGGCGTGCTGGCAGGAGGCCTGACGGCAGGCTTTCCGTTACCCATGGTACTGCGCAATCTCGTGCCCATCGTGCTCATTGCCCTGCTCATCGCCCTTGGCCTTTGGCGGGCGGAAAATGCCATGGTGCGGGGTTTTGAGGTCTTCGGCAAGCTGGTGGTGGCGGTGGCCACCGTGGGTCTGGCGGCAGCCATCGGCGAGGCCTTGACGGGCTACCCCATTATCCGGGGCATGGAGCCCATTTCCGAGGGCTTTGAAACCGTAGGCATCATCGCCATCGTCCTGGCCGGGGCTTTTCCCCTGGTGTTCGTGCTGACGAAGCTGCTGCGAAAGCCTCTGCTTGCCGCCGGAGGGCTTCTTGGCATCAACGATGCCGCGGCGGCGGGACTTCTTGCCAGCTTGGCCAATTCCATTGCCGCCTTCGGCATGGTGAAGGACATGAACGAGCGGGGAAAGGTTGTGAATATCGCCTTCGCCGTTTCCGGAGCCTTTGTCTTCGGCGATCACCTGGGCTTTACCGCCGGGTTTGCCCCGGAAATGATGGGGGCCATGATTGTGGGCAAGCTGGTGGGCGGCCTCACGGCCATTGCCGCCGCCTGGATTCTGACCCGAAAATCGGAAAAGGCTTGACAAATCGCGCAAGTAAGGGCTATAATGACGGGGTTACAGAAAAAGGCGCTGAAAAGAAGAGTATTTCGTCGGAAGCGGTCAGAGAGCCCTCATTTGGTGGGAGAGGGCACGGGGAAGGCGGAAGAACATGGTCTTGGAGCCGGGGTTTCGATAGGTAGGAATCCCCGGGGATGTCCCGTTACAGGCATTTGAGAGGCGCACCTTCCGTGCGCGAATCAAGGTGGTACCGCGTCAATTTTTGTCGCCCTTGGATCAAGGGGGACTCTGATTAAATCGGCAAGAGCTGGTAGCGAGAGATTTTGTTTCCAGACAAGGTTCAGAAAACGGTGGAATACTGTATGCACCCGCAAGGGGTATGCCACATCCGTAAGCCAGCTTCGCTGGCAACGGCTGTGCTATATTTCCCGTTTTCCGAACTGCAGTCTGGGAGCAAAAGATCCGCTATCCAGCCGCAGACGGTTTATTCAGAGTTTCCCTAAATTCAAAGGCGGCTTTTTATGTTCAGGAGGAGATACTTATGTGCGAAAAGTGCAGGGGAAACTACTATATTACCACCCCCATTTACTACCCGTCCGCCAAGCTGCATATCGGCCACGCCTATTGTACCGTGGCAACGGACACCATGGCCCGGTTCAAGCGGCTTCAGGGCTACAACGTGATGTTCCTCACCGGCACCGATGAGCACGGCCAGAAGATCGAGGACAAGGCCAAGGAGGTCGGCGTTACCCCCAAGCAGTTCGTGGACAACATCGTCACCGGGGAGAAGGGCGTGCTGGATCTGTGGAAGCTGATGAATATTTCCTACGACCGGTTCATCCGCACCACCGATGACTACCATGTGGCGGCTATCCAGAAAATTTTCAAGAAGATGCACGACAACGGTGACATCTACAAGGGCACCTACAAGGGTAAATATTGCAAGCCCTGCGAGTCCTTCTGGACGGAGAGCCAGCTGGTGGATGGTAAGTGCCCGGACTGCGGCCGGGAGGTGCAGGACGCGGAGGAGGAAGCCTATTTCTTCCGTCTTTCCAAGTATGCCGACCGGGTGCGGGACCTGCTGGAAAACACGGATTTCCTGGAGCCTCGCAGCCGGGTCAACGAGATGATCAACAACTTCATCAAGCCCGGCCTGGAAGACCTGTGCGTATCCCGCACCAGCTTTACCTGGGGCGTGCCCGTGGACTTTGACCCGGGTCATGTGGTCTATGTGTGGATCGATGCCCTCTTCAACTATATGACCGCCCTGGGCTTTGAAAACGACAAGTACGACGACCTGGACAAGTTCTGGCCTGCGGACGTGCACTTTGTGGGCAAGGAGATTGTCCGGTTCCACTCCATTATCTGGCCTGCCATGCTCATGAGCCTGAATCTGCCCCTTCCCAAAAAGGTCTACGGCCACGGCTGGCTGCTGCTGGACGGCGGCAAAATGTCCAAGTCCAAGGGCAACGTGGTGGATCCCTATATTCTGTCCCAGCGGTTCGGCGTGGATGCCCTCCGGTTCTTCCTGCTGCGAACCTTCCCCTTCGGCTCCGACGGCAATTTCTCCAACGAGTCCCTGATCAACACCATCAACGTAGACCTGGCCAACGACCTGGGCAACCTGGTATCCCGTACCGTTGCCATGGCGCAGAAGTATTTCGGCGAGCATTTGCCCGCTGAGCAGCTGGTCGATGAAGAGAAGGACGCCGAGCTTGTGGGCATGGTGTCCGCTCTGCGGGATCAGTACGAGGCGGAGATGGAGAAGTTCGCCTTCCAGAACGGCCTGGGCGTTGTGTTCAAGGTCATCTCCCGGGCCAACAAGTATATCGACGAGAACGCTCCCTGGGTGCTGGCGAAGAACGAGGCGGACAAGCCCCGTCTGGCTCGGGTGCTGTATAATCTGCTGGAGACCATCCGCGTCTGCGGCGGTCTGCTCAGCCCCTTCATGCCCGGAACCTCCGAGGAGATCGCCAAGCGGCTGGGCAGTCCCCGGATGGACTGGGACAGCCTGAATACCTTCGGCGTGCTGCCTTCTGACGTGGCTACGGTGGCTGGCCCCGCTCTGTTCCCCAGAATCGATATGGACAAGGAACTGGCCGAGCTGGAGGCTCTGAACAAGCCTGCCAAGCCCGCCATCGAGATCGAGCCTCTGACGGAAGAAAAGGTGGATTTTGACACCTTCTGCAAGAGCGACTTCCGGGCGGTAAAGGTCAAGGCCTGCCAGAATGTGAAGAAGAGCGACAAGCTCCTCCAGTTCACGCTGGACGACGGCACCGGCACCGATCGGCAGATTTTGTCCGGCATTGCCAAGTTCTACAAGCCTGAGGAGCTGGTGGGCAAGACCCTGGTGGCCATTGTGAACCTGCCTCCCAGAAAGATGATGGGCAAGGAGAGCTGCGGTATGCTGCTGTCCGCCGTCCACACCGAGCAGGGGCAGGAGAAGCTGCATCTTGTGATGCTGGATGATGCCATCCCCGCCGGCGCCAAGCTCTGCTAACTCAAAAGAAATGTCATTGTGAATCGGTTTGCCGTTTCACAATGGCATTTTTCTTTCATACTGAACTCCAATTAAAATCTTTAAAAAAGATTTTAATTGCCTGAAGGG
>UQXG01000050.1 GCA_900544945.1 uncultured Eubacteriales bacterium | reverse complement strand
CAAAAGAGGATTGACGCGGTAAAAATATATATTGTAAAATAATAGTATCCTGCCGAAAGGGGTGCGATTGGTGAAACTCAGTGGCGATATTTTGTATGATGCTCTGGAAGAATCCTTTGTCGTAAAAAAATATGGGCATTTCACTCAGAAATTCTGTCTGCAACGCCCCAGACTTTACGGCGGATGGGGACGGGAATTTGATGAAAACAGCCTGACCATTGCTCAGGGAGAACAGCTTCCAAGAAATCCGATTTTTCGGGATGGCGCGGTTGTCATTTGTATCAGAACAGCTGTTCCGGCTATTTATACAAGCGGCGGATGCAGCTGTATTCTGATCGAAAACGCAAATCTGGTCACTGTCCATAATACGGTTATGGATATCTTTGACCGGTTTGACGCATGGGACCATGCTCTGCGGGAGACATTGGAATCGACCGTAGATATCCAAAAAATGCTGGATATCAGCTATCCCATTTTGAGAATCCCATCGTGGTTATCGATTCGGAATTCCACTACCTTGCCTACAGCGATATAATTGATCGCAGGGATGATCTGGCGCTTTTCCGTCCGGATGAGAACAACATGTTCCCTAAGCAGACCATTTCCGCCAGTCTGCGAAACACAAACTATAATACCGGGCGGCGAGAGCCTTTTTTGATTATTTCTGATGAAAAAACGCACTTCTCCGTCAATCTGTACAGCGGCAGCACCTATATTGGGAATTTGAAAATTGCATTTGTCCTTCGCCCATTTCGTCCGGGGGATAATATGTTATGCCAGTACTTCGCACGGCTGTTGGAACAGGCTGTCGCAAGACTGCGCAGCATTTCCGACGGGCAGGGTCATAGTCTGGAACATATTTTCCGGATGCTGCTGCAAGGAAACCCAATCAACAATCTGGAAAGGCAGTTTATTTCCTCACAGCTGAGCCGTACCTGTTTCTACTGTCTGAAGGTGGTACGGGGCAATCGCTCCAGACGAAAAGTGCCGATGACATATTTTACAGACCTGCTGGAAAAAACATTTCCGGGCAGCACTGCCTTTGAGTATGACGGTGCAATCGTTGCGATGCTGCGGCAGAGCAGCAGCGTTTCCCGGCAAAATCTGGAAGAGTTTCTGCGGAAATTGGATTTATCCGCGGGGGTCAGCAATGAATTCCATTTTTCCCAGACCCCGCAGCTCCGTTATTTCTACCGGCAGGCATGTGTGGCATTGGAGATCGGCAGAGTGGATACGCAAAATAGTCGTCTGGTATACTTCCGGCAGCAGGCGCTGACTTACATGCTTTATCATGCGCTTGGAGAATTCCCGCTCTCCCTATTTGATACCATCGGTTTTCAGCGGCTGATAGAGCACAATCGTACAGCACAGGTGGATTATATTAAGACGCTGGATGTCTACCTGAGAAATGAGCGCAATCTGGCGCAGACCGCAAAGGATCTCTACATTCATCGAAGTACGCTTATTGATCGCTTGGGTCGGATTCAGGCAATCCTTTCTGTTGATCTGGATGACCCGGATCAGCGGCTGGAGCTGACGATTCTGGAACGGGTTTATCTGATGCAGAATGACCGGGCAGCAGCCCCAGAGTCTCACGATTCGTGGACGGAAGAAAACCCGCTTCCCCCAACGTATCAGGAACCACAATTTCGGGATGTGGAAAAACTTCTTTGACGTTTTACCCTAAAAACATAGACAGCACTTCGCACGTTAAAAATGCGGGGTGCTGTTCTTTTTTGCACATATACTTCTGCGGATTTCCTTTTTAACGGGAATGTGATACTTTTGAATAAACAGCGGGATAAAAACATCCATTCAGCTGTGCAACATCAACAAGGGGGATTGTTAACATGAGTTGTAAAATCGATGATCGTCTGCCAAAAGAGGTTGGTGCGAAGTCGCTGCCTCTGCATCCCGCCATCAAAACGCCATGGGAGAAACTGATTTCCTTCCATGATGCCTACCACTACGCCTGCCGCCACCATGCGGTGATCGGCGCGGTTTATCAGGAGGTGCTCCGCATCCTTGTCCCTGATTACGACGAACGCTGCACACTGATGTGCAAAACGGACGTCGGCGTGAAGAATTATGTGTTCAGCAAAATGGAGGTTGCCTCCGGTAAGCTGTACCGCGATTACCATCTGGCAAAGCACTATATGCATCCGTTCTTCACGGGAACTGAAAATTCAGGCGGCTTCCGGGCAGCCGTGTTTGGCGACAACGGCGATGAGCGCCTGCTGATGCAGGGACGTGTCAATGACTTTGGCACTTATCGTGTGGAAAAAGAGCTGGATGCCTGCCCTTGGGACATCATGGGCAGTGAAATCTGCCGCACCTCCACCGCATCGCTGGAGGAGATCGGCCGCTGCTGCGGCGACAA
Organism: uncultured Eubacteriales bacterium; assembly: GCA_900544945.1. GTDB lineage: Bacteria > Bacillota > Clostridia > Oscillospirales > Oscillospiraceae > Faecousia. The sequence continues at coordinate 11,278 of UQXG01000050.1, read as the reverse complement.
CTGCGAGTACAACATGGTGGAAGCCAGAGGCTGCGGAGACCTGCATTGCCGTGTTGTGTGTGAAAACCGCGACAAGTATCCGATGCCTCCCCGGGAGAAAATCTGGGACAATTTCGGCCCCATCGCAACCGAGGATCAGATCAAGTTCACGCCCAGAGAAGAAATGTACAAGGAACCCCAGCAGATGCGCAGCGAGTTCGGTTACAAATACCGCAGCGGCACCTGCATGGAAATGGACTGCGATGACTACTACGCCGACGGTGCAGTAACCTACGCTCTGGGCAGCGATTACGTTATCAACCCCATCAATATGCTGGTTCGGGCAGGTAAGTTTACCAGAGAGTATGTGGATAACATTATCACCTGCTGCTTTGAAGGTGCCGGCAAGATGATGTTTGGCGAAGCCTTTGCCGTAGACGGCCTACGCAGCTGGCTGGGCGTTCCCCGCGAGATCAACGACGGACGTGTGCTGGGCGGATACATTGAAGTGCTTCTGCAGGCAATTCTGACCCCGTATGAGGTCGTTGCGTTCAACGAAAACGAAGTAATTTACGATATCAACCGTGCTGCTTTCAGCCGGAAGCTGGATGGTCTGACCACTGCGTACAACGCTATGTGGTACGGCATGGTCAAAACTCTGGTCAGCCCGGAATGGTTTGTCTGGGAGGAAACGGAAAACGTTCCCGCAGAAACCTACAGAATCCATATTGGCCGTAAAATCGACAAGTGCTGCCGCTAAGGAGGGAATCTAAATGTACCAGAATGTATATAGCCATGATGAAATGAAACGTTCCGAGCATATGGCTGTTCGGACTACCGCAGGCTGGTATCTGTTTACCCACCAGCTGATTGAGGTTGAAGGGGAAGACGCAACGGCTTTCCTTGACTACCTGTACGCAAATCCCATTGGAAATCTGAAACTCACCCGCGCCCGTTATACCACCATGCTGGACAAAAACGGTCTGATTCGGGACGATGTTGTGATTTTCCGGATGGACGAAAACCGGTATTGGGTCTCTACACTTTACACGCGCAAGGTTCTGCCTTGGTACGATTCTCACAAGGCAGGCTTCCGTGTCAGTTACCGCGACATTACCCCCGAGTGGGATATGTATTCCATTCAGGGCCCCCGTTCCTTGGAGCTGCTGAACGCAATCGTGGATCAGCCTGCGAACGATGTAAAGTTCTTCCAGATGCTGGACAATACCATGGACGGCATTCCCGTAAAGATCAACCGCGGCGGCTTCTCCGGCGAAAAGCTGGGGTATGAGCTTTACATTGCGCCGGAACATACGAAGAAGGCTGTAGAAAAGCTGCGCAAGGCAGCGCCCGAATTTGACGCGAAGCAGGTCACGGATATTCAGGTCATGACATGGACGCTTCCCACCGAGCGGGGCTATTATCTCATGAGCGATATTGGCTGGGCAAATCCCTTTGAAGTGGATATGGCCAAGGGCATCGGCTGGGACAAGGAATTTATCGGCAAGGAAGCGCTGCTCAAGATTCGTGAGGAAGGCGCAAAGCGCACACTCTTCGGCTTCACCGTTGACGAAGAAAACATCTTTATTCCCGCCCGCAATATCGGCGGCCCCGGCACGCCTGTCATGCTGGACGGCGAGGAAATCGGCCGCGTAACGAAGGTGACCTACAGCTACGTCCTGAACAAGAACATCGGCTGCGCGATTGTGGACAATACCAAAGCCGGGATCGGCACAAAGGTCCGACTGCACGGCTTCGAGGCAGTGCTGTGCGATAAAATCTTCTGCTAAGACGGGAAGGAGAGAACGCAATGGCGAGAGCATACAAGGCGGCTTTGTTTTTTGACGACGGGGATCACGGTCATATTGAATACACTGAAAAAACGCTTCCGGACATTTGCGGCGACGACGATGTGATCGTCAAGAACCGCATTGCCGGTATCTGCGGTGCGGACTACATGGCCTACGCGCATGGAGACGGGCCATCGCATATGCTTTATTCCGGCATGGAATTCGGCCACGAAATGGTTTCCGAGGTCGTGGAAAAGGGAAAAAATGTAAAATGCGTTGAGATCGGCGACTGGATTTTCCCCAACATGGGTTATGCCTACCATGACCGCAGGCGCATGGCAACCGTTGGCGGCTTCTCCGAGTATCTCTGTCTGCCGAAGTTTACACTGGAAGGCGACTTTACCATTCCGTCCGTGGACGTTCAGCCCAGTGCCATCAAGCTGGACAAGAGTCTGGGGCTTGAAAATCTGGTTCTGCTGGAGCCATTTGCCGTTGGCGGAAAAGCCGCAAAGCAGCTGGAGGGCAAGGGCACGACCGCTGTCGTCATTGGTGCGGGAATCATCGGCATGTCTGCTGCGCTGATGCTGCGGCACTATGGCTATGAAAAGGTCATGATTATCGATTTTTCGGACTTCCGTCTGTCCAATGCCAGAGAGTTTGGCCTTTTGACCTGTAATCCCAAGCATGAGGACGTGCAGAAAGCACTCTTTGAGGCATTCGGCTCCCGGCCTGCTTACGGCGGTATGAAGTGTGCCGCGCAGGTATACATCGACTGCATCGGCGTGCAGGGCAGTATCGACTACTTCAATCAGTACGCGGGCTTCGGTGCTGTGCTGAGTATTGTAGGTACGCATAATAAGCCGCCTATGATCAACGCCTTGAGTGTTTGCTTCAACCAGCAGCACATCATGGGCTGCGGCAGCTATCCCTACAACAAGAGCTTTGAGGATACCTGCAATCTGATTCGCAGCGGCGTGGATCTGAGCAAGCTTGTAACGCACAAGTTTACTCTGGATCAGCTGGACGCGGGCATGGCAGCCCACGGAGATGCCAACTCCGCACAAAAGGTTGCCATCATCTATCCGTAACAAAACACCGCGCGGGCGAAGAGCCCTTCGCCCGTGCACAATCAGGAGAAAGCTATGAAAGGATTTATTTATCAGGGCGCAAGGAACATCGAACTGCGGGAGCTTCCCATGCCAGTTTGCGGTGATGGGGATATCATTGTGAAAAACCTCTATTCCGGCATTTGCGGCTCGGATATTACTGCGTATAAGACCAGCGGCGACTTCATGCGGCTATATCCCGGTATGGAATTCGGCCATGAAATGGTCAGCGAAGTCGTGGCAGTCGGAAAGAATGTAAAGGACATTGCCGTGGGCGACCGCGTCTTCCCATACCCGCTCTACGCCAAAGATGATACCAAGCGTTCCGGTTCAGTAGGAGGCTTCTCTGAATATGTCCTCATCCCCAACTGCCGCCTGAACCACAGCGTCTATAAGGTTGATAGCCGGATTCCGAATCCGGTTGCGGCTATGCTGGAACCCTTTTCAGTCGGCGGTCAGGCAGCAATCCTCTCACGCCCGCAAAAGGGGCAGAATGCCATTGTCTACGGCGCGGGTGTGATCGGCATGGCTGCGGCGATTACGCTGAAATATCTCGGCTGCGATAAGGTCATGCTGGTGAACCGCTCCACCTTCCGACTGGAGATTGCAAAACAGTTCGGATTTGAAACCTGCAGCCCTGTACAGCAGGATCTGAAGCAGATTGCGCTGGATACATTTGGAACCGGATACGGCATTATGGGGCCGACCTTCAATGCGGACATTTTCATCGATGCGACAGGGTCTGACGATGCTTTTGAGACGTTTCAGAAATGTGCGAAGCTGAATGCTGTGTACACAATCGTTGGTACGCATACGAAACCGATGACCTTCAATCCTCAGTTCCTGATGTATGCTTCCCAGCGCATTCAGGGAAGCGGCGGCTATACCGATCAGTCTGTCCGGCTGGCAATGGAGATTATGGAATCCGGGAAATTTGATCTGGAAAAGCTGGTGACGCAGGAGTATCCGCTGGAACAGCTGGAAGACGCCATTATCAAGGCAGCAACATCTTCGGAGTCATTGAAGGTCATGATCCGGTTCTAACGCAGTTTGTCTGCCTCTTTGCTGTAGGCGGGAGCAAACTACGTATCGGCAAAGTACATTAATCATGAGAGAAAACCAATTCTGAAAGGAGATGCACGGATGAAACCGGTAACAGTCATTACTGGCGGTGCAGGCGGCATGGGTTTTGCGGCAGCCAATATTTTCGGCCATCAGGGTCATACTCTGCTGCTCTGCGATGTGAAAAAGGAGTCGCTGGAAAGTGCCGCCGCAGCCCTGAAACGGCAGAATATGGACGTGCATTATCTGGTCACAGACGTATCCGACCGTGAGCAGGTAATGGCAGCAGCGCAAAAGGCGGCAGAGCTGGGTTCGGTCAGAAACGTTATCCATACAGCCGGTCTTTCTCCCGTACTTGTGGAAAAACTTGGACAGGATGAGGGCAGACGTGCCATTCTGAAAGTCAATGCGCTCGGCACGGTTTACATGACAGATGCGTTTTATCCTGTGCTGGAATCAGGCGGCAGTATGGTTCTGTTCACATCCTCTGCGGCTTATCTGATGCCGGCCGTTCCGGAGACGATGCAGAATATTTTCTTCAGTGTCAAAGATGAGCCGGAGCAGCTTTTTGACAGGCTTCTGACCATTTCGACCGATCCGGGACGAGCCTATATGTTCAGCAAGCTCTTTACCATGTTCTACGTTCGCATGAATGCAGGACGCTTTGGGCATAAAGGCTGCCGCATCAATTCGATTGCCCCCGGACGAATTGTTACACCTATGCACCAGACACTGATTGATCGGGAACCGGAGCGTATTGCAGGCGAAATGGCAACAATGCCGCTTGGGCGATATGGGGCGGCGTATGAAATCGGAAATCTGATCGATTTTCTGTGCAGCTACCGTGCTGCATACATCAATGGTATTGATATTCTGATGGACGACGGTACTCAGGCGTTTACCTCCACGCCGCAGTTGCCAGACTGAAAGGAGCATCTATGGAATTACAGAATTTATTCGGTCTGAAAGGCCGGAACGTGCTGGTGACCGGAGCCGGTTCCGGTATGGGCAAGGCTGCGGCGCGGCTGCTCTCGGAATTGGGCGCAAACGTCTACGCCACCGTTCGGCGGAAGCCGGTCGATTTCCCGGTTACGAAGCAGATTCCCTGCGATCTCGGCTCCAAGGACGGCGTAGACGCAATGCTTGCGCAGCTTCCGCAGACGCTGGAGGCAATCTACATCTGTCATGGCATCTCCAACACACAAGGCAACAGTAACGCATTACAGGTGCAGCTGACCAATTTCTTCAGCTTCAAATACATTGCTGAACAGCTGCTGCCCCGGATTGCGGACGACGGCTCTGTGACGTTTATTTCCTCAGACGGCGGGAAAGCGTGGCGAGATAAAATTGCGGTATGCCGTCAAGTGATCGCCTGCAAAACATGGGAAGCAGCAGGCGACTGGTACAGGATGCATCCTGAAGAAACCGCGGGCGGCTATGTTTTTGCCAAGCAATGCCAGCACGTCTATGTGATGGATATGTGCCAGAACAGTGCCTTTATTTCGCGGAAAATCCGCATCAATGCCATTGCCCCCGGTATGACCAGAACAGGGCTGACCAACGATTTCAACAGCTCCATCTGCGGCGATGCAGAAAAGGGGCAGGCGATTCTGGAAAAGCTCTACCTTGCACCATGGAATGGCCGCTGGGCTGCTCCTGAAGAAATGGGATATCCGATGGTGGCAGTCGGTAGCCGCCTGTTCAGCTATATGAGCGGGCAGATCCTCTATATCGATTACGGAACTGCCAGCGTTTGGGAAATGGATAATCTGACAAAGGAATAAGAAAAGGAGAAAGCATATGCAAACAAAAATTAAGAACACGAAGCTGTTTTTAGCTGCGATTTTCGTCCTATGTACAGGTTCGCAGCTGTTCAGCTACGGCGGAAACACGGCGATTGCGCCGCTGCTGACTGCCGTCGGCGGCTATGAGTTTTATTCACTTGTCGCACCGCTCGGCGCAACGGGTATGATGATTGCGCTTCCGGCTGTTGCAGCGCTGGGGCGGAAGATCGGCAGCAAAACGGTGCTGTTCCTTGGCGCATTCTTAATGCTGTTTGGCCGCGTCGGTATGCAGTTCGCAAACAGTGTGTTTACCATTGGTCTATTCAACTTTCTCGGCTCATTTGGAAGCGGCTTTGTGATCACGGCGCCGTTCGTCATGATCGGTACTGCCTTTGAGCGCTCGGCTTCCATGAAATATTACGGCTATATTGCGACCTTCAACGCCATTGGTTCCCTGATTGGCCCGCCGCTGGCCGGTATGCTGGTCGACGCGAATCTTCCCAGAATTTCGTTCCTGCTCTGGATTCCGCTCTATGCGTTCTCCCTCATTGCAATCGGAATGCTCTACCCCAATAGCAAAAGCCAAAGTAAAGAAAAATTTGATGTTACGGGCTGGCTGTATCTTGCGATTATGGTCTTTGCCTTTGTCATGTGGACAGGTCTGTCCGGCAAAGTTTTCCCATGGCTGAGCTTTGGATTGCTGCTTCCGGTCGCGGTGGCTGTGTTCGCGTGGCTCCTCGTGCGTCACTCCGGCCGCATTGCAAATCCCACGGTGCCGATTCGCGTGTTCCAGTATAAGCGCTTCCGCACGGCATTTTTCAGCAACTGCTGCGTTGTCGTTTTCTCTACCTGCGCGTCGGGGTATCTGCTCAATTACCTGCTGTATGTCATGAACACTTCCGCAACGCTCGGTTCGACGACGACCATTCCTTCGACAATCGTCATTACGATTCTTGGACTGTTCCTCGGCAAAATTCTGGCGAAGAACTTTGTGAAGAATGTGCGCACGATGACAATCATCGGAAGCCTTTGCACGTTTGGTGCACTGCTCTGCTTTGCACTGCTCCAGCCGACATCCTCTATTCTTCAGGTCTGGATTGGTTCCGCGCTTGGCGGCGTCGGCAACGCGATCTCGCAGACCTGCCTGACCCCGTACTTCCAGTATGGCCTTCCGAAAGAGGAATACGGAACTGCGCAGGGCATGTATCAGTTCTCCAGTACCTGTATGGCAACGATTTTCGTGGCTGTGGTCGGCGTACTTGTCGGCCTGACGGGTGATCTTAAGTATGTCTTCTATACGGGCCTTGTAATGACTGTGATTAATGTCATCATCTGCGTTACCTCTGTGCGCATTCGTCCGGAAGAAGTTATCGAAACGGCTGCGTCCAAATAAAGCGTCTGTTTTCTGACAGCTTACCTTGCGAAAGACAAATCAGTATACCTCCTTTGTAGAAATGCCGGGATATCGCGTTTAGCGATATCCCGGCATTGTGTCAAATCATCCCAAAATACTGTAATGCCTCTCGGATTGCTTTCTCTTTTTCAGGAGGACAGGTTGGAGCTTGTCGAGCGTCCTCAGACTTCGGCAAATTATAGTTTTTTCCTACATCCAGCCCGCATTTCCGCTTTACTTGCGAAATATATAGACTGGAAACCTTTAAGCCGGAGTGTTCCAAAACATACGCTTTGATCTGTGGATAGGTTGCGCCGTTCTGAAACTCCGACATATCCATATCTTCCAAAGAGAACTCAACCCGAATCTTTTTCGAGTCGACCTCACCCTTGGAAAGCAAGACGACCGTCTCCACATGGGCGCATCTGGGGAACAGATCGGCGGCGGTGGCGGATTGGAGGGCGTAGCCCCGTTCCTTCAGCAATGCCACGTCCCGGGCAAGGGTCGCCGGGTCGCAGGAGACATAGACAATCCGCCGGGGTGCCATCCGGGACAGAGCCTCGATGGTGTCGGCGTTCAGCCCCTTCCGGGGCGGGTCAACCACCGCCACGTCCGGGTGCACCCCCTGGGCTTCCAACGCCAGCGCCGCCTGGCCTGCGTCGCCGCAGAAGAATTCCGCGTTTTCGATGCCGTTGCGCCGGGCGTTGTCCCTGGCGTCCTCCACCGCCTGGGGAATGACCTCCACGCCGATGACCTTCCCCGCCGCCCCGGCCATGGCCAGGGTAATGGTGCCCACCCCACAGTACAGATCGAGAACCGTGTCGGATTTCGTGATTCCGGCCTGAGAAATGGCGGTTTCGTAGAGCCGCTGAGCCTGGTCGTGGTTCACCTGGTAAAACGACCTTGGAGACAGCCGGAAGCGCAGGCCGCACAGGGTATCCTCAATATAGCCCGAGCCGAAAAGGGTAATGAATTTGTCCCCCAGGACAGCGTTGCCCTTTTTCGTGTTCACGCTGAGAACCAGCGTGGTAAAGCCGGGAATCTTTTTCAGCCGTTCCAGCAGAGCTTCCGCCCTGGGAAGCTTCTCCCCGCTGCACACCAGGCATACCAGAATCTGGCCGCTGACCGCCCCCCGGCGGACGTAAATATGCCGCAGAAGGCCGGTATGGCTGGCCTCATCGTAGACGGACACCCGATACTGGTTTACATAATCAATCACCGCGTCCTTCACCGCGTCGGTTTCCGGAGGCAGAATCCGGCAGCTTTTGTTTTCCACCACCTGGTGGGTGCCGGAGCGGTAGAATCCGGCGAAGGCTCTGCCCTTCTTCGCCGCCACGGGATACTGAGCCTTGTTCCGGTAGCCCCGGCAGTCGGGGGCGGCCAGAATGGGCACTTGCGTCAAATTTTCCCCGGCCAGCCGGTTCAGGCAGGTCTTCACCCGCTCCGCTTTCAGCCGGCTCTCCTCTTCATAGTCCATGTGCCAGAAATCGCAGCCGCCGCACAGCTTGGCGACGGGGCACTCCCGATTCACCCGGTGGGGGGATTTTTCCAGAATTTCCAGGATTTTTCCCGATGCCCAGGTTTTCCGGGGATACTCGATGCGCAGCCGCACCCGCTCCCCGGCGATGGCGTTGGGCAGGAACACGGCGCAGCCCTCCACATGGGCAATGCCCTGACCCTCGGCAGTGTAATCCGTGACCACCGCCTCATAAATTCCGTTCTTTTCCAACATCAGAGTCTGGCCTCCATGTGAATGTTCCGCTGCTTCAGCCCCCGGCTTTCATAAAACTTCATGGCGCTGTCGTTGCCGCACCAGACGTTCAGGGTCAGGCTGTCGCAGCCGATTTTTCTGGCGTAATCCATGGCGAAATCGTAGAGCCTCGCTCCCACATGCTTGCCCCGGGCATTCTCGTCCACGCACAGGTCGTCGATATACAGGCTCTTCTGATCCATGAGCACCGGGTTGTCCCGGGTGATTTCCAGGATGCAGAAGCAGTAGCCCAGGAGCGTTCCGTCCTCCACCGCGGCAAAAATCGGCCGGTTGGGGTCTTTCAGTATTTCTGTCAGCGCCTTCTCGTCATATTTCCGGGCGCCGGCACGGAACAAGTCCGGGCGGATTTTGTGATGAACCTCCCCCACCTGCAAAAGCAGGTCGATCAGCCCCGGAATGTCCTCCGGCTTTGCCATGCGAATTTCCATGGTACGTCTCTCCCTTAGTGATAGTTAAGGCTAGTGTACCATAAATCCGCCGAAAGGTAAAGCAGGGCTTGAGAAAAACCCCAAACCCTGCTATGATAATGCGTACTGAACAACGCAAAACGCCTTGAACGTCAAGGCGTTCAGGCATTTTTTGCGTTGTTCTGGTGCAAGGGTTTTGCGCTAAAAAGTGCAAAGCCCTTGCACCTGCCGAATTGCATGGAACGCCATGCAATTCGGATACGCATTGATTTCTGCCTGAATTCCATAAAAACGGTTTCAAAGAGCTGTTTTTATGGAATTGCGCACCTGACGGTGCGTGAATAAGCCGCAAAGCGGCTTGTTCAGCAGACATTATTATAGCACTCTTTTCCTGGATTTCCAGTATCATTTTTTGATTTGAGGTAACAGTATGAAAAAATACAGTGTGTGCATCCTCTTTGGCGGCATCAGCCCGGAGCACGAGGTGTCCCTGCGCTCCGCCGAGTCCGTTCTGAACAACATCGATCAGGAAAAATATCAGGTCTATCCCGTGGGCATCACCCGGGAGGGCCAGTGGATCTATTTTCCCGGCAAGGACTACTCCATGCTCCCGGCCAAAACCTGGAACACCTGCCCCGGCGCCTGCCCGGCAGTGATCTCTCCTGCCCGGGGACAGGGGCTGATGTGTTTCGAGGGGAATGGGGTGATTACCCATCCCATCGACGTGGTGTTCCCGGTGCTTCATGGGGAGAACGGCGAGGACGGTGCCATGCAGGGTCTGCTGCAAATGGCAGGAATCCCCTATGTGGGGCCCCACGTTTCCGCCTCCGCCGTGGCGATGGACAAAACCCTGACCAAGCTGGTCATCGACAAGGAGGGCATTCCCCAGGCGGCCTGGGAGCTGGTGCGGGCACGGGAACTGGCAGCCGGTGAGAAGAAAATCCTGGATGGGCTGGAAGCCCGCTTCGCTTATCCCATGTTTGTCAAGCCTGCGGGAACCGGCTCTTCCGTAGGCGTTTCCAAGGCGGGAAATCGGGAAGCCCTTTCCAAGGCACTGGCTGCCGCGGCAAAATATGACGACAAGGTTCTGGTGGAGGAATTCATCCGGGGCAAGGAAATCGAGGTTGCCGTCCTGGGCAACGAAAACCCGGTGGCTTCCGTCTGCGGCGAAATTGACTCCGGTGCGGAGTTTTACGATTACGACGCCAAGTACATCACCGATACCTCCCGCGCCTACATTCCCGCCCGGATTCCCGAAGATCTTCAGGAGGAAATCCGGAAGGCGGCGGTGCGGGTGTTCCGTGCCATCGGCTGTCAGGGCCTAAGCCGGGTGGACTTCTTCGCCACCGAGGACGGACATCTGGTGCTCAACGAAATCAACACCCTGCCGGGCTTTACCTCCATTTCCATGTATCCCAAGCTCTTCGCCGCCAGCGGCATTCCCTATTCCCGGCTGATTGATGAGCTTCTGAAGCTTGCCATGGAGGCGGGAAAATGAAAACGCCCGTAATGCTGTCCCTGCGCTCGACCCAGCGGTATGGGGAGCAGGAGGCGGAGGTTCTGGAACTGACCACGGAAGGTACCATGGAGTTCCGGGACGGGGGCTGGGACATCAGCTACCGGGAGAGCGCACTGACCGGGCTGGAGGGGGTCACTACCAGCTTCCGGGTGGAGCCGGGGCAGATTACCCTGAAGCGAACCGGTTCTTTGAAATCCGAGATGGTCTTCCGGCAGGGGGATTCCCACGACAGTCTCTATGAAATGCCCTTCGGAGCCTTGCTTATGACCGTGGAAACCAGCCTTCTATTCTATGACATCGTCCCCGACGGGGGAACCATTGACCTGTGCTATCGGGTAATTATCGAAAACGCCCAGGCCGGGGACGTGGAGTATCACCTGGACATCCGGGCGAAATAAGGGGGAGCTGCCTTGGCAGCTCCCTTTTTCATACTGAACTCCAATTAAAATCTTAAAAAAAGATTTTAA
>UQXG01000049.1 GCA_900544945.1 uncultured Eubacteriales bacterium | reverse complement strand
GGCTCGCAATGACATTGTTCTATTTGGGCACTTTGCTATTTTGAGACAGCTCCTTTTTTCCGGCTCTGGCTTGCTTTTTCCTGATTTTTGTGGTAAAATCTAGAGGATTATGGATCTTTTGCCCATTGGGGCAGCCGAAAAAAGGATGTGCAGACAGACAATGAGAAAATTAAGCCGCGGCGCTTATGAGGATATGAAGGGCTTTGTCCGGGTGGCGGAGACGCTGCTGGAAGTGATTCTGCTGACCCTGGCCTATTACTTTGCCTGGAAAATCGGCTACGACCTGGAATACTTCGTCTACAAAGGAAAATATGTGCTGATGGGCATCTACGGCGTTCTGCTGTACGCCCTGTTCCTGAACTCGGAATGCACCATGTTCGGTCAGCTCCACCGGCTGGATCTGATGATCGGGCAGATTGTTTCCCTGGCTCTGGTGAATTTCATCACCTACTGGCAGCTGTGCCTCATCGGCAATGCCCTGCTGCCCCCCTCCCCCATGCTGGCTCTGACGGCAGTCCAGATTGTCATTGCGGTGGCTCTGATTTTCGCCTACACCAGCCTGTATCACCGACTATACGCTCCCCACGACATGCTTCTCATTTACGGTCATCGCCGGGGCGTGGAGCTAAAGGTCAAAATGGATACCCGGAAGGACAAGTACAACATCAGCGCCCTGATTTCCTCCGATGAGGGCTTTGACGCCATCATCAAGGAGATTCCCAAATACGACGCGGTGATTCTCAACGACGTTCCCGCCCAGCTGCGAAACGATCTGCTCAAATACTGCTATCGCTACCGCATTCGCACTTACGTCTCTCCCAAGCTCACGGACATTATGCTCAGAGGTGCCCGGAACATCACCCTCTTCGACACCCCTCTGGTTCTGGTCAAGGGCACGGGGCTGACTCCTGCCGAGCGGGTGGCCAAGCGGATTATGGACGTGGTCATCAGCGCCATCGTGCTGCTGATTCTCGCCCCGCTGATGCTGCTCATCGCCGCCGCCATCAAGCTGGAGGACGGCGGGCCGGTGTTCTTCCGCCAGAAGCGGCTGACCCGGAACGGGGTGGAGTTTGACATTCTGAAGTTCCGCAGCATGGTGGTGGACGCGGAAAAATACGCCGGTGCGGTGCTGGCCACGGACAACGACCCCCGGATTACCAGGGTGGGGCGAATCATCCGTCCCTTCCGGCTGGACGAGCTGCCCCAGCTTATCAATATTCTCAAGGGCGACATGAGCGTCGTAGGCCCCCGGCCTGAGCGAAAGGTCATCGCCGACGAATACTGCAAGGACATTCCGGAATTTGCCTACCGGCTGAAGGTTCGGGGCGGCCTGACGGGCTACGCCCAGATCTACGGCAAGTACAACACCAGCCCCTACGACAAGCTTCGCCTTGACCTCATGTATATCGAAAACTACTCTCTGCTGCTGGATGTCAAGCTGATGATTCTGACCATCCGGATTCTGTTCAGCAAGGAAAGCACCGAGGGTATCGACAAGGCCAAGGAGAATCAGGAAAAGGCAGACGAAATTCTCAAAGAAATGGATCAGAACGATTAAGCCTTACCCGGCGGCACCGAAAACCGGTGCCGTCGGTGTCAGTTTGTCAAACTGCTTCCGGCAGAATCACCCATAGCAATCCGAAATGTTTTGGAGCAGTTCCGGCGGTGCGGCCGGGGGATACTTAAGGGGGCGGCTTTTCGGCAGCGCCCCTTAAGCCGGCTTCTTATCAATTTTCTTGCCGGGACAAGAAAATTGCCCCCGGAGGGACCGGCACTGAAAGTCTCTGGGTGACTGAAAGCAATATAAAAACCTATGTTTTGCAATATAACTAACAGGAGGAACCCACATGATAGACTACATCTCCTTTGAGGAAGGAAAGCACATTCTGGACACCTGCCCGGGCAGCGTTCTTCTGGATGTGCGCACCGAGGAGGAATACGGCATTGAGCACGCGGCCGGGGCGGTTCTTCTCCCCCAGGAGGACCTAGAAACCATGGACGAAGGGGATATTCTGGAGGTTTTGCCAGACTTAGACGCGCCCGTCCTTCTCTACTGCCGCACCGGCCGCCGGGCGGCTCTGGCAGCCGTCAAGCTGGAAGAACTGGGCTATACCCGGCTCTACAATCTGGGCGGGCTCAACGGCTGGCCCTACGGCATGGAATACGGTCTGCTGTAAAAAACACTTGCCAATTTGTCCCTTTCGATTTAGAATAAGGATGTGCTTCCGGCACAATCCAAGAAGCAAGGAGATATGATATGAAATCTACGGTTTATTTTTCCCGCACCATTACCCCGGACACCGTTTTGCGGCTGTACAAGCTGGTTGGCAAGGAGCTGCCCGGCAAGGTGGCCGTGAAGGTTCATTCCGGTGAAAAGGGAAATCAGAATTTCCTCCATCCGGACTTCTGGAAGGAGATCATCGATTATGTCGGCGGCACGGTGGTCGAGTGCAACACCGCCTATGAAGGTGCCCGGAACACCACCCCCAAGCACCTGGCTCTGCTGGAAGACCACGGCTGGAACCGGTACTTTACCGTTGACCTGCTGGACGCTCAAGGCCCTGACCTGGAGCTGCCTATTCCGAAGGGCAAAGTGATTCACAAAAACTTTGTGGGCAAGGATATTGCCAATTACGATTCCATGCTGGTGCTGTCCCACTTCAAGGGACATCCCATGGGCGGCTACGGCGGAGCCCTGAAGCAGCTGTCCATTGGCGTGGCCTCCTCCTATGGCAAGGCCTATATCCACGGTGCGGGCAATCCCAAGCAGATGTGGACGGCTGACCACGATTCCTTCCTGGAGTCTATGGCGGATGCCGCCAGCTCCGTGGTGGAGTATTTCAAGGGCAATGCGGTTTACATTAACGTCATGAAGAACATGAGCGTGGACTGCGACTGCTGTGCGGTGGCCGAGGATCCGTGCCTTGCCGATATGGGCGTGCTGGCCTCCACCGATCCCGTTGCCATCGATCAGGCCTGCATCGATCTGGTCTACGGCTGTGACGACCCGGGCAAGGCTCATTTCCTGGAGCGGGTAGAAAGCCGGAACGGCGTGCACACCATCGAGTCCGCCGCGGCTCTTGGCTTCGGCAGCAGAGAATATGAGCTGGTCGAAGTGAAGTAACTGCAAAAAAGGAGCTGCTTGCCGCAGCTCCTTTTCATTATTTACTCAAAAACGCCTTGATTTTCTCGCCGTCGGCGAAGCCTGCCCGGTAGAGCCTGTCTAAGGCATCCTTGTCCCGGGTCAGAGTGTCCACGCCGAAGGTATCCTCCGGAGCCACCACCAGCACCTTGCCCTGACGAGCCTGGAGCCGGGCAAGGGCTACGCTCTCATTATACCGCTGGGCCCGCTGACACAGGCTCCTAGCCGCCGCCGGGTAGGTATGCCGGATACAGGCAGCCAGCCGCTCGTCCTTGTTTGGGGTGCGCAGGAACCGCTCAGGCTTGGTCAGCAGCAGCACCACCCGGTCACAGCCTAAGGCGAAGGCCTTCTCCACCGGCACCGGGTCGGACAGGGCACCGTCGTAGTAGGGCACCCCATCAATCTCATAGGGCTTGCACACCACGGGAATGGACGAGGAGGCTTTCATAATGTCGTAATTGTCCTGATGAATATCCGCCTTGGTAAAGTACTTGGGACGGCCGGTTCTGGCCTCGGTGGCCACCACATAGAACTCCATGGGATTGTCCCGGATGGCGGGATAGTCCACAGGGTATTCCCCATTCGCCTGGCTCAGGGTGCCGTAGGCATAGTCCAGATCCACATAGGAGCGCTGGGACAGGAAGTTCTCAACGCCCATATACTCCTTGCGGAAGGAGTAGTCCGTATAGAAAATGTAATTGCGCCCCTTCTGCCCGGCGCAGTAGGAGGTCAGGTTGGCAGAGCCTGCTGAAACCCCGATGCCCAGGTCAAAGTGGATATTCTCCGCCATGCAGTAGTCCAGGACGCCTGCGGCGTAAATACCACGAAGGCCGCCGCCTACGTCCACAATTCCGGTTTTCATATGCTCAAGTCCTCCAAAAAGCCCAGTTAACTCTGGAAATACTATAGCATAACTTTCGTTTTCCCGCAAGGGGATTGTTTTTTTGCCACTGATACTATTTCCTGATTAAAATTAAGATTTTAATCAGGAAATAGTACGAAAAATCCCGAACGCTGTCGCATTCGGGATTTTTGGAGGTACCGGCCAGATTTGCCGCATTTGCTGTCCTTCGGAAAGCAAATCAAGGTGTGGAACCCGTCGAGCCGGGTTCCAGCAGGTGTCCACCGGACACCTGCATTCCGATCTTCAAATCTGTCCGTTCCCTGATTTTTCCAAAGAAAAAGGACATCCGGATGGATGTCCTTTTCCTTTGGAGGTACCGGCCAGATTTGAACTGGCGCATGAGAGTTTTGCAGACTCTTGCCTTACCACTTGGCCACGGTACCATATGAAATTAGGAACGCGGGCGCGTTCCTAATTCGTTTGGAGCGGGCGACGAGGCTCGAACTCGCTACCTCCACCTTGGCAAGGTGGCGCTCTACCAGATGAGCTACGCCCGCAACGGACATGGCTTATTATAGCGAGTTTTCTTGATTTGTCAAGCCCTAATTTTTCATTTTTTCATTTTTTTGCGGGAGCCAGACTTTCTGCCTCCCCCTTGCCGGGATAGGCAGAATAATCCCAGACGTAGCCCTCCATTTCTTCCTCGGTGCGCTGGCAGTATCTGCCCTCCTCGCTGCACCGCAGAAGATCCACATGGTAGTAGGTATCTCCGTCCAGCACCAGGTTCCAGGTCCAGGGTTCTCCCGCCCGGGTGCCCGTGACGCACAGGCAGGTCAGCTCCGCGTCCCGGCACATGGCGGCATAAACCTGGGCAAAAGCCCGGCTGTCTCCGATGCCATGGCGCAGCAGGCTGTAAGCAGGGGTGATGGAGGTCTCCTGCTTATAGTCAAAGCGTTCCATCAGGAATGCGTAGAGCTGGGAAAACTTCTGATAGTCGTCCCCGTCACCGCTGACATACAGCTTGGCCGACTCGAAAATCGGCTTCACCTGCGCCTGCATCCGACGCAGAGAATCCCGGCTGGTCTGATAGGCGAAAATCAGCTCCACCAATCGACCGGTACCGTTGCCGTAAACCGCCTCGGTAACTTGCGGGGTTTCCATCACGCTTTCCGGGTGGTCGCTGGCGTAGTCCTGGACATACTGGATAAAGTCCGCCTTGGTATATTCCCCGATGAGAATCACGATTCCCGCCTCATAGCCCTCCAGGGCGTTGGCGATGATTCGCTTGGCCTGCTCCGTGTCCGCCGCCCGGCGGACACGCTGAAGCTCCGTGGTATTGCGCTTATAGGTAATGGCCACGGACACCGCCGGCAGGCCGCTGCTGGTACCGATCTCATAGTCGATGTTCTCCACGGCGTAGGCACCGATGGGGTCATTGAGCATGGCGCTGCGCACCGCCCGGGCTACGCCGGCCTCCAGGTTCTTGGCAGGATATTCCTCCACATGGATGGCTGCCACCTCCGTGCCGGAGGCAATGATCTGCTTCAGCGCCGCCAGGAACTCCCGATAATTGGAAGCCGTCACCGTGTCGGTGTGGCCGCTCTGCCGGGGCACCTGATGGGGCTCCACGGAAACAAAGCCGCCGTTCATCCAGCCGCAGCCGCTTAAAAGAACGCTCAGCGTCAACACCAGCGTCAGAAGCTTTGCTTTCACGGTTTCTCCCCCTTTACAGTGCGTCCCGCCGATACCGGCGGAAGCCGTCGCCCAGCACCTGGTGAGCCTCCTGCACAATCACGAAGGCATCCGGGTCAATTTCCATGACCAGCTCCTTCAGCTCGGTGATCTGCTGCCGCTTGACGGCGGTGAGCACCACCTTCATTTCCCGGTGGGTAAAGCTGCCCTCTCCGTTCAGGAAGGTGGCTCCCCTGTCCAGCCGGGCGGAAATGGCCTCCGCAATCCGCTGGTGCTCCTTGGTGACAATCAGAGCCACCTTGGAGTAGTCGAAGCGATAGATCACCGCGTCCATGACTTTGCCGCACAGGAACACCGTAATGCCGGTGTACAGAGCCTTATTCAGATCCCGGAATACCAGACCCGTAATCACCGCCACCAGCGAGTCAAAGCACATGGAAATCTGGCCGATGGGAATGTCCCGCCAGCGCAGCTTCAAAAGCCGCACCACAATGTCCGAGCCGCCGGTGGAAGCACCGGCGGAAAAAACCATTCCCAGTCCCAGGCCGCACAACGTGCCGCCGTACAGGGCCCCCACCAGGGTTTCCATATGGGGCATGGGCACTCCGGCGAACAGGTCAATGAGGGCAGAGCTGACCAGCATTCCAAGGAGCGACCCCAGGAAAAACCGCCGCCCCACCTTCAGTCCGGCCAGGGCAAACAGAGGCAGGTTGATGAAAATGGACAAGGCGCCCACGCTGCCGAAGCCCAGAAGCTCCACTAAGATCAGCGCCACACCGGAAATGCCGCCGGTGCTGATTTCGTTGGGGAGCAAAAAGCAGGAAAAGCCCAGGGCGAACAGGGCGCTGCCCAGCACGGTTCCCGCAATCAGATTTGCGCTGCTTCGCAATGCTTTCATGGCTTAAACCTCAAAGGACTGCTGCTTATCCGCAGAGTCCTCTTCTTTCAGGAGCATTCCCGCGGAAGGGATGGTCTTCGTCCGGTAACGGCCGGGGTTTGCAATGCCGCTTTCCTCCAGCAGCCGGGCATCGCGCAAAACCGCCTTCTTTTTCAGGGTCATCACCGCCACGCCCTGGGTGTTGCGGGTAGTCTTAGGCAGCAGCTGGGCGGTGGAGAAGACGGCGGCTCTGCCGTCGGAGGAATACAGGGCAATCTGGGCATCCTCCTCCAGCACCATGGCCGCAGCCAGAGGGCTCTTGTCCGAGTAAGCGCCGGTGAGCTTCTTCCGGTTGGTTTTCGTCTCATAGGCGGACAGGGGTACCTTAGCCGCCTTGCCGTTTTCGAAGAAGAAGAGGACGAAGCCCTTGTAATCTCCGCAGAATTGCAGAGACAGCAGGTTCTCTCCCGGCTCAAAGCCCAGCTTCTGGGGCAGGTAGTCGCCCAGAAGCGAGGCCTTGCCGTCGTCAAAGTCAGATAGCCTTGACTTATAGCACTGGAACTGATCGGTAAATACCAAAAACTCCGCCCGGTTGGTAGTCTCCCGGGTGAAGGACAGGCTGTCGCCTTCCTTGAACTTCTGCTCTCCTCTCATCCGCAGGGACTGGGCAGTGATTTTTTTCAGGTAGCCTTCCTTGGACAGGAACACTGTCACCGGGTAATCCGGCACCGGCTCCTCCTCGTCCTCGGCGGCTGTCTCGGAAACGTTGTAGAGAATCTCCGTTTTTCTCGGCTGGCCGTACTTCTTGGAAACCTCCTGAAGCTCGGAAATAATCACGTTTTTCAGTTTCCGGGGGCTTTCCAGCGTGGCGCGCATGTCGGCGATCTCCTGCTCCAGCTGAGAAATGGCCTTGGTCTGCTTGAGAATGTATTCCTTGTTGATATTGCGCAGCTTGATTTCCGCCACGAAATTGGCCTGAATCTCGTCGATGCCGAACTCGATCATCAGGTTCGGCACCACCTCGCTGTCCATTTCCGTTTCCCGGATGACCCGGATGGCCTTGTCGATGTCCAGGAGAATCCGTTCCAGGCCCTTGAGCAGGTGGAGCTTTTCCTCCTTCTTGCCGATCTGGAAGAAGAGCCGCCGCTTGATGCAGTCGGTGCGCCAGGCCGTCCACTCGTCGAGAATTTCTCCCACGCCCATGACCCGGGGCATTCCCGCAATCAGGATATTGAAGTTGCAGGGGAAGGAATCCTGAAGGGTGGTCATCCGGAAGAGCTTCTGCATGAGCTTGTCCGGGTCAACGCCCCGTTTTAAGTCAATGGTCAGCTTCAGGCCGCCCAGGTCGGTTTCGTCCCGCATGTCGGCGATTTCCCGGATTTTTCCCGCCTTGATGAGCTCCGCCACCTTGTCCATAATGACCTCGGTAGCCGTGGTGTAGGGAATTTCCGTGATTTCAATGAGGTTTCCCTCCTTGACGTAGCGCCACTTGGCCCGGAGCCTGAAGCTGCCCCGGCCGGTGGAATAGATCTCCCGGGTGGCCGCCTCGTCAAAGAGCAGTTCCGCGCCGGTGGAAAAATCCGGGCCGGGCAGGGTTTCCAGAATGTCGTGGTCAGGATTTTTCATCAGGGCAATGGCGGTGTCGCAGACCTCCTTCAGATTGAAGGAGCAGATGTTGGAGGCCATGCCCACGGCGATGCCCTGATTGGCAGACACCAGCACATTGGGGAAAGTGGTGGGAAGCAGGCTGGGCTCTTTCATGGTGGCGTCGTAGTTATCCACCATGTCCACGGTGTCGCTGTCGATGTCCTTGAAAATTTCCCCGCAGATGCCGTCCAGCTTGGCTTCCGTATACCGGGAGGCGGCGTAGGCCATATCCCGGGAATAGACCTTGCCGAAGTTGCCCTTGGAGTCCACAAAGGGGTGCAGCAGCGTCTCGTTGCCCCGGGCAAGGCGCACCATGGTCTCATAAATGGCGGCGTCGCCGTGGGGGTTCAGCCGCATGGTCTGACCCACAATATTGGCCGATTTGGTTCTTCCGCCGTTCAAAAGTCCCATTTTGTACATGGTGTACAGAAGCTTCCGATGGGAGGGCTTGAAGCCGTCGATTTCCGGAATGGCCCGGGAGACAATGACGGACATGGCATAGGGCATATAGTTGATTTCCAGCGTCTCGGAAATCGCCTGCTCGACGGTGGAGCCGTGAAGCCCCATAATTCCGTCGGTATTCACTTTTTTCTTTTCGGGTTCCTTGTTTTTTCTTGCCATATTCCGCTCCTTTTATACGAGTTTTTCATAAAACGCTTAAAAGCGTTTTATGAGGCCGCAGGACTGCGGCCAGCGGCCACTGCCGCTAAAAAACGAAGTCAATACATTTCTTACCGCCGCCCAGGCGGTCTGCCGTGAAACGGCAGAATAAAAGGATGAAATCATTTTATTAAGAAATAGTATTATGAAATATCCGCCAGTTCCAGGTAACGGGCACCGTTTTCCGCAATAAAATTCTTCCGTTCCTGGAGTGCGTCCCCCAACAGCACGTCAAAGTAGTGGGCAGTGCGCTCGGCATCCTCTGGCATGACCTTGATGAGCCGCCGGGTTTCCGGGTTCATGGTGGTCATCCACATCATCTCCGGGTCGTTTTCGCCAAGACCCTTGGAGCGCTGGATGGTCACCTTCTTGCCCTCCAAGTCCTTGAGAATTTTCACCTTTTCCTGCTCGTTGTAGGCAAACCAGGTCTTGTCCTTGCAGGTGATTTCAAACAGCGGGGATTCCGCGATATACACATAGCCGTCCCGGATTAAGGTGGGGCACAGCCGGTAGAGCATGGTCAGAATCAGGGTGCGGATCTGGAAGCCGTCCACGTCCGCATCGGTGCAGATGACCACCTTGTTCCAGCGCAGGGCGGACAGGTCAAAGCTCGAAAGCTCCTTGGCCTTCTTGCCCTGAACCTCCACGCCGCAGCCCAGAACCTTCATCAGGTCTGTGATAATGGGGCTTCCGAAGATTTTGCCGTAGTCCGCTTTCAGGCAGTTGAGAATCTTGCCCCGGACGGGCATAATGCCCTGGAACTCCGCGTCCCGGCTCATTTTCACGCTGCCCAGAGCGGAATCGCCCTCCACGATATACAGCTCCCGCGCTGCCGCGTCCTTGCTGCGGCAGTCCACGAACTTCTGCACCCGATTGGAAATATCGATGGAGCCGGACAGCTTTTTCTTGACGCTGGTCTTGGTCTTTTCCGCGGACTCCCGGGCCCGCTTGTTGACCAAAATCTGCTCCGCGGCCTTGGCGGCCTCCTGGGCGTTCTCGATAAACCAGACCTGGAGCTGCTCCTTGAAAAACGCCGTCATGGCCTCCTGGGTAAACTTGGAGTTGACGCTCTTTTTCGTCTGGTTTTCAAAGCAGCCGATGGTGGAAAAGCAGTTGGTCACCAGCACCAGAGAATCCTGGATGTCCTGGAAAATGATCTTGTTTTCGCTTTTCGTGTACTTATTGTTGTCCCGGAGGTACTTGTCGAAGGCCGCGGTAAAGCCGCTGCGCACCGCCTTGTCCGGGCTGCCGCCGTACTCCAGCCAGGAGGAATTGTGGTAATACTCAATGTGGCTCAGCTGCTTGCTGAAGCAGAAGGAGGCGGTGATTTTCAGCTTCATTTCCGGCCGGTTCTCCGCATCCCGACCCCGGCGCTCGGTCTCCCAGTATACGGGCATGGTGAAGGCATTGTCCCCCACCAGCTCCTCGATATACTCCCGGATGCCGCCCATGTAGCAGTATTCCTCTTCCTCAAAGGTCTTGCCCACCTGGTTGCGGAATTTGAAGCGAACCCCCTGGTTCACCACCGCCTGACGGCGGAGCACATCCCGGTAGTATTCCACGGGGATGTTGATGTCCGTGAAGACCTCCCTGTCCGGCTTCCAGCGGAAGCAGGAGCCGGTTTTCTTCCGGTCGGCAGGGCTTTTTTTCAGGCCGCCGATGTTTCTGCCCTTTTCAAAATGCAGATCGTAGCGGAAGCCGTCTCTGCGGATGGTGGCATCGAAATATTCCGAGGCATACTGGGTAGCGCAGGAGCCCAGGCCGTTCAACCCTAAGGAATACTCGTAGTTTTCTCCGTTTTCGCCGTACTTGCCGCCGGCGTACATTTCGCAGAATACCAGCTCCCAGTTGTATCGCTTTTCCTTCTCATTGTAGTCCACCGGGCAGCCCCGGCCGAAGTCCTCCACCTCCACGCTCAAGTCTTCGTAGCGGGTGACGATGATGGTATCGCCGTGGCCTTCTCTGGCCTCGTCGATGGCGTTGGAGAGGATTTCAAACACCGCGTGCTTGCAGCCCTCCAGGTCATCGGAGCCGAAGATAACCGCGGGACGCTTGCGCACCCGATCCTCGCCCTTGAGCATGGAGATGCTGGAATTTCCGTACTGTTCCTGTTTTTTTGCCATAATTTCATAACCTGCCTAAGCATTCCATAATAAATCGAGTATATTATACGCAAAAAGAAGCGGAAAGTCAAGGAATCCCACCGGCACGGGAAAATCCGCAATTGCCTCTTGTTTTTTTCGGCATGAACGGTTATAATATGCGCAGAAATAAAAGGAGGTCATTTTCATGGCTGTTAAGATTGAGAAAAATACCATTATCGGCGACATTCTGGACATTGCGCCCCAGGCCGCTCCCCTGTTCTTTGCCATCGGTATGCACTGCCTGGGCTGCCCCTCTTCCCGGGGTGAGACCGTTGAGGAAGCCTGCATGGTGCACGGCGTGGACTGCGAGCCCTTCCTGGCGCAGCTGAACCAGTTCCTGGAGGCCTACGAGGCTGCCGAGGCCGAGAAAAAGGTTTAAGTGAATTCTTGGACGGGAGCGGCTGAGCCGCTCCCGTTTTTTACGGAGGAAAGTATGGTAAACGTTCCCTTATCTCCCCGGCTTTTGGCCTGCGCCGCCTTCGTCCGACCCGGCGAGCGGGTGGCGGACGTAGGCTGTGACCACGGCTATCTGAGCCTCCATCTGCTCCAATCCGGTGTCGCCGGGCATGTCTACGCCTCCGATGTCCGGGAGGGGCCGCTGGGCAGTGCCCGGCGGAACGCTGCCCATTTCGGTGTGTCCGAAAAAATCGACTTTTTCCTGTGTGACGGAGTTCAGGGGCTGCCCCGGGATTTTGACGTGCTCATCTGCGCGGGCATGGGAGCGGACACCATGATCTCCATCCTGGAAGCCGCCCCCTGGCTTCGGGACGGCGCCTACCGGCTGATCCTCCAATGCCAGAGCAAAACCCCCAGCCTTCGGCAGTACTTGAGCCGCACCGGCTGGGAAATCGTCAATGAAACCGCCCTCCGGGACGGTCGGTTTCTCTACACGGTGATGGAGGTACTGTGGAACCCGGCGGCGGCAAAGCTCACCCCTGGGCAGTGCCACTTCTCCCCGGCTCTGGCCCGCTGCACCGCCCCGGAGGCGGCGGAATACCGCCGGTGGGTGCTGGATTTGCTGCGGCTTGCGGCAGGGCATCGGCCGGAGGACGAAATTTGTCGGGCACTTACGGAATTGGAGGAAAACACATGACAACCGTTGGCGATATTCTGGACTATCTGGAAACCCTGGCTCCCCGCTCCATGAAGATGGACTGGGACAACGTGGGGCTGCTGTGCGGCGGAAAGAGCCGCCCGGTGACGAAGGTGCTTCTGGCTCTCGACCCCTTCGAGGGCGTTTGCCGGGAGGCAAAGGAATGGGGTGCGGAGCTGATTGTCACCCATCATCCCCTGATTTTCAATCCTCTCAAGGCCGTCACCGACGAAACCGCCCTGGGCCGCTCCATCCAGCTGCTGTGCGCCGCAGGCATCAGTGCCGTCAACGCCCACACCAACCTGGACTGCGCCCCCGGCGGGGTCAACGACTGTCTGGCCTCCGCTTTGGGTTTGCGGGATGTCCGGGTCATTGACCCCATGGGCACCGACGAACTGGGCCGGGAATGGGGACTTCTGCGGATGGGCACGGTGGAGTGTCAGCCCCTTTCCGAATTTCTGCCACGGGTAAAAAACGTCCTGCACTGCCAGGGTCTTCGCTATGCCGATGGCGGCAAGCCGGTGCACCGGGTGGCTGTGGGCGGCGGTGCCTGCGCCAGCGAATGGCAGGACGCGTTGCACGCCGGATGTGACACCCTGGTCACCGCCGACGCCAAATACAATCAGTTCTGGGATGCCCGGGATGCCGGTCTGACCCTCATCGATGCCGGGCATTTCCCTACGGAAAATCCGGTGGTTGCCCTGGTGGCGGAGAAAATCCGGGCGGCTTTTCCCACCGTCACTGTAAAAATCTCCGAAACCCACGCCGACTGCATGAAATTCTTCTGAAGTGGGTTGATTTTTTACTTTTCTTCTGTTAAAATAGGTAAGCTATTTTCATAAATCAACCAGAAAGGGTAGAGATACAATGTCCGGACATTCCAAATGGCATAACATTCAGAAAACCAAGGGTGCGCAGGATGCCAAGCGCGCGGCTGCCTTCACCAAGATCGCCAAGGAGCTGATCGTTGCTGTGAAGGAGGGCGGCAGCGCCGATCCCGCCTACAACTCCCGGCTGGCTACCGTCATCACCAAGGCCAAGGCCGCCAACATGCCCAACGACAACATCAAGCGGTGCCTGGAGAAGGCTGCCGGTGCCGGTGGGGACAACTATGAGACCATCACCTACGAAGGCTATGGCCCCGGCGGCGTGGCCGTCATCGTGGAGACCATGACCGACAACCGGAACCGGACCGCCGGCTCCATGCGTCACCATTTCGATAAGTTCGGCGGCAACCTGGGTGCCACCGGCTGCGTCAGCTGGTCCTTCGACAAGAAGGGCGTGCTGGTCATCGACAACTCCGAAGGGGAGCTGGAAGAGGATGCCGTGATGATGGATGCCATGGACTGCGGTGCCGACGACTTTGAGGCCGAGGACGATATGTTCACCGTCTACACCGACCCCGACGACTTCAACGCCGTGGCCGATGCCCTGACCGCCAAGGGCTACACCTTCGTCTCCGCCCAGATCGAGATGGTTCCCCAGAACTATCAGAAGCTGGAGTCCGAGGAGCAGATCTCCCAGATGGAGAAGCTGCTGGACATCATGGAGGACGACGACGACGTCCAGAACGTCTGGCATAACTGGGAAGAGTAAGCTTATTTTCATAAATTACAA
>UQXG01000048.1 GCA_900544945.1 uncultured Eubacteriales bacterium | reverse complement strand
AAATGCCTGAACGCCTTGACGTTCAAGGCGTTTTGCGTTGTTCAGTACGCATTATAATATACGGAAGCTTTGATAATGAAAAAGGAGGGGGTTGCCATGACAATCGATTTGACCCCAAAGGAATTCCGGCGACTGCTGGATCTGGTATACATCGGAAACTGGGTGCTCAATTCCACCCGGGGAGACGACCGTTTCCAGGATTACGACGACCTGGAAAGCAAGATATTCGCCCTGTCCCCTGCCCTGTCCGAGCCCTGGAACGGAACCGTGGTTCCCTCCAAGGCCTACGCCGAGGGCGGCATTCACGAGGCCATCGCCTACTACGAGGACAACGTATTCTATGAGATTCTCGCCGAGGAGCTGTCCCGCCGGGATATGGACTACCCGGAAATCGACCAGGACAACTACGACGAAATCACCGCCCGGATGGATCGGTATATGTCGGAATTTCAGGCCAGCGGCGTAGACCACCTGGTGCTGGAAGAGGAATAAGAAAGGTCATTTGTAAGCGGTCGATGACGGGATAACTGTTAACACAGCACTTCCAGCAACCTGAAGCATTTTTCCGCACTTCCGGCGATGCGGCCGGGGGATTCTTAAGGGGGCGGCTTTTCGGCAGCGCCCCTTAAGCCGGCTTCTTATCAATTTTCTTGCCGGGACAAGAAAATTGCCCCCGGAGGGATCTGCACCAAAACACTCATCAAGATTTGGAATACACGCACAGTCATACATTGTGGTATGATTGCCACTGGCAATCATCAATATTTTAATTCGCTGCGCGGAGCACCACCCCAGAGGGGAAGGCTTGAGAAACGGATTGTGACCGGAGGGAATCCTTGGAAAGGGTCACACCAGTGCTGCGGCACTGGTTCGCAATGGAATCGTATTATGAAGAGCTTTTATATGTTTCAAAGAATGTGCCGGTGACCCGGCACATTTTCTTTTTTACTCGCTCTTGAGCAGTGCCTCGCCCGCGCGGAAAATATCTCCCGCGCCCATGGTCAGCACCACGTCGCCCTCCCGGACGTTTTGGCGCAGATACTCCGTAACCTCCGGCAGAGTCTCGCAGAAGACCGCGCCGGGGATTTTTTCCGCCACGTCGGCAGAGGAAATACCGATGGTGTTCCGCTCCCGGGCAGCGTAGATTTCCGCCAGCACCAGCACGTCCGCCCGGCTCAGCTCCCGGACAAAATCGTCAAAGAGGGCGCTGGTTCGGGAATAGGTGTGGGGCTGGAAAGCCAGCACCAGCCGTCTTCCCGGCATGGCATCCCGGACGGCGGAAATGGTGGCCGCCACCTCGTCCGGGTGGTGGGCGTAGTCGTCATACACGTCCGCGCCGTGGAACTTGCCCTTGAACTCCATCCGTCGGCCTGCGCCGTGGAAAGATACCAGCCCCCGGGAAACAGCCTGGCCGGGAATGCCCATCATCCAGGCCGCGGCAGAAGCCGCCAGGGCGTTCATGGCGTTGTGCCGACCCAGCACGCCCATATCCAGATGGCAATAGAATTCTCCGTCGCACAGCACGTCAAAGTGCCGCCAGTCCGGGCACATATTGGCCGCATGAATCCGGTTCCCATCCCCCAGGCCGAAGGTCACATAGTCGATGCCCTCCAAAGCCTGAACGGTATGGGGATCGTCGCCGTTGGCAACCACGCCGAAGGTGGCCATTTCCGCGAATTTATGGAAGGATTTCTGAATGTCCGCTAAGTCCTTGAAGTAATCCAGGTGATCCTCCTCCACATTCAGCACCAGTGCCAGCGTGGGGAAGAAATTCAGGAAGGAATCGCAGTATTCGCAGCTTTCGAGCAGGATAGTGTCCCCATGACCCACCCGATGGCTGGCGTGAAGCAGGGGCAAATAGCCGCCGATCATCACCGTGGGATCCAGGTCAGCCTCCATAAGGATGTGGGTCAGCATGGATGTGGTCGTAGTCTTGCCGTGGGTGCCGGAAACACAGACGGCGTTTTTATAGGAGCGCATGATCTCGCCCCAGGCCTGAGCCCGCTCGAAAACGGGAATGCCGGAAGCCCGGGCGGCGGCAATCTCCGGATTGTCGTTATGGGCAGCGGCGGTGCGGATGATGCAGTCCGCACCCTGAATGTTTTCCGCATTGTGGCCGATGGTCACGGGAATGCCCTTGGCCTCCAGCTCCCGGGTGCCATCGGAAGCACTCATATCCGAGCCGGTGACCTTCATTCCCATTCCCTTGAGCACCAGACCCAGAGGGCGCATGGAAACGCCGCCGATGCCTACCAGATGCACATGGCTGCCGGGTACCAGATATTGGCCGATCTTTTTATTTTGAAGCATAACAGTCGATCCTCCGACGCTTTATTTGCAAAGCTACCCTATTATACATGATTGCGCTTGAGAATACAACCACTAATTCTCAGCCGGTTTCCGGTCAAATTTTTCCCGCTTTCTGTCCTTCCGGGTCATGAAAATCCAGAGTGCGAACACGGCGGCGGAGGCGGCGGAAATCTTCCAGCCCAGGGAAAAGCCCGGATTCCGATAGACAAACCGCACGGTATGAGTTCCCGCACTCAGGGGCACCGCCGCCATGCAGTTTCCAACCTTCACCGTGTCCGTTTTCTTTCCGTCCACGGTAACCTGCCAGTTGCCGTTCTGGGGAATGGAGGTATACAAAAGCCCGTCCCGGTCACAGTCAATGGTGCCTTCCAGCCGGGTGGAGCGGAACTTGGTCAGATTCCAGGTAGAGGTGTTCAGCACCCCGTAGCCCTGGGCAAAAATGTCGGCGTCCAGCACTGCCGCGGTAACATTGGCACTGCTGCTCTCGCCGTCCGGGCAGACGATGCGCACTACAATTTCGTCCCCGGCCTTAACATCCTTCCCGGCAAACATCTGCTGAAGGCTGATTTTCTCCTTGTACAGCTCCACCCCATTGACGCTGAGGTAGAAGTCGTTCCGCTTGGGCAGATCCAGCTGGACGCAGAAAAAGCCATCGGTTTCCGCCGTGAAGCTGTAGGTCAGGTCGCCCTTATCCACGGTGCTGTCGTACTTGCAGTAGCCCTGACCGTTTTCCTCAAAGACGTTGACGCCGTCGCCAAAAATCCTGAAATTCTCAATCCGGTGCCAGACCTGGCCATTCACGCCGGTGGCGGCGGAAAGCAGCCGGTTCTGGAAATCGAAGCCGTTGTCTGTGACGTTAAACTCCAGATCGGCAAGCTGGGAGTTCGCCAGGAAGCCCAGGGGCAGATAGGCCTGATTTTCCAGCAGCACCGTATCGCCGAACCGGTTGACCTCTGTGAAATAGGTGCTGGCTTTGTCCTTTCCGTCCCGCTCCAACATATATTTCAGTCCCAAAAACAGGTTGGAAACCGGGGAACTTTCCTCAAAAAGGTACCGATTATAGGTGTTTTTTGCGCTGAAGCCCAAGCTCTGCATAAAAAGGGTGGTATTGACGTTTGCGGAGCTTGTGAAGGTGCTGATGCCGTTATAATTGTTCAGAGCACCGTCATTCAAGGTCTGGGAATGGGTGGTCTCCGCCCGGAAGAAGAGGTTATTCTTCTCCCGCTCCTTCATATAGCGGATGACGGAGGCCGTCTTTTCCGTGCCCTTGGGATAGTTGGAGACCCCGGTGCCCGGAAAGTACAGGCCGAAGCAGATCAGGTTGGCCGTCAGCTCCACCACCATAATCCCCAGAATCAAGGCTCGGGAACGGAGAGACTGCTGGTGAACCTCCAACCGAATCCGGGCAATTTCCCGGGGCGTTGCTCCTTCGGGAGCCGTCTCCGTGATGCTTCCCGCCAACATGGCCAGCAGGTACAGCACCAGGAATATCAGATTATAGATAAAATACAGGTGGATATTCCATTCCCTGCCGAAAAGCTCCAGGGGAACGGTCTCGGTGAGCTGATTGGAGCAGGCCAGCACCGCCGCGGCCAGGACTCCTGCCAGAACAATCCGCTTGGAGCCAAAGGTTCGGCGCAATGTCCAGGCCCGGTAGGCCATGAACAGCACCACAAAGCTGTACAGGAAGCTGAACCGGTAAGGAATCATGTTGGTAAAGTGGAAGCCGTGCCAAATATAGTCCAGCTGCCGGATGATGAAGCTGACGTTGAAGAACAACAGCAGCCCCACGGCGCAGATCTTATCCCGAAGCCGTACCTCCTTCGCCATCAGGTACAGGAACATGAGAAATACGCTGACAATGCCGCAGTACAGATTTGGCAGTCCCTCCTTGAAGGTAGGCTCCAGACTGCCGCCCATGTTTCCCGCCACCTGACGCATGGCGTCCAGCAGACCCAGAATCGTGTGCTCCTTGGCGATGTTCAGCCGGAAGGAGGTGGGGAATTTGTTCACGCTGGACTGGGTGCTGCCCAGAGCCGTCAGAGCCGGGATGGTGAGAATCGCGGACATGCCGATGGCAATGGCGGAAAACAGGGCGATCCGGCCCAGGTCACAGAAGAATTTCTTCCAGCCGCCCCACCGACAGATCTGGTAGACGAAAAACAGGAGAAATACGAAAATGCAGGTGAAAAGGCCAATATAATAGTTGGCAAAAATGGAGAAAAACAGGCTGACGGTGTAAAGCACCGCCTTTTTCTCCTTCAGAAGGCTCACCGTGCCCAGGGTAACCAGCGGAAGCAGGGCGAAGGTATCCAGCCACATCACGTTCCACTGATAGCCAAGTGCCCAGGCGCACAGGCCGTAGAACGCGCCGAATACGGAGACGGAAAAATCGTCCCTGCGGAAAATCCGTTTCAGAAACAGGCTGAAGAACAGGCCGGCAAGGCCCAGCTTGATGGGAACCAGCAGGGAAAA
This sequence comes from uncultured Eubacteriales bacterium, assembly GCA_900544945.1. Lineage (GTDB taxonomy): Bacteria > Bacillota > Clostridia > Oscillospirales > Oscillospiraceae > Faecousia. Next base: position 9,160 of record UQXG01000048.1, on the reverse strand, counting down.
ATAGCCCAGCAGCCATCCTTCCGGCACCAGTACGCTGAGCAAATTCAGGGGCGATGCCAGGTAGTAGGCGATGAGACCCAAATAGTCCATGCCCAGGCCCACGCTCCAGGTATAGAGCAGTCCCCTCCCCTCCCGCAGGGCGTTGCGGAAGGCCACGAAGAAGGGGTAATACTGGTGGTACATATCGGAATACAGCATGGAATATTTGCCGAAGGGAACATACTGGCTCACCGCCATCAAAAACAGCATCCCCAGGCAGGGAATGGCAAAGCCGATGGCCGGATAGTTCCATTTTTTTCGTTTTTCCAGTTTCATGGGGTTCCTCCGTAAAAAACGATATTTGAGGTTAGTGTACCACATTTTTCCCACGGGGTAAAGCGGATGAATGTGAATTTTTTCCGAATGCGGCGTGTCGCCGCTGACAGTGCGTGCACAGTTGGTCTGAATTCGATAGGCCACTGGGCACCGCTCGGTATCGCGGCATTTCTGAATGCGCTGCCGAAAAATGCATGTCATTGCGAACCAGTGTGGTGCTCTGCGCAGCGAATCAAAATTCTAATGACTGCCAGTGGCAATCGCACAATAATGCATCGGTGGCGCGGCGCAGCCGTGATGGATGAGGGCCTTGCCTCTCCCTCTGGGAGAGGTGCCGGAGGCGGAGAGGGTGATTTTTGCCCTCTCAGTCGGCTTCGCCGCCAGCTCCCCCAGAGTGGGAGCCAAGGGGAAACGGATTGTGACCGGAGGGAATCCCCGGAGGGGGCCGCGCCGGTGCGCGCACCGGCTCCCAATGACATGCAGTTTTTCGGCTTGGGCGGGTGCGGATCGCCGGAATACCCGGCGAAATTGGAAACGTTTCAGCGAAGTGCCCAAAATGAGAGCTGGCAGATTGTGAAAAAAGCGGAAAATCATTTCTTGCGTCAAAAAAGGCTTGATTTCTTGAGAAAGCTGCTGTAAACTCAAGACATGGAAACGATGAAACGTTTCCAAAATAAGACACCGGATTTTCCGGTTCACAATACTATAGGAGGAAAACAAATGAAAAAGCTGATTGCTATGCTGCTGGCTCTGGTCATGGTGCTGGGTCTGGCTGCTTGCGGCGGCAACGCTGCCCCCGCTGAGACCAAGGCTCCCGCCGCTGCCGCTACCACCGCTGCAGCCACCGAGGCTGCCGCCGATAACACCGCCGCTGAGGGCCGTGTTTACTACCTGAACTTCAAGCCCGAGGCCGACACCACCATGCAGGAGCTGGCCGCTCTGTACACCGAGACCACCGGCGTTCCCGTCAAGGTCGTCACCGCCGCTTCCGGCCAGTACTCCGACACCCTGACCGCTGAGATGGCCAAGACCGAGGCTCCCACCATCTTCAACATCGGCAACCTGTCCGGCCTGAACGACTGGGACGAATACGCCCTGAACCTGGCTGACACCGCTGTTGCAAACGAGCTGACCACCGATGAGTTCAACCTCTACAATGACGCCGACGAGCTGAAGGCCATTGGCTTCTGCTTCGAGTCCTACGGCATCATCGTCAACAAGGCTCTGCTGGAGAAGGCCGGTCACTCCGTGGAGGAGATCACCGACTTTGCTTCCCTGAAGGCTGTTGCCGACGACATCCACGCCCGCGCCGCTGAGCTGGGCTTCGATGCCTTCTCCGCTCCCGGCCTGGACAGCTCCTCTTCCTGGCGTTTCTCCGGTCACCTGGCCAACATGCCTCTGTTCTACGAGTTCCGGGATGACAATGTCACCGAGCAGCCCGCTACCATCAAGGGCACCTACATGGACAACTTCCGCAACATCTGGGATCTGTACGTCACCGATACCGCCGCTGACCCCAAGACCCTGACCACCGGCACCGCCGATGAGTCCAGAGCTCAGTTCACCGAGGGCAAGGCTGCCTTCTATCAGAACGGCACCTGGGAGTTCGCTGCCCTGAACGAGGCCGGTCTGACCGACATCTGCATGATCCCCATCTACTGCGGCGTCGCCGGCGAGGAGAAGGCTGGTCTGTGCTCCGGCACCGAGAACTGCTGGGCTGTGAACAGCAAGGTTTCCGAGGCCGATCAGAAGGCTTCTCTGGACTTCCTGTACTGGCTGGTCACCGATCCCACCGCTTCTCAGAAGATGGTTGACACTCTGGGTGCTCTGCCCTTCAAGTCCGCTCCCGAGTCCTCCAACACCTTCCTGGCCAACGGCAACGACCTGCTGGCAAAGGGCAACTACAACGTGTCCTGGGCCTTCAACCACACCCCCAACGTGGACAGCTGGAGAGCTACCGTTGTGACCGCTCTGGCCAAGTACGCTGCCGACCGCACCGATGCCAACTGGGCTGAGGTCGTCAAGGGCTTCGTCGATGGCTGGGCTTACGAGTACAACGTCGTAAACGGCTAATTGCAAACAACCACCGAAAGGGGCGGGCACTGCCCGTCCCTTTCTTCCCTTAAAATCCAGCGCAGGGCGGGGGCCTGTCCCCGGAAGCGCGGAGGCAAGCCTCTGCCCTGTAAAACGGAGTACATAAGGGAAACTCTGAATAAATCGTCTGCGGCTGGGCAGCGAATCTTTTGCTCCCGGCCTGCGGTTTGAAAATGGGAAATATAGCGCAGCCGTTGCCAGCGCACGCTGGCTTACGGATGCGGCATACCCCTTGCGGGTACATACAGTATTCCGACCTTTTCCAAACCTTGCCTGAGAACAAAATCTCTCGCTGCCAGCTCTTGTCGATTTCATCAGAGCTTCCTAAGCAAAAAACCCAATAGAAAGGATGATTCATGTGGCAAAATCCAAACGGAATGAAAACCTGGTGCAGCGTCCTATCCGGAAGTTTGCGCCTATTTTCATTCTCCCCACCTTCGCGGCCTTCTTCATCGGCTTTGTCTGGCCTTTCCTGCAGGGCATTTATCTGTCCTTCTGCAAGTTCAACACCCCCAGAGATGCCAAATGGGTGGGCTTCGGCAACTATCTGAAGGTGTTCTCCGATGCCGGCTTCCTGAACGCCTTCAAGAACACCGCGGCCTTCGCCGTTGTGTCCATTGTGCTCATTAACGTCATCGCTTTCATGATCGCCTATGCCCTGACTCAGAAGATGCGGGGAGCCAACCTGTTCCGCACCGTCTTCTTCATGCCCAACCTGATCGGCGGCGTGGTGCTGGGCTATATCTGGAGCATGATCTTCGACGGCATTCTGAAAAATTACGGCACCTATCTCACCGCAAACGGGACCTACGGCTTCTGGGGTCTGGTGATTCTGGTGGCCTGGCAGCAGATCGGCTACATGATGATTATTTACATCGCGGGTCTGCAGGCAATTTCCGAGGACATGATGGAGGCGGCCAAGATCGACGGCGCCAGCGGTTCCCAGGCGCTGTTCCAGGTCATTATCCCCAACATGATGCCCGCCATCACCACCTGTACCTTCCTGACCCTGACCAACTCCTTCAAGATGTTCGACCAGAACATGGCTCTGACCGGCGGCCTGCCCTCCGTCATGGAGAACGGCACCAAGGTCAACATCACCGAGCTGCTGGCTCTGAACATCTATTCTACCTACAATATCAATAAGAACTGGCACGGCGTGGCTCAGGCCAAGGCTGTGGTATTCTTCATCCTGGTTGCGGTACTGGCTCTTGCCCAGCAGGCGGCAACCCGTTCCAAGGAGGTTGAGCAGTAATGAAAAACAAAAAACAACAGCACTATTCTCCCGGCCGTAGGGTTCTCACCGACTTCTTTGTCGTCCTGTGCCTGGTTTGGCTGATTCCCATTTTTGCGGTACTCATCAATTCCTTTAAGGCCAACGCCTATGTGAACCTGGATCCCTTTGCCCTGCCCAGCTCCGAGTCCTTCGTGGGCTTTGCCAACTACATCAAGGGCATGACCTTCGGCAACTACCCCTTCCTGAAATCCGTCAGCTACAGCTTGTTCATCACCGTGGTTTCCGTGGCGCTGATTCTGCTGTTCTGCTCCATGTCCGCCTGGTACATTGGCCGGGTGAACAGTCTGGGAAGCCGGATCTTCTACTATCTGTGCCTGTTCTCCATGATCGTCCCCTTCCAGATGGTCATGTTCACCCTGACCTTCACCGCCGACAAGCTGAAGCTGAACACCCCCTTCACCATTCCCATTGTATACCTGGGCTTTGGCGCGGGCCTTGCCATCTTCATGTTCCTGGGCTTTGTCAAGGGACTGCCCAAGGAAATCGAGGAAGCGGCGGCCATCGACGGCTGCGGCCCTCTGCGCACCTTCTTCCTGGTGGTGCTGCCCATGCTCAAGCCTACCATGATCTCCGTGGGCATCCTGGAGCTCATGTGGGTGTGGAACGACTATCTGCTGCCCTACCTGGTGCTGGATCGTACCAAGTATATGACCATTCCCATTCACGTTCAGTATCTGAAGGGCTCCTACGGCTCCGTGGATCTGGGCGCCACCATGGCGGTCATCATGCTGAGCATCATCCCCATTATCCTGGTGTACATCTTCTGCCAGAAGCACATCATCAAGGGCGTTGCCGCCGGTGCCGTCAAGGGCTAAGGCCGGGAGCTGCATGCCTTCCCTTGGGGGAAGGTGGCACGGCGAAGCCGTGACGGATGAGGGTCTTGGCTCCCGCATTGGGGGAGCTGTCACGAAGTGACTGAGAGGGTAAAAAAGCCCTCTCCGCCCTTCCAGGGCACCTCACCCATAGGGAGAGGCAAGGCAAAATCAGCAAAAGAAAACAATTCCGGGCGGCCGTTGGCCGCCCACTGTCCGCAAGAAAAAAGAGTCAAATGCGAAAGGAGGCATCGCCCACATGACCATTAAGGACATCGCCGCCAAAACTGGCTACGCCGTGGGCACTGTTTCCCGGGTACTGAACAACCATCCCAACGTCAGCCCCAAGGCCCGGGCCGCCATCCAGCAGGCCGCGGCGGAAATGGGCTTCGAGATGAACGTCAACGCCAAGCAGCTGAAGCAGACCCACTCCAACACCATTCTGATGGTGGTCAAAGGCACCCGGAACGAGCTGTTCGGGGAAATGGTGGAAAAGATTCAGCAGTTGATTTCCGAGACCCGGTACCAGCTGGTGGTGGATTACATGGACGAGGACGCCAACGAGGCGGCTCAAGCCATTAAGCTGTGCCGGGAGAAAAAGCCCCTGGGGATTCTGTTCCTGGGCGGCGTGAACGAGAATTTTACCGAGGATTTCCGGACGGTGGACGTGCCCTGCGTGGTGGCGACCAACGACGCTTCCCCACTGCCCTTTCCCAACCTGTCCAGCGTCACCATTGACGACTGGGAGGCCGGGCGGCAGGCGGTGGAGACCCTGATCTCTCTGGGTCACCGGCGCATTGCCATTGTTGGCGGAGATCGGCAGTATTCCGACACCAGCCGCCTGCGCTACGAAGGCTGCTTACAGGCCATCCGGGCCCACGGCCTGGACTTTGACCCGGAGCGGGACTACCAGGGCGTGCGCTATTCCTACCGGGACGGCTACCGGGCTACCCAGGCGCTGCTGAGCGCAGGACGGGAGTTTACCGCCCTGTTTGCCTGCGCGGATGTGATGGCCATCGGTGCCATCCGTGCTCTGGGGGACGCAGGCAAGCGGGTGCCGGAGGACGTGTCGGTGCTGGGACTGGACGGCCTGCCCATCGGCGAATACCTGGTGCCCAAGCTTGCCACAGTGGTTCAGCCCGCCGAGGAAATGGCGGCCAGAAGTGTGGAAATCCTACTCAATGCCATTGAAAACGGCACGACCAGCCACCATGAGCGGGTGCCCTTCCGGGTCAGCTGCCGGGAGAGCGTCCGGGAACGCTAAATGCCCATGTGGGACTTGCCGCGTCCTAAAAGCAGTATACAAGGAGAAACGAACATGCGCCAAAGTGGAATTTTAATGCACATTACCTCCCTGCCCGGGCCTTACGGCGTGGGCACCATGGGAAAAAGTGCTTATGACTTTGTGGATTTTCTGGAGAAGGCAGGCCAGTCCTGCTGGCAGATTCTGCCCCTGTCCCCTACGGGCTACGGGGATTCCCCCTATCAGTCCTTTTCCGCGGGAGCGGGAAACCCTTACCTCATTGACCTGGATACCCTGGTTTCCCAGGGACTGCTGAAACCGGAGGAACCGGCGGCGATGGACTGGGGGGACGACCCTGGCCGGGTCAGCTACGGAAAGCTTTATGCCCAGCGGGGAAAGCTTCTGCACACCGCCTTCGGCCGGTTCACGCCGGACGAGGACTATGAGGCTTTCCTGGCGGAAAGCGCCCAATGGCTGCCGGATTACGCCCTCTTTATGACTTTGAAGGAAAAGCACGGCGGCGCCCCCTGGCTTTCCTGGGAGGAAGACCTACGGCTGCGCCGGGAGGATGCTCTGGAGCGGGCCCGGGAGGAAAACCGGGAGGAAATCCGCTACCAGTGCTTCGTTCAGTATCAGTTCCGGAAGCAGTGGCGGGCTTTGCGAGCCTACGCCAACGGCAAGAGCATTCGCATTATCGGCGATGTACCCATTTATGTGCCCTTGGACTCGGCGGACGTGTGGGTCAACAGCGGCCTCTTCCAGTTGGACGAGACCCGGCACCCAGAGGTGGTGGCGGGCTGTCCGCCGGACGGCTTCACCGCCGACGGCCAGCTCTGGGGCAACCCCATTTACGACTGGCAGGCCATGGCGGAAACGGGCTATGCCTGGTGGATTCAGCGGCTGGCCGCCGCCGCCCATATGTACGACGTGGTGCGCTTTGACCACTTCCGGGGCTTTGAAAGCTACTGGGCAGTGCCCGCCGGGGACAAAACCGCCAGAAACGGCACCTGGGTCAAGGGGCCGGGGATTGACTTCATCCGGGCGGTGCAGAAGGCTCTGCCGGAACTGGATTTTATCGCCGAGGATCTGGGTTTTGTGACCCCCGGCGTCCGAAAGCTGTTGGAGGATTCCGGCTATCCCGGCATGAAGGTACTGGAATTTGCCTTCGATTCCCGGGAGGAAAGCGACTACCTGCCCCACCTGTACCCGGTGGATTCCGTGTGCTACACCGGTACCCATGACAACGTGACCCTGAAGCAGTGGTTTGACGAGGCTTCCCGTCAGGACAAGGCCTACGCCAAGGCCTATCTGGGGCTTTCCCGGCAGGAGGGCTACGTCTGGGGCATGATCCGTGGCGGCATGTCCAGCGTTTCCAAGCTGTTCATTGCCCAGATGCAGGACTATCTGGAGCTGGGCGGGGAGGCCAGAATGAACTTCCCCGGCACCCTGTCCGCCGCCAACTGGACCTGGCGGGCTCAGCCGGGCTTCGATTCCGACAAGCTGGCAAAGAAAATCCGGAAGATGACCGGCCTTTATGGTCGGCTGAAAAAGGAAAACTGAGAACCCTCCCGGCGCATATTGTGCCGGGAGGGCTTTCGTTTGTTAAAGAACTTCCGCTTTATTCGAATGCTTCTGATAAAACAGCTCTAAACAATCTGAAATATTCTGACCCATTTCCGGCGGCGCGGCCGGGGGATTCTCAAGGGGGCGGCTTTTCGGCAGCGCCCCTTGAGCCGGCTTCTTATCAATGTTCTTGCCGGGACAAGAACATTGCCCCCGGAGGGACCAGAGCCGAAAGCTTTTGTGAGAGCAGAAGTACATGCACTGCGCTTCGTTTGGAGTCAACATGGGTATGGCCTCCTTGCAAGGAACTTTTTCGGCAGACTATGCCGGGAGTTTCTGTCAGTCCGGGGGAAACAGTTGCAAAATGGATAGAAATGTGCTATTATGGGATACAAATGAAAGCAAATTTCGGGGGAATCAAGATGCAGCTGGAAAATCCTTCTGTAAAAACCATAGAAGAAGTCGAAAATCCCGCCGCTCGGCGGGTACAGTACGGAAGCCTGATCGGCCTGCTGGGGCTGCTGGGTTGCTATTTTCTCCTGGAGTATCGGGGCAACGGCGTTGCCTGGACCTGGATGGAAGTTTACTCGGTGATCCCGGCCATGCTTTTTATGGGAGCGACTCTCAGCGGTGGGCTGACCCGTCCGGTGAGAAACCGGCTGATATTCGGGGCGGCCTTCCTGATCTGGTTTGCGGTGACAAAAGCGCTGCATCGGATCGAGGGCGTTGAGGCCCGCAGTATCGGCGTGTTTTTCTCCGCTTATGGTATGTGCCTGCCCTTTGCCTGGGCCTCCGGCGACGGCAAGAGGCGGCGGGGACTGAAATGGATTCTGGGTCTGTACCTGGGTCTTGGCGCGCTGCTGGTACTCTATGGGCTGATGCTGCTGGGGGGCTGCGTCCCGGGATTCCTGCGGGATGCCGTCTATTGGGACGGCACCCGCTTTTCCGCCATGAGCCATCCGAATGTCTGTGCGCCCCTTCTGATGATCGGCATCGGGGTCAGCCTGATGTGCTGGGGGAGCCTGAATAAGGTCTGGCAGCGGGTTTTGCTGATTCTGTGGATCGGGGTCCAGTTCGGCGTGCTGATATTGACCAGTGCCCGGACGACCATGGTGTTTACCTGCGTGCTGCTGGGCGGCAGTTTGTTCTGCGCCCTGCGCAAATCCGGCTGGAAGCGGTTTGCCATTGCCTGCCTTGCGGCAGTGGTGCTCATGGGCGGCTTGTTTGTGGGCGCTCAGAAGCTTTCCAAGGTACACAAGACGAATATGGAGGCCTCTCAGACCGCGGGAGAAATCAAGAACATCCAGTACGGCTGGGGCAGCGACATCAAAAATCTGAACAACCGGACGGAAATCTGGAGCTCTGCCAGAAAGGGTCTGCGGGACAACCCCAGAATTCTGCTGGAGGGCACGGAATACTCCGGCCTGATTCTCTCCCAGTACAATTCCTTCCGGGTGTATCACGCCCACAACTCCTGGCTCCAGGTGCTCTACGACATGGGCATTCCCGGACTGCTGCTGGCACTGGTGCTGACGGTCGTCGTGGTGTACGACGCTCTGGTTCTGCTCTGGTACAATCCGGAGCCGATGAAAAGCGTGGCCGCCCTGCTGGTACTGTGCATCCTGGGCTGCTCCTTCCTGGAGCCTTATCTGTTCGGCGCCTATATGGAAAAACAGCCGATTCAATTCCTGTTCCTGCTGCTGTCCGGCTACCTGGACTGCTGGCGGGCGGAACTCAGGGAAGCCAAATAACAAAAAAGCGAGCTGATTCAATCAGCTCGCTTGAGATTGTCAAAGAACCATGTCATTGCGAGCCAGTGCTCACACTGGCGTGGCA
>UQXG01000047.1 GCA_900544945.1 uncultured Eubacteriales bacterium | reverse complement strand
TGGAGCGCCCTCTCCGATTGCTTTTTGAATTGCTTCCGTTTCAATTCCTGGCTTGTGATTCCTGAGAAATGTATGTCATCGGAAGAGAAGGGGAGAGGTGTCCTGGTGGATTTCCTGTTTCAGGAAACCCGGGGTGAACTAGATCATTGGTATCACCTCTTTGTACCTAGATAATAGCATGGGATTCGGGAAAACGCAAGATGGAATCTTATCTAAAAAAGTTAGCGGTTTTCCGTGCAAACCGGAGAAAAGAAGATTTTACAGGAGATAAAGATTGACGGAATTGAGAGCCGGTGGTATAATAATCCTGTTGGGCGTCCTGGCGGGTTTCTGCCAGGACGCTGATTTTTTTCACGGAAAATGCACCGGCAGCATACGTTCCTCCGCCCAGGGGGAACATTTTGGAGGATTACACCAAAGGAATCTGTCCGTGGCTACGGCTACTGGCAATATTGCACAAAGAGGGATGCCGTTCTGCCTGGAAAAGCCCTTGATTTTGCATTTTTTCAATGAATAAATCGCATGAATAAACGGAATAACCCGGTTTTGACCGGGGATATCCGGAGCCTTCTGCAATTTTACACTTGCAATATTGCAAAACGATGGTATAATGGAGTCTATCCCACTCCAAAACGGGAAGATGAGAAAATAAGGAGGAAACGAAAAATGAAAATGAAGAAAATGCTTTCCATCGCAATGGCAGCGGTTATGGCAGTTTCTCTTCTGGCAGGCTGCGGCGGCTCCGGCTCCGCGACGAAAATGACCATGGGCACCGGCGGCACGGCCGGCACCTACTACGCCTTTGGCGGCGTGCTGGGTCAGTACATCAAGAATAAGGCCGGAATCGATGTGAATGTGGTTTCCACCGACGGCTCCAAGGCCAATATTGAATCCATCGCCTCCGGCGATTACCAGCTGGGCACCGTCCAGTCCGACGTGATGGCCTACGCCTGGCAGGGCATCCGTTCCTTTGACGGCGCGCCCATCCAGGACTTCCGGGTGGTAGGCGGTCTGTACGCCGAGCAGGTGCAGCTGATTACCATGGATCCCACCATCAAGTCCGCCGCGGATCTGAAGGGCAAGAACGTTTCCATCGGCGCGCCCAGCTCCGGCGTGTACTTCAACGCCATGGACGTGCTGAGTGCCGCCGGTCTGACTGAGGACGACATCAAGCCCCAGTACCTGAGCTTCGCCGACAGTGCCGACGGCCTGAAGGACGGCAAGATCGACGCGGCCTTCATCGTGGCCGGCGCACCCACTGCCGCCATCACCGAGCTGTGCACCACCAACGACGCTTATCTCGTGCCCATCGACGGCGAGATTGCCGACAAGCTGATGGCCAACAACCCCTTCTATACCGCTTATACCGTTCCCGCCGGTACCTACAAGGGTCAGGATTCCGATGTGTCCACCGTCACCGTCAAGGCAACCCTGATCGTGTCCAAGGACGCCAAGGATGAGGATGTTTACAACCTGACCAAGGCCATCTTTGAAAACGTGGATGCCATCGCCGCGGAAAACGGCAAGGGCAAGGAGCTGAGCATTGAGAATGCCACCACCGGCATGACCGCTCCCTTCCACGCCGGTGCCGCCAAGTACTACACCGAAAAGGGCGTTACCGTCGAGGCGCAGTAAATCCAAGCGACATATTGGCTGCGGCGAGGCCTTCGCCGCAGCCAGTTCCGCAATTTTAGGGAACCTCTGAATAAATCATCTGCGGCTGGATAGCGGATCTTTTTCCCTATCCGCGCGGCTTAAAAAGTGGGAAATACATACAGTATTCCTCCACTTTTGAAGCCTTCGGCTAGAGAAAAATCTCTCGCTCCCAGCTCTTGCCGATTTAATCAGAGGCTCCCTAAGAGAGTGCAGGATTCAGGAAATACCCGATTGGCAGGAGTATTTCCTGGATTCTGCAAAAGCAAACTTACCGCCGTGTGGCGCGGCCTGGCAGCGCGGGTCATACGGTCAAGGAGGAAGAGAAATGGGATTCTTTAAGAAAAAAACAATGCCGGAGGAGCCGATGGATCTGGAAACGGTCATGAAAAAATATGACCAGGAATCCAACGTCCGCCTCTGGGAGGGAAAGCCCAGGTTCGCGGTGAACTGCGTGCTGGCGCTGTTTTCCCTGTTCTGCCTGTATGTGACCCTGTTCGCCAGCTGGCTGGAGGAGCTGCGGCTGACCACATTTGTGGCCTGGATCGTGTTTATCGGCATCCTGGTATTCCCGGCCAGGAAGAGCCACCAGCGGGTCAATCACATTCCCTGGTACGACTGGATGATTATGATTGTGGGCACCGGCGCGTTTTTGTACTTTGCCTTCAATGCCAAGACCATTATCCAGCAGGGCACCAAGTTCTCCGATGTCCAGATCGTCATCGGCATTCTGGGCGTGCTGGCTCTGGCGGAGGTCTGCCGCAGAAGCGTGGGTCTGCCTATTCTGATCGTGGCGGCCTGCTTCCTGATTTACGCCTTTACCGCCGGTCTTGCCAACCCCACCCTCTGGGGAAAGGTCAAGTACATCATCCGCTACCTGTTCTACAGCAAGGAGGGCATTCTCTCTACCCCCATTAACGTCTGCTCCAAGTTCATCGTGGTGTTCATCATCTTCGGCGCGTTCCTGGAGCGCACGGGTATTGCGGATTTCTTCATCAATGTGGCAAATTCCCTGCTGGGCAGTCTGCCCGGCGGCCCGGCGAAGGTGGCGGTGGTGGCCAGCGCGCTGGAGGGCATGGTATCCGGCTCCTCCGTGGCCAATACCGTGGGCTCCGGCTCCGTGACCATTCCCCTGATGAAGCGGACGGGCTATGACCCGGAATTTGCCGCTGCCGCGGAAGCCTCCGCTTCCACCGGCGGTCAGATCATGCCCCCCATCATGGGTGCCGCCGCCTTCCTGATGGCGGACTATGTGCAGATCCCCTACAGTCAGATCGCTCTGAAGGCCATTCTGCCCGCCGTGCTGTACTTTGCGGGTATCTTCGTGGCGGTGCACCTGGAGGCCAAGAAGCTGGGCCTGCGGGGTCTGAGCCGGGAGGAGCTGCCCAAGCTGCGTCCTCTGCTGAAAAAGGTTTACCTGCTGCTGCCGCTGGTTCTGCTGGTATACCTGGTCAGCACCAGCACCCGGAGCATTCAGTACGCCGCCGCCATTGCCATTGTGGCTGCCATCGCCGTATCCATGTTCGATAAGGACAACCGGATCACCCCCAAGCGTCTGCTGGAGGCATTGGCTGCCGGCGGTCAGGGCACCATCACCGTGGCTGCCGCCTGCGGCATCGCCGGCATCATTGCGGGCACCATCACCATGACAGGCCTTGCCAATATGCTCATTAACGGCATTGTGGTGCTGGCGGGAGATCAGGTGTTCATTGCCCTGGTTTTGACCATGGTCTGCTGCATCGTTCTGGGCATGGGCGTGCCCACCACGGCCACCTACTGCATCATGGCGGCTACCTGCGCCCCCATTCTCATCCGGATGGGCGTTCCCACCATTGCCGCCCACTTCTTCGTGTTCTACTTCGGCATTGTGGCAGACCTGACGCCTCCGGTGGCACTGGCGGCCTATGCCGGCGCGGCCATTGCTCAGGCCAGCCCCATGAAGACCGCCATCACGGCTACCAAGCTGGCGGTTGCCGCCTTCATCGTGCCCTATGTATTTGCCCTGAATCCGGCGCTGCTGTTTGTGGATACCAACCTCTGGGGCGTCATCAGCATCAGCATCACCGCCTTCATTGGTATTTTCGCGGTATCCGCTTCTCTGGAGGGATATCTGTATACCCATATGTCCTGGTATCAGCGGCTGATTTGCTGCGCGGGAGGTCTGATGCTGATTTTCCCCGGCACGGCCACCGACGTGGGCGGTATCCTGCTGGTAGGTATCGTGTTTGCGATGCAGTACCTGGGAAGCAAGAAGCCCGGAGCCGTAAAGGCCTGATTTGAATTCCAAAAGCCGGAGCGGCCGCTCCGGCTTTTGTCAGGCTATCGAATAACCATTGTATAGCGCATGTCATTGCGAGCCAGTGTCGCAACACTGGTGTGGCCCTTTCCAAGGATTCCCTCCGGTCACAATCCCCCGGTTCTTCCGAGAACTAACGGCGAGGCGCAAAGGCTCCCCTTGCTGACCAAGGGCGGTGCTCCGCGCAGCGAATCCAAATCATAATGACTGCCAGTGGCAGTCATACTACAATGTACTGCTGGCAAAAATCCTTGATTTTTGACTGAGGGGATCAGAACTTACTCATTTTGACAATCCCTCAGTCATGGCCTTGCGGGAGACGGCCATGACAGCTCCCTTTACACAAGGGAGCCGCTGGGTGCTCCCGCACCAGTGCGTTTTTCGATGTTTCTCGGAAGAACCTGAGAATTGCGCCACATTCCACTGGTGCGCAATGCTAAGCCTTGTTCGGGAGGTTTTCAGACCCTGAAAGGGCGCTTTTCGGCAGATTGTGGGATTTTTGCCGGGACAGGCGAAAAATATTGTCCCATTTTCCGGGGAAAACCCCTTGCAATACCGCCGAAACGGTGGTATAATACCCATGTTAAAAGGTAGAATGTAGGTAGGAAAGAGAGGCGCAAGCGCCTCTCTTTCTTCTTAGCATTGACGAAAAAGGAGGAGATCCATGAAAGTGACCGAGCTGGTGGCGGAGCTTGCCCGCCCCATTGTGGAGGAGCAGGGCTGTGAGCTGTGGGACGTGGAGTATGTCCGGGAGGGCAGCGAGTATTTCCTGCGGCTGTATCTGGATAAGGAAGGCGGCGTGGACATTAACGACTGCGAGGCCGTGTCCCGGGCCATGGATCCCATTCTGGACGAGAAGGACCCCATCCCCACGTCCTATCATTTTGAGGTCTGCTCCGCCGGCCTGGAGCGGGTTCTGAAGCGCCCCGGGGATTTTGCGCGTTTCCTGGGCAGTCCCATTACCGTCAAACTCTACCGGCCCCGGAACGGCCTGAAGGAAATTCCCTGCGTTCTGAAGGAATACAACGAGGGAAAGCTCACCGTGGAAGCGGGCAAAGAAACCATTACATTTGAAAAATCCGAGGTCGCCCAGGTGCGGCTTCGCGTGGAATTCTAAGGAGGCACGAACATGGCAAGAAAGACAGCCAAGAAGCAGGCCGAAGCACCCAAGGTGGACATCGGCGCGGAGATTTTCGCTTCCCTGCGGGAGCTGGAGAAGCTGAAGGGAATCCCTGTGGATTATATGGTGGAGCGGCTGAAGCAGGCTCTGACCAACGCGTACCGGAAGGATCGGGAGGATCACCGGGACGTGCCCGCGGAGAACGTGGTGGTGAACCTGAGTGAGGAAGGGCTGAGCATGTACCAGGTCAAAACCGTAGTCGATGAGCTGACCGACCTGGCATTGGAAATTCCTCTGGATGTGGCTCGGAAGGCCAACCCCAATGTGAATGTGGGCGACACCGTGGCCATTCCTGTGGATATCGCCAAGTTCGGACGGATTGCCGCCCAGACCGCCAAGCAGGTGGTCATCCAGGGCATCCGGGAAGCCGAGCGGGGCGTGATGTATGAATCCTATTCCTCCAAGGCTCAGGAGCTGCTCACCGGCACCGTCCTGCGGATTGACCCTGCCACCGGGGACATGTTCATCCGGGTGGGCCAGGGCAGCGAGGCCTATGACGCCGTGCTCCGTGCCTCCGAGCAGATTCCCGGGGAGAAGCACAAGGAGGGCGACCTGATTCGGGTCTACGTTCTGGAGGTTCATAAGGCCAACCGTGGCCCCCTGATTCATGTGTCCCGGACCCATCCCAACCTGGTGCGGCGGCTGTTCGAGCTGGAGACCCCCGAAATCGCCGACGGTCAGGTGGAAATCCGCAACATCGCCAGAGAGGCCGGTTCCCGCTCCAAGATGGCCGTCCGGGCCACCATGGAGGGCGTGGATCCTGTGGGTGCCTGCGTTGGCCCCCGGGGCGGACGTGTGGGCGCCGTGGTGGAAGAGCTGGGCGGCGAGAAAATCGACATCGTGGTTTGGAGCGAGGATCCCTGCGAGTATGTCCGGGCGGCTCTGAGCCCCGCGGACGTGATTTCCGTGACCCTGATTCCTGGCCAGAAGGCCTGCCGGTGCATCGTTCCCGACGATCAGCTGTCCCTTGCCATCGGCAAGGAGGGCCAGAATGCCCGGCTGGCAGCCCGGCTCACCGGCTACAAGATCGATATCAAGCCCGCCTCTCAGGCAGAGCCTGAGGAGCTGGAGAAGCCTGAAAAGGCCGAGCCTGCGGCAGAAGCCCAGGAGACTCAGGACACTGAGGAAGTCTAAAAAATCCGGGAGGTAGTCCAAATGCAGAAAAAGATTCCCCAGCGGCAATGTATGGGCTGCCGGGAACGGAAGCCTAAGCGGGAGCTGATTCGGGTGGTTCGCACCCCCGAGGGGGCCGTGAGCCTGGACTTCGGCGGAAAAATGAACGGCCGGGGGGCCTATCTGTGCCCGAATCCGGAGTGCCTGAAGAAGGCCCTGCGCTCCAAGGCCCTGGACAGAAGCCTGGAGGTCACCATCCCCGAGGATGTGTACCACCGGCTTGAGAAGGAAATGGAGGCCGCCGGTGGAAAACAGCAGTAAGGCTCTGGGATATCTGTCCCTGGCGCGCAAGGGCGGCCTGGCGGAGCTGGGCGAGGAACCGGTAGGGGCCATCGCCCGGGCGGGCAAGGCCTATGTGATTCTGGTTGCCTCGGATGCCTCCGACCACACCTGGCGCCGAGCCAAGTCCTACGCCGCCGGTACGGAGCAGCAGTGCGTCCGGCTGGATGTGACCAAGGACGAGATGGGCTTTGCCGTCGGCAGAACCAGCCTGGCCATTGCCGCCATTACGGACGTGCAGCTGGCGCTGGCACTGGTAAAGGCTTTGCCCCCCAAGCCGGAAACGGCTCAGGCGCTGGAGGTGCTCACCGGGAAGGCAGCCAAGGCCAGGAAGCGTCAGGCCGAGGCCAAGGCCCATCAGCGGAACCTGAAAAAGGGAAAGAAGTAGGTTTGCGGGAAGGCAGCCGGAAGGCTGAGTGCCCCGTTTGCGTATCCAATCATGGAGGTGCTTTTATAGAATGAGCTTTGTTAAGTATCGTGTTAAGGAGGTCGCCGCGGATTTCGGTATGACCCCCAAGGAAATGTCGGAGATTATCGGAAAATTCGGGGAGAAGCCCAAGTCCTATACCCAGGCGTTGGAGGACAGCCAGCTGAATATGGTGTTCGAGTACATGACCCAGAACCACCAGATCAGCTCCTTAGAGCAGGTGTTTGCCGTGAAGCCCACCGCCCCCAAGCAGGAGCCGAAGGCCGAGCCCCAGAAGGAGGCGCAGAAGCCTTCTCAGCCCCAGGCAAAGGCCAACAATAACAATAATAACAACAACAACGCCCGCCCCCAGAATGCCCCCAAGCCCCAGTCTGCCCAGCAGGCGGCACCCAAGGCCGAAAAGCCCAAGGAGCCGGAGCGCAAGCGGGAACGCCGGGTGGTGGATACCTCCGCGGTGCAGGTCAATGCCAACCGGTTCGCCGATGTGGATAACCTGGTCTCCGAGCGGGTTCAGAATTACCAGGGCGGCAAGCAGCGCATCGGCGGCGGCAAGGGCAAGCAGCAGAACAAGCAGCAGAAGGGCTCCTTCCGGGGCAGCAAGAGCCGCAACGAGGAGCAGGAGAAGATGCGCCGTCTCCAGATGGAGGTGGCTCGGAAGGCTCCCCTGACCGTGAAGATCCCCGACGAGATCACCGTGGGCGAGCTGGCCTCCCGGATGAAGAAGACCGCGGGCGAGGTCATCAAGTGCCTGATGAAGAACGGGGTCATGGCCGGTATCAACCAGGCCATCGACTTCGACACCGCCGAATTTGTGGCTACCGAAATGGGCTGCAAGGTGGAGAAGGAAGTCACCGTTACCATCGAGGAGCAGATCATCGACGACCATGTGGACACCGCCGAGGAGCTCCAGAACCGTGCCCCCGTTGTCGTTGTCATGGGTCACGTTGACCACGGCAAGACCTCTACCCTGGATGCCATCCGGAAGACCTCCGTCACCGCAGGCGAGGCCGGCGGCATTACCCAGCACATCGGCGCTTACACCGTGGACGTGAAGGGCCAGATGATTACCTTCCTGGATACCCCCGGCCACGCGGCCTTTACCTCCATGCGTGCCCGCGGCGCAAAGTCCACGGATATCGCCATTCTGGTGGTGGCCGCCGATGACGGCATCATGCCCCAGACCGTGGAGTCCATCAACCACGCTAAGGCGGCGAATGTGCCGATTATCGTTGCCATCAACAAGATGGATAAGCCCACCGCCAACCCCGATAAGATCAAGGAGCAGCTGACCAAGTATGACCTGATCCCCGAGGAGTGGGGCGGCGATACCATCATCGTGCCCATCTCCGCCAAGACCGGTCAGGGCCTGGACGAGCTGCTGGAAATGGTGCTGCTCACCGCCGAGGTTCAGGAGCTGAAGGCCAACCCCAACCGCCGGGCCAAGGGCACCGTCATCGAGGCTCGTCTGGATAAGACCCGGGGCCCTGTGGCCACCCTTCTGGTGCAGAACGGCACTCTGAATCAGGGCGATATCGTCATTGCCGGTACCTCCGTGGGTCGTGTCCGGGTGATGACCAACGACAAGGGGCGTACCGTCAAGACCGCCGGCCCCTCCGTGCCTGTGGAGATCACCGGCCTTGCCGACGTGCCCACCCCCGGCGACGAGTTCAACGCCGTCACCGACGAGCGGATGGCTCGGGAGCTGGTGGAGCAGCGCCGTCAGGCGCAGAAGGACGCCGCCGCCAAGCTTCAGCAGAAGGTGACTCTTGACAACCTCTTTGCCAAGATGCAGGAGGGCGAAATGAAGGAGCTGCCGCTGATCGTCAAGGCCGACGTTCAGGGCTCTGCCGAGGCGGTGAAGGCCTCCCTGGAGAAGCTGAGCAACGAGGAAGTCCGGGTGCGGGTCATCCATGCGGGTGTCGGCGCCATCAACGAAAGCGATATCCTGCTGGCCTCTACCTCCGGCGCCATCATCGTGGGCTTCAACGTTCGTCCCGACGCCGCCGCCCAGGCCTCCGGCCACCGGGCAAACGTGGATATGCGGTTCTACCGGGTGATCTACGATGCCGTGGACGAAATTGAGGCCGCCATGAAGGGTATGCTGGCTCCCAAGTACGAGGAAGTGGTCATCGGCCACGCCGAGGTGCGCATGACCTACAAGGTCTCCGCCATCGGCACTGTCGCCGGCTGCATGGTCAAGGACGGCAAGGTCACGAGAGACTCCCTGGTTCGGGTGCTCCGGGACAACATTGTGGTGCACGAAGGCGAGATCGGCTCTTTGCAGCGGTTCAAGGACGCTGCCAAGGAGGTCACCGCCGGCTTCGAGTGCGGCATGACCGTAGCCAAGTACAACGATATCCGCGAGGGCGATATCTTCGAGTGCTATATCATGCAGGAAGTCAAACGCTAAGTCTTTTTTGCCGCGCCGCAAACCGCGGCGCGGCAATTATCATAGAAACAGGAGGATGTAACATGGCATCCAATCGAATTTTGCTCATCAACGAAGAAATCCAGAAGGAGCTGTCCGCCCTGCTGCGGACGGTGAAGGATCCCCGGGTGCAGGATGTTATGATCTCCATTACCCGGGTGGAAACCACCCCTGATCTGCGCTATACCAAGGTCTACGTCAGCTTCCTTCAGAACGACCGGGCTAAGGAGGCCTTGGCGGGGCTCCGCTCCGCCGCCGGGTTCCTCCGCCGCCAGCTGGGCAGCAATCTGCGGCTGCGGTATTCCCCGGAAATCGTCTGGGAAGAGGACGATTCCATTACCTACGGCGCGAAAATGCTGGATCTCATCAACTCTCTGGGGGTAAAGCACGATGAAGAAACTGACGAGGTCTGAAACCGCCGCCTTTCTGGCAGAGCATGACCGCTACGCCATCGTGACCCACCGCCGTCCCGACGGGGACACCCTGGGCAGCGCCGCGGCCCTTTGCCGGGGGCTGCGGAAGTTGGGAAAAGCCGCCCATATTCTGGAAAATCCCGAGATTTCCGACCGGTTCCGCTGGCTCCACCAGGGTCTGACCAAAGAACAGGCCCAGGCCGGGGACACCGTCGTCAGCGTGGATGTGGCCTCCCCCAGCATGCTTCCCGAGCGCTTCCAGTGCCTTCTGGGAAGCATTGCCCTGCGCATTGACCACCACGGCAGCGCCACCTCCTTTACGGAGCAGGAGCTGGTGGATCCCCGCAGCGCGGCCTGCGCGGAGATCATCTGGGACGTGCTGGGAGAAATGGGGGTGCAGCCCGACCAGGCGATTGCCGAGGCGGTGTATGTGGGCACCTCCACGGACACCGGCTGCTTCCGCTACGCCAATACCAGCGCCCACACCTTCCTGACCGCCGCCGGGTGCGCCCAGGCCGGGGCCCGGATTTACGAACTGAACCAGGAGCTGTTCGAGACAAATACCCTGGCAAAGCTGAAAATGCAGGGCTGGATCGTGGAGCATATGCACATGCTGGCTGAGGGCAAAATGGCCATCTGCGCCATCCCCCGGCAGGTGGAGCAGGATATCGGCGTGACCCAGGACGATATGGACAACATTTCCTCCTTCCCCCGAACCGTCGCCGGCGTGTGTGTGGCGGCCACTTTGCGGGAAACCCAGGAGGGGGACGTGAAGATTTCCGTCCGGGCCATCCCCGGCTACGATGCCGCCAAGGTCACAGAGCCCTTCGGCGGCGGCGGCCATAAGGGGGCGGCGGGCGCCAGCCTGAAAATGTCCCTGAAAGAAGCCACTGCCGCGGTGGAAAAGGCCATGCTGGAGCTTGCCTGATGGACGGAATTGTCATTGTGGATAAGCCCCAGGGCTGGACCAGCCAGGATGTGACGGCCCGGCTTCGCCGGGTCTTCGGTACCCGGCGGATCGGTCACGGGGGGACGCTCGACCCCATGGCCACGGGGGTGCTGCCTGTGTTCGTGGGCAGAGCCACCCGGGCTGTGGAATTTTTCGAGCACGCGGAAAAAACCTATGAGACGGTGCTTCGTTTAGGCATCACCACCGACACCGAGGACATGACGGGAACCGTCCTGACGGAAGAAAACGTGTCCTTCACGGAAGAACAGCTTCAGGAGACTCTGGCAGCCTTCCGGGGAGAAATTTTGCAGGTTCCGCCTATGTATTCTGCCCTGAAGGTGAACGGCCAGAAGCTCTGCGACCTGGCACGGAAGGGAAAAACCGTAGAGCGTCAGCCCCGACCCATCACCATTCATGAGCTGAGCTTGGTGGAGCGGGGAGAAAACACCCTGCGGCTTCGGGTTCGCTGCTCCAAGGGTACCTATATCCGCACATTGTGCAAGGACATTGGGGAGAAATTGGGCTGCGGCGGCTGCATGGAATCCTTGCGCCGGGTGGCGGCGGGGGAGTACACCGTCGATGAAGCGGTGCCCCTGCAAACCCTGCTGGACACCGAGGAACCGGAAAAGTATCTCCGGGATGTGGACACCATGTTCCGGAATTACCCGACAGTGACCCTGACCGCCAATCAGGAGACCCGGTGCCGGAACGGCAACGCCTTCTCCGTTTCCTTAGCACCGGGAACCTATCGGGCCTACAGCCAGGGCGGGGAATTTCTCATGCTGGCCAAGGTGGACGGCGGCGTTATGTCAACGATCAAGAGCTTTTTTCAGGTATAGGACAACAGGATGAAAGAAAAGACAATTTACGCCCTGGGCTTTTTTGACGGGGTGCACATCGGCCACGCCGCGCTTCTGAAGGCCTGCCGGGAGCTGGCCGCGGAGGCCAGATGCCGGTTCGGCGTGATTACCTTCGGCGTCCACCCGGATGCGCTGGTGCTGGGGAAGGCGCCCCGGCTTATCAACACCCAGGCCGACCGGGAGCGGCTTCTCCGGGAGGGTTTCGGGGCGGAAACCGTGGTGACCCTGCCCTTTGACGAGAAAATGCACAGCTGCCCCTGGCGGGACTTTCTGGACATGCTTTGCCGGGATTACGGGGCCGTGGGCTTCGTCTGCGGCGAGGACTTCCGGTTCGGCGCGGGAGGGGCGGGCAATGCCCTGCGGCTGGCGGGCTATTGCCGCCTGACAGGCCTTGCCTGGGCGGTGGTGCCGGAGCAGACCCTCAATGGGGTTCGGATTTCCAGCACCTATATCCGCTCCCAGATCGAGTCCGGGGACATGGCCACGGCGGTAAAATTTCTGGGTCATCCCCAGCTTCTCACCGGGACTGTGGTGCACGGGCGGCACCTGGGCAGCACCCTGGGCATTCCCACCGCCAACTTAGCGCTTCCCCGGGAACTGGCGGTGCCGAAATTTGGAGTCTACATGTGCCTGTGCACGGTAGACGGCAAAAGCTATCCCGCAGTCACCAACGTGGGTACCCGGCCTACGGTAAACGGCCACAGCATTACCGTGGAGCCATGGATTCTGGACTACCAGGGAGACTTGTACGGCAAGGAAATCCGGCTGGAATTCTATCGGTTTCTCCGTCCGGAGAAGAAATTTCCGGATTTGCAGGCACTGAAAGCGGAGATTCTCCGCAATGCCGACGAGACAAGGGAATATTTCAAAAATCAGGACGTTCAAAGGATGTTCATAGGATAGACCTTGTTTTATCAGAAAAATTTGAGTATAATTAGGACAACTATCGTTAAGAGGGAGGGAATGTCATGCCGCAGCAGGGCGATCCAATGGACAAGCGAAGGCAAAGACGGGAAGCCCAGCGTAAACGCCGGCAGGCTCAGGTGCGCAGGCTCCGGCTGACGGTGCTGCTGGCGGTGCTGGTGGCTGCCGGGTGCGCTTTCGGCATTTACCGGCTGACGCAGAAGAACGCCGGGGAAGCGCCGGCGGTGGTGCAGACCGTTCCCACCACCCAGGCGCCTCGGGAGACCTCTCCCGCTCAGAAAAGCCCCATTACCACCATCCATATCCGGGCCACTGGTGACCTGAACGTCACCGACGCGGTGGTGAACGCGGGTATTTCCGTGAACAACTACGATTTCAGTCCGGTATTCAAGGATGTGTCCGCCCTTCTCAGTGACGCCGATTTAACGGTGATGAACTTTGAGGGCAACGTCTGCGGCGAGCCCTACGGCACGAACACAACCTCCGCTCCGGCGGAGCTGCTGACGGCACTGCGGGGCTGCGGTGTGGATTTGCTGCAAATGGCAAACTCCTGCGCCATCAACAACGGCCTGAACGGCCTGACCGCTACCCTGAACGCCATCCGCCAATCGGGTATTGAGCCGGTGGGCGCCTTTGGCTCATCCAGCGAGTTCAAGCAGTCCAAGGGCTACACCATGACGGAAATCCAGGGAATCAAGGTGGGCTTTGTGGCCTTTACCAAGGGCCTGGGAGGCCGGGGTATGCCCGCGGGCAACGAAGACTTGGTGAACATTCTGTACGAAGACTATGCCACGGAGTACAAAACGATTGCCAAGGACAAAATCACCTCCATCCTCAAGAGCATGGAGGCGGAAAAGCCTGACCTGGTCGTTGCGCTGCTTCACTGGGGCAGTGAGTACAACGACGATATCAGCAAGACCCAGGAGCAGATCGTGAACCTTATGCAGAAAAACGGCGTGGACGTGATCCTGGGCACCCATCCCCACACCCTCCAGTCCATTGATTACAACAAAAGCGCGGGAACCCTGGTCGCCTATTCTCTGGGAGACTTCTTCGGCGATGCCTCCCGGGGCGCTACCAACTATTCCGTGATTCTGGATCTGGAAATCACCAAGGATGCCAACACCGGAACCACCAAGGTGACGGATTACACCCTCTATCCCATCTACACCGTCCGGGAGACCGAGTGCGTGGGGAACTCTGACCGCCGGGTGGTGCGGATTGAGAAGACCATCCAGGCCTATAACGGAAATTTCCTGGACAAGGTCACCGATGACTGCGAGAAAAACATGGAGTATGCCCTTCAGCGTGTGGATGAGCGGACGGCTGTTGTCAGCGACGATGACAGCAAGTAGGGTAGGCTCTCCGAAATCCGAATAGAATCTGCGGG
>UQXG01000046.1 GCA_900544945.1 uncultured Eubacteriales bacterium | reverse complement strand
CTCGCGCGTCTCACGCAAGCGCGAGACTGAGGGATTGTAAAGCTGCGTCAATGAGGGCACACAAAATGATGGGAGTTCTGATCCCCTCAGTCACTTCGTGACAGCTCCCCTTGATCAGCAAGGGGAGCCTTTGGGGAACGGATTGCCACACCAGCCTGCGGGCTGGTTCGCAATGACAAGCATATCCTTCCGTCCCTTTCGCATATCGAAAAACCGCCGCAGCGAACGCTGCGGCGGCAAAGGATGTATTCTTACAGATACTGCTTCATGCCCTCGCTGGCCTTGGCGGGGTCTTCGGAGATGGTGATGGTGATCTCCATCTTATTGTCGGCGGCAAACTTGGCACACCAGGCCACAAAGTCCTCGGCAGCAGCCAGGTCGGCACCGATGGTCTTGTACAGGTTATCAATAAAGACGTTGGTAATATCGAAATTGCCGGCGTGCAGACCGCTCAGGAAGCCCTTGAGCATCTCGCTGCTGGAAATGCCGTACTCCTTGGAGTCCACCAGGCGAACCTTATAGGAAAGATCGTAGGTCAGCTTTCTGCCGTACTCGATGCACACCACATCGCCGTGGGCTTCTGCCACCGCGCCGTTGATGGCGTCGATCAGCTTCTTTGTTTTGCCGGAGCCCTTCAGGCCCATAATAACATGAATCATAGGAATATCCTCCTTGCCTTTGTTTTTTGGCTTATGCACATTCTACCAGTAAACGGAAAAATTTGCAACTACTATTTTGCGTTTTTCCCAAGAGTTTTCATTTTGGAAAAAAGTACCGGAGAGGACAGGCCGTCCTCTCCGGCAAAAGGTGCTTACTTTTCGTAGCCGGGCTTGCCCAGCAGCTGGAACATATTGCGCTTGTACAGCTCCACACCGGGCTGGTTGAAGGGGTTCACGCCCAGGATATAGGCGGAAACGCCGCAGCTGAGCTCCAGGAAGTAGAACAGCTCGCCCACCTTCCGGTCGTTCAGCTCTCCGCAGTCCATGGTGATGACGGGCACGCCGCCGTCCACGTGGGCAGCCAGAGTGCCGAGGAAAGCCTTCTCGTCCACGAAGTCCAGGGTACGACCCTCCAGGTAGTTCAGGCCGTCCAGGTTCTTGGCGTCGCCGCCAATGACCATCTTCTTCTCGGGAGCGTCAAAACGCACCATGGTCTCGAAAATGTTCCGGACACCGGACTGGATCATCTGACCCAGGGAGTGCAGGTCGGCGGTGAACTCGGCGGTTGCCGGGAAGATGCCCTTGCCGTCCTTGCCCTCGGACTCGCCGAAGAGCTGCTGCCACCAGCCGCCGAACATCTTGAAGCCGGGCTCGAAGGACTCGAAGATCTCAATGGCCTTGCCGTTGCGGTACAGCAGGTTCCGCACGGCGGCATACTGCCAGACGGGGTTTTCGAAGGAGCGCAGATCATAGGTCTCCTTGGCATCCATGGCGCCGTTCATCATTTCCATGATGTCGATGCCCGCCACCGCCAGAGGAAGCAGACCCACGGGGGTCAGCACGGAGTACCGGCCGCCAACGTTCTGAGGGATAACAAAGGTCTCCCAGCCCTCTTCGGTAGCCATCTGGCGCAGGGCACCCTTGCAGGGATCGGTGATGGCGAAGATCCGCTCCTTGGCACCGGCAGTGCCATATTTGCGCTCCAGCATCCAGCGCAGGGCACGGGTGGCGATGGCAGGCTCGGTGGTGGTGCCGGACTTGGAGATGATGGCGATGGAGAAGTCCTTATCCTCCAGCAGACCCTGAAGCTCGTTCCAATGACGGGTGCTCAGGCCGTTGCCGGCAAAGAAAATCTGGGGATTGCCCTTGCCCTTGCCGATGTTGTGGTTGGGGCCTTGCAGCAGCTCAATGGCAGCCCGGGGGCCCAGGTAGGAGCCGCCGATGCCGATGACCACGAACACATCGCTGTTTTCCCGAATCTTCTTGGCGGCGGACTGGATGCGCTTAATTTCCTCGGTAGGCTCCCGAACGGGCAGGTTCAGCCAGCCCAGGAAATCGTTGCCCTCACCGGTGCCGTCCACCAGGGTGGTGTGGGCATCGGCCACTTCCTTTTCCATAGCCAGCAGGTCGCCCAGGGTCAGCTGGCCCCAGACGTTGGAGATGTCAACTTTAATCATGTAATGGAACACGTCCTTTCTCAAAGTACGACTGTATTCTACCGCAAACCAGAGCCAAACGCAAGTAAAACTTTTCTTTCTGTAATTTTCGTTAGGGGCTGGCTTTTTTCCGCGGAATATGTATAATAGAGACATCCAACATATTAGGAGGGCGACCCTTATGAAATACGGCTTTGGCATTGATCTGGGCGGCACTACCGTCAAGATCGCCTATTTTGACGAAAACGGCACCATGCTCGACAAATGGGAGATTCCCACCGTCACCGCAAACGGCGGCGATCAGATTTTGCCGGACATCGCCGCTTCCGTCAAGGAGTATCTGGCTTCCCATAAGATTCCCGCGTCCGACATTCTGGGCATCGGCATCGGCGTGCCCGGCGCGGTCAACGGCAAGGGCGTTGTGAACCGCTGCGTAAACCTGGGCTGGGGCGTGTTCAACATCGCCGAGGATCTGTCCAAGCTCACGGGCTTCCCGGTGAAGGCGGGCAACGATGCCAACGTGGCGGCTCTGGGCGAATACTGGAAGGGCGGCGGCAAGGGCTGCGACAATATGCTCTTCGTCACCCTGGGCACCGGTGTGGGCGGCGGCATCGTCGTGGATGGGAACCTTCTTCACGGTGCCCACGGCTCCGGCGCGGAGATCGGCCACCTGCTTCTCAACCGGGATGAAACCCTGCAATGCAACTGCGGCAAGTACGGCTGCGTGGAGCAGTACTGCTCCGCCACCGGTGTTGTGCGGCTGGCTCAGCGTCACCTGGCAGCCACCGATGCCCCCAGCAGCCTACGCTCCCTGGAAAACATGACCTGCAAGGACATCTTTGACGCGGGCAAGGCCGGGGACAAAGAGGCTCTTGCCATTCTCGATCAGGTCTACCGGTACATGGGCGAGTTCCTGGGCAACGTCTGCTCTGTCGTCGATCCCGAGGTGGTGGTCATCGGCGGCGGCGTCAGCAAAGCCGGACAGGTGCTTCTGGACGGCATTATTCCCTACTTCAAGAAGTACGTCTTCCACGCCGCCTCCGGCGCTCGGTTTGCCCTGGCTTCTCTGGGCAACGATGCCGGCGCTTACGGCGCTTTCAAGCTGGCACTGGATGCCTTCGGAAAGTAAGTACATAGGAAAAACCCGGAAAGCCTCGGCTTTCCGGGTTTTTTAGGGAGCCTCTGATTAAATCGGCAAGAGCTGGGAGCGAGAGATTTTTCTCTAGCCGAAGGGTTCAAAAGCGGAGGAATACTGTATGTACCCGCAAGGGGTATGCCGCATCCGTAAGCCAGCTTGCGCTGGCAACGGCTGCGCTATATTTCCCACTTTTGAAGCCGCACGGATAGGGGAAAAGATCCGCTATCCAGCCGCAGACGATTTATTCAGAGGCTCCTTAGGTTCCAAAGCGTTCCAGAAACTCCGGCGACCGCCACCAATAACGGCTGCCCCAATTCTCATAATTCCACGCGTCCATATAGTCGTTGCACTCGTAGTCTACATAGAAAAGCATCCCGTCCCGGACGACAAAGTTTGTGGGAAAATAGTCGATATTGGTATTCGCCGGATACAGCAGACGGCACATGCCCTCAATCTGCCGATAAAAGCTTTCCTCCATCCGACTGGCCAGCACATAGCGGTCTATGGTGTCCCCGGGAATGTACTCCTTCAGGATTCTTTCCCCGGTCTCGTCCACCGCCAGCAGCTCCGGCATGGGGATGCCGATGGCCTTCAGCCGGGCATAGTCCCGGCGCTCGGAGGCCAGCTTGTCTCCAAACCGGTAATAATCGCAGGGTTCGTGGTGAATCTGCTTGATGACGTACTCCCCCGCCCCATCGGAAACCAGGTAGGAATAGCCTCCCTTGCCCTTGCCCAGAAGCTTCTCCACAGAATAAGCCTTTTCGTTAATCGTCAGTTCCATAATACCGCTTCTCCACCTTTACCGCCAGAGCCCGCATGAAAAGGGTCAGTACGGATGCCGCCAACAGGCAGGCACTCATGACGCTGTAGGCAAAAAGGGCCTCGTTGCCCCGGCGCTGAACGTAATACTCCATGTACCCGGCCCCGGTCAGAGCCAGGGCGATGAGCAGCCACAGGAAGATGTTCCAGGCCCGGAAGCCTCTGGCCTTCACCATTCGCCGGGCGAACACCACCACAGCCAGGGCAAGGCCCAGGGCTCCCAGCACCTGCACCACGCTGACAAAGCCGTTGCTCCGGAAGAACAGGGAGTCATAGCGGGTGCTGTCCAGCACCACCTGGGTGCAGCCGTAGAGCATCAGAAAAATCAGGCAGGTATCCCCGTCCCGAAGCTTTCCCCCCTTCTGCCCCCGCAGATAAAAGGCCGCCAGAATCACAAACAGTACAAAAGCGGCGATAGACTGGAGAGCGAAGGTGGCCAGCCGGTACTCCACCGCCCCGGAAACCGCGTTGCTCACGGGACTGGCAATGGGCAGACTCCGGAAATTTGCCAGCACCTGCCCCCGGTCGGTGGCGTTGAACAGAGCGGAAAGCCGCCCCACCACAATTCCCGCGCAGCCGCCCAGGGACAGGGCATCCAGCATTTCCGGCAGATTTCGCTGAAGACGCAGAATTCTCGTCAGGCAGGCGGCCAGGGTGCAGCCTAAGAAGGCTCCCATGAGCGCAAAGCCCCCGCCGGAAAAGTCCGTCATCGCCGCCCGGAAGTTTTCGTAGCTGTCTGCCTGACAGTACCAGTGGAAAAACCGAGCCAGCACCAGGCTCAGCAGGATTCCCACCGGCACCGCGGCAAAGCCCGCGGCGGCGTTGCCGCTTTTGCCGAGATAGAAGGACAGGAAAAAGCAGACGGCAACGATCGTCCCCAGGGTCAGAGCCAAGCTGCACCAGTAGATGGGGGTGCCGCCTGCGTACAGGGCAACCTTATCCATTGTCCGTCCCTCCCTCCGGCACCGCCGTGGCAAAATAAATGATATCGCTGATTTTCCGCTGCTGACCGTAGACAGGCCGGTTCACCAGCTCGTTATTCATAACGATGGTAGCGGTCTGCCCGCCGTCCAGGCAGTAGGCCATCCGGCAGCCGGTGGCGGCAATGTTCTTGGCGAACATGGCAACCGTGGGGATGGTCTGGTGGATGCCGGTGGTGTTGGCGGTAACCACCAAGTAGTGGAGGCTGTCCATCTGGCACAGAGCGGAACGGGCATAGCCCTCGTTGATTTCGCCTACGCCGTACCAGCTATGCTCCTGTAATTCGTAATTGTCCACCAGAATGGGGCCAAAGGCCAGGCTGAAATTGATGTTGTTTTCGTCCACATACTGCTGAACGGCTTCCGTGGTCAGCACCTCTCCTGCCCGGGTGAAGTGCATATCGCCGCTAAAGTCAATATAGCAGGTTTCGGCATAGGTGCCCTCCACCCGCTTGGCCTGACCCTGGTAAACCACCGCGCCGAAGTCCCGGAATCGGTAGAAGTCACCGGCGGAGGCCACCACCGCATTGACGGTTTCCGCCATTTCCGTGGTCAGGTACTGGATGTTGGAGCCGTACTCGCCTCCGGCCAGATGCCGCCGGAACTGGGAGGCATCCTCTACCTTGATCTCCGAGAAGGTGTACACGGAATCGTCGTGCACCTCCTGCCAGGTGACGGCGAGAATGGTCTCGTCCAGATAGTAGCGGATGATGCTGTCGTCATAAATCTGCTGATTCGGCTGGAAATAGGTCTTCTGACCGTCCAACACCCATTTTGCCTGCTCCAGCACCGGCTCCATATCCTCTGGCTTCCGAACGGAGCCGTAGAGGGACTGGTTGGGTTTCGGGGCTGCCGCCGCGTCGGCGGGAATGGTGTAGTGCTCGTGGGGCGGCTCGGTTTCCGGCTGGGTGGGCAGGGTAAAATCTGAGGTGTTCAGCCCCGCCAGCACCGACTGGGCATCCCCCATTTTTTCCTGGGCGTAGGCGTCCAGGCTGTCCACCACCGCCATGTCCTTGGTTTTCCCGATGGCGGAAGCCTTGGGTGTACCCACTGTGAAGACCATCTGTCCCAGAATTTTCACGGCGGCAAAGGTGCAAAGGGGCACCAGCACCGCCGTCAGCACCATCCAGGCGATATTCCCCACCCGGGAACGGGGCTTTTTCGCAGGCCGCTGCTTCCGGGTTTCCGGCTTGGGGCTGCGGATGACCTCCGGCTCCTGCTTCCGGTTTTTGGCGGCATATTTCGGTTTATATCCCATATTCCGCCTCCTTTAATTCAGGCCTGCGGACAGCACTGTCAGCAGCGCCCCGTCGGGCACTGCCCACCACTGTCCGTCCTGCTTGACCAGCCGCACATTCATCTCCCGGGTGACGGTCGTCCCTTCCGAAAGCACCTGGGTCAGAGCCTGGGAAAGGGCCTGCTGCCGCAGGGTATCCGGAATGGTGCCGTCCTCATTGAGAAGAGCCGTGGGATCTTCGGCGGTTTCCAGGGTGTTTTTCAGAATTTCCGCCGCGGTGCTGTTGAGCTTTCCCATAGTGGCGGGCAAATCCAGGGCAGTCACCTTGGCCGACTGATAGATGTTCGTTCCCTCGCTGTAGCAATCGTCGCTGTAGTCTACGGTAATGCTGTCCCGATAGGCCTGCCAGAGCTGCTTTCCGCTTTCCGTGTCCGGTGCTTTCTCCAGCCCTAAGTTCGGGCTTCCGTACAGGCATTTTTCCACCCCGGCCAAGTCCCCCTTGTCCAGGGTATCCAGAAATTCCAGGGCAAAATCCCGGACCCCGTCGGTCTGGGGAGCGGATGCCGCCGGTTGGTTCACCGCCCTCAGGCAGGCAACAACCGAGCCTGCCAGCAAGAGGCTTCCGGCAAAGGCCAGCACCGCCGCCGCGATTTTCCGTAATTTCATTACTCCACCTCATCCATTTGAAACTGTTGCTTCGTTTCATTATACCAGCCGGGGCCAGAAATAACAACCGTTTTCTTCCCATTACCAACTTTATCTTTTCTTTCTTTGACAATTGTGGCCGGGACGATTGCATTTTTCTGGGAACCATGATACCATGACAGTAATCATAAGAAGATGGAGGAGAATCCTATGTTCTACAAAAATGCCAGAATCTTCACCCCGGATTTCCGGTTTGTCACCGGCGGCTTTGAGGTTAAGGACGGCCGGTTCGGCGCTGTCCTGCCGGAGGAAATTCCCGCCGATGCCGTTGACCTTCATGGCGCTACCGTCATTCCCGGCCTTATCGATGTCCACAGCCACGGCAACTCCGGGGCGGACTTCTCCGACGGGGACTACGAAGGCCTCAAAAAAATGGCGGCCTACTATGCCTCCTGCGGCGTGACCTCCTTCGCCCCCGCCTCCATGACCCTGCCCTACGACGTGCTGGAAAAGGCCTTCGCCACCGCCAAGCAGCTCAAAGAGGAAGCCCCGGCAGGTCTTTCCCGGCTCATGGGCATTCAGATGGAGGGGCCCTATTTCTCCTACAAAAAGCGGGGGGCCCAGAACCCGGACTATCTGAAGGATCCGGATTTTGAGGGCTTCCGGAAGCTTTTTGATGACTGCGGCGGCTTGGTGCGGATCGTGGATATCGCCCCGGAGCTTCCCGGCGCGGTGGAATTCATCGAAAAGGCCAGCAAGCTTTGCACCGTGTCCATTGCCCACACGGATTCTGACTATGACCACGCCCGGGCGGCGGTGGAGGCCGGTGTGACCCACCTGACCCACCTGTACAACGCCATGCCCGGCATTCACCACCGGAATCCCGGCGTCATTCCCGCCGGAGTGGAGAACGAGAAGGTGCAGGCGGAGATCATCTGCGACGGCTACCACATCCACCCGGCCTCCGTCCGGCTGGCCTTCACCATGTTCAAAAACCGGATGATCCTGGTTTCCGACTCCGGCCGCTGCGCCGGACAGCCCGAAGGCACCCAGTTTACCCTGGGCGGTCAGGATGCCTGGCTCCGGGACGGCGTAGCAAGACTTGCCGACGGCACTATCGCCTGCTCCGCCACCAACCTGTGGACGTGTCTGCGGAATGTGCTCAGCTGGAATATCCCGGAAGAAGAGGCCGTCCGTGCCGCCACCTGGAATCCTGCCAAGGCTCTGGGGGTTCAGGATCAGGTTGGCTCCATCGAAACCGGCAAGCTGGCAGACTTCGTCGTCTGCTCCCCGGACTACGCCGAAAAGCGGGTATTCCTCGGCGGCAAGGAGATTTGAGAACAAGCGAAACACACGGGCGGGCTCTCAGCCCGCCCGCTCGTCAATTGAGGTCATCTATGCAAAATCGTTACATTGGGAATCGGCAGTTCTACCGCCATGTGCTGGGAATTGCCGTGCCCATCATCATTCAGAACGGCATTACCAACTTCGTCTCCCTGCTGGACAACATTATGGTCGGGCAGGTGGGCACCATTCCTATGAGCGGCGTTTCCATCGTCAACGGTCTGATTTTTGTATTCAATCTGTGTATTTTCGGCGCCAGCTCCGGAGCGGGAATCTTCACCGCTCAGTTTCACGGCTCTCAGGACACCGAAGGCGAACGCTATACCTTCCGGTTCAAGCTGATAATCTGCCTGGTGCTGGCTCTTCTGGGCGGCGGGCTTTTCTACCTGGGCGGCCCCACCCTGATTGGCCTTTACCTGACGGGAGACGGAGATGCGGCTATGGCCGCAGGAGCTTTGGAGTACGGCATGAAATACCTGACCGTCATGCTCTGGGGCTTTCTCCCCTTCGCCCTGACCAACGTCTATACCAGCACCATGAAGGAATGCGGCAACACCTTCGTGCCCATGGTGGGCGGCATCGCCGCGGTGCTGGTGAATCTGGGACTGAACTATGTGCTGATCTTCGGCCACTTCGGTGCCCCGGCCATGGGTGTGGAGGGTGCTGCTCTGGCCACGGTAATCTCCCGGTACGCGGAGCTTCTGATTGTCGCCGGGTGGGTGCATCACAACACTGGGAAGAATCCCTACATTGTCGGTGCCTACCGGAGTCTGTATCTGCCGGGAAAGCTTCTGAAATCCATCATCGTCAAGGGGATGCCCCTGCTTGTCAATGAGGCGCTCTGGTCCTGCGGCATGGCCTTCCTGAACCAGTGCTATTCCACCTGCGGCCTGGACGTGGTGCCCGCCATGAACATTTCCAATACCCTTTTCAATCTGGCCTCGGTGGTATTCCTGTCTCTGGGCAATGCCGTGGGGATTCTCATGGGTCAGCTTCTGGGCTCCAACACAACGGTGGAAGAGGTGCACAGCACCAACCGGAAGCTGCTAGCCCTATCCGTAGGCTCCGGAGTGTTCTTCGGCGCACTGATGGCGGCGTTTTCCACCCTCTTCCCCAAAATCTACAACACCTCGGACGCCGTCCGGCATTTAGCTACTTGGCTCATCTGCATTGAAGCGGCCTACATGCCCTTCGATTCCTACGCCAACGCCACCTATTTCACCCTGCGCTCCGGTGGGCAGACCTTTGTCACCTTCCTGTTCGACAGCTGCTTTTTGTGGCTATGCTGCGTGCCGCTGGCTTACTGCCTGAGCCGGTTCACGGACATCTCCATTGTTCCTCTGTTTCTCATCTGCACCAGTGTGAATCTGCTCAAATGCTTCATCGGCGCATGGATGCTAAAGCAAGGGAAATGGATTCAGAATTTGACCGTATAGCAAAAACCGGGACACCCGCTGGGTGCCCCGGTTCAGCGTGTCAAAAAAGCCCCCAATATACGTTGTCATTCCGAACCAGTCCGCAGACTGGTGTGGGAATCCCCCGGATAGAAGTAAAAGCCACTGGTTTAGGGTCTAAAATGTTTGAAAATTCGGGGGATTGCCACGGCAGTGTGCGCACTGCCTCGCAATGACATGGTTTTTCGACAGTCTGGACCGGGACACCCGCTGGGTGCCCCGGTTCTGTTTCTGTTATAAGGTGGCCGCCATGACGGCCTTGATGGTGTGCATCCGGTTCTCCGCCTCGTCGAAGACGATGGAACGGTCGCTTTCGAATACTTCGTCAGTGACCTCCATGCAGTCGATGCCGAACTTATCGTAGATCTGCTGGCCGATGACGGTCTTCAAATCGTGGAACGCCGGCAGACAGTGCATGAACCGGCACTGCTTCCCCGCGGCGTTCATCAGCTCCATGGTCACCCGGTAGGGAGAAAGCGCCTCGATCCGCTCCTGCCAGACACTGTCCGGCTCGCCCATAGACACCCACACGTCGGTATAAAGCACGCCCGCGCCCTTCACCGCCTCCATGGGGTCGGTAATGAGATCGATAACCGCCCCGGTTTCCATGGCAATGTCCCGGCAGTTTTTCACCAGAGCCGGATTGGGGAAATACTTTTCCGGAGCGCAGGCCACGAAGTGCATCCCCATTTTGGCGCAGCCAACCATGAGAGAATTGCCCATGTTGTACCGGGCATCCCCCATATATACCAGCTTCTTCCCCTTCAAAGAACCGAAATGCTCCTGAATGGTCAGAAAATCCGCCAGGATCTGGGTGGGATGGAACTCATTGGTCAGCCCGTTCCACACGGGTACCCCCGCGTATTTGGCCAGTTCTTCTACAATATTCTGGGCGAAGCCCCGGTACTCAATGCCGTCGTACATCCGACCCAGCACCCGGGCGGTGTCGGCAATGGACTCCTTCTTTCCCATCTGGGAGCCGGAGGAGCCGATGTAGGTCACCCCCATGCCCAGGTCGTGGCCTGCCACCTCGAAAGAGCAGCGGGTGCGGGTGGAGTCCTTGGCAAACAGCAGGACGATGTTCTTGCCCTCGCAGAGCTTATGGGGAATCCCCGCCTTTTTTTCCGCCTTCAGCTTGGCGGCCAAAGCCAGCAGACCCTCAATTTCCGCCGGGGTCAGATCCAGCAGCTTCAGAAAGCTTTTACCCTTCAAATCCATATGTTTTCCTCCTGTCAGGCCAGCTCTGCCGCCACGGTGCGGATGGTCTCCACGGCAAACTTCAAGTCCTCCATGGGGATATTCAGGGCGGGCAGCAGCCGCACTTTATTCTTTGCGGTCAGGCACAGAACGCCCCGCTCCATGCACGCCTTCACGACCTCCGCCGCGGGAGCCACAGGCTTCACGCCGATCATCAGTCCCAGGCCGGTGACGGATTCAATACCGGGAGCACCGGTGAGCGTCTCAAAGACATAGGCGCTCTTCTTTTGCACCTCCGCCAGGAAATCGTCAGTCAGTCTGCTGATGATGCTTACGCCGCCGGCGCAGCAAACCGGGTTGCCGCCGTAGGTGGAGCCGTGATCGCCGAAGCCCAGCACATTCTGAACCTTCTCCCCCAGCAGGCAGGCGCCGATGGGCAGGCCGCCGCCCAGGCCCTTGGCCGTGGACACGATGTCCGGCTGGACATCGAAATTCATGTAGCCGTAGAGCTTGCCGGAGCGGCCGTTGCCGATCTGCACCTCATCCATCATAAGGGGGATATCCTGCTCGTGCGCCAGCTTGTTGGCCGCCGCCAGATATTCCGCCGTCAGGGGCAGCACACCGCCCTCGCCTTGAACCACCTCCATGAGAATGCCGGCCACCTTAACCTTCGCCACGCAGTCCTTCAAGGCCTGAATGTCGTTGGCGGGCACATGGACGAAGCCGGGAGTCAAGGGCTGGTACAGCTGGTGGAAGTGATCCTGACCGGTTGCCGCCAGGGTGGTCAGCGTCCGGCCATGGAAGCTGTTCTGAAGGGTCACGATGGTGTAGCAATCCGCACCCTTCTTCTCGGCGGAATACTTTCTCGCCGCCTTGATGGCGCACTCGTTGGCCTCGGCACCGGAATTGGAAAAGAACACCTTCTTCATGCCGGTTTTCTCGCACAGGAGCTTGGCAAGCTGTGCACAGGGCGCATTGTAATAAAGATTTGAGGTGTGCTGCACCTTGTCCAGCTGTGCGCAAACCGCCGCCTTCCAGGCTTCATCGCCGTAGCCGAAAGCCGTCACGCCGATGCCGGAGCCCATGTCCACATAGGTCTTGCCCTGGGAATCCACCGCGTGGCTGCCCTTGCCGGAGACGATCTCCACGGGAAACCGCTTGTAAGTCCCGGCCACATAGGCCTTGTCCATATCCATAATGCTCATTGTCAATCCCCCATAACCATGGTGCCCGCGCCTTCGTCGGTAAGCAGCTCCATCAAAATGGAGTGGGGCACCCGTCCGTCCATAATTACCACATGCCTGACGCCCTTCTCGATGGCCTCGATGCAGCAGTCCACCTTGGGAATCATCCCCCCGGAGATCACGCCCTCATCGAAAAGCTTTCTGGCCTCCGACACCGTCAGAGCCGGAATCAGGGTGCTGGGATCGTCCTTGTCCCGGAGGATTCCCGCGATATCCGTCATCATAATCAGCCGCTCGGCGTTCAGGGCACCGGCGATGAAGGCGGCGGCGGTGTCGCCGTTGATGTTGTAGGTGTTGCCCTGGCGGTCACTGGCCACCGTGGACACCACCGGAATGTAGTTCTTTTCCAGAAGATCGGTGATTGGCTGGGGGCGGATCCGGGTGATTTTTCCCACATAGCCCAGAGCCTCATCCTTCATGGCGGCCTCAATGATGCCGCCGTCAATGCCGCTGACACCCACGGCGTGACCGCCCTTCATTTGCAGAAGGTTGACAAGCGTTTTGTTGACCTTCCCCGCCAGCACCATCTGGACGATGTCCACGGTTTCCTTGTCCGTCACCCGCAGGCCGTTGACAAACTGAGCCTGCTTGCCCAGCTTTTTCATGGTTTCGCTGATCTCCGGGCCGCCGCCGTGAACCAGCACCACCTTAACCCCGATGAGCCACAGCAAGGTGATGTCCTCCATCACCTGCTGCTTGAGCTGCTCGTTGATCATGGCATTGCCACCGTACTTGATGACGACGATCTTGCCGCTGTACTTCTTGATATAAGGAAGCGCCTGGGTCAGAACCTCCGCCCGCTCCCGATTGGATAGCAGATTCTCCATAGCGTTTTCCTCAGGTGCGGTAGTCGCCGTTGATTCTGACATAGTCGTAGGTCAGATCACAGCCCCAGGCGGTGGAGGCAGCGTCGCCGCTGTTCAGCTCCACCAGAATTTCGATTTCCTTTTCCAGCAGCACTTGCTTTGCAATTTCCTCGGAAAAGTCCAGACCCGCACCGTCCTTGCAGACAGCCACGGTGCCCGCCGGGCTGGAGAAGGCCACGTCCACCTTGTTCACGTCCACATCCGCGCCGCTGTAGCCGATGGCGCACAGCACCCGACCCCAGTTGGCGTCCGCACCGAACATGGCGGCTTTCAGCAAACTGGAGCAGATGACGCTCTTGGCAACGGTCTTGGCAGTGGCCAGATTGGCTGCGCCCGTGACCTTGCACTCTAAGAGCTTGGTAGCGCCCTCGCCGTCTCCGGCGATCTTCCGGCACAGGGCGATGGTCACGGAGTTGAGCGCCTGCATGAAAGCGGTAAAGTCCTCCCCTTCCTCCGTCACTTCCGGGTTCCCCGCCAGGCCGTTGGCCAGGATGGTCACCATGTCGTTGGTGGAGGTATCGCCGTCAATGGAGAGCATGTTGAAGGTATTCGCAATGTCCCCGGACAGAGCCTTTTGCAGCATAGCGGGAGAAATGGCCGCGTCGGTGGTCAGAAACACCAGCATGGTGGCCATGTTGGGATGAATCATGCCGCTGCCCTTGGCAATGCCGCCCAGGCGGCAGGTTTTTCCGCCCAGGGTAAACTCCACGGCAACCTCTTTCCGGACGGTGTCGGTGGTCATAATGCCCTCGGCGGCGGTTCCGCTGCCGTTGTCGGACAGCCCCGCCACCAGCTCCGGCAATCCCGCCGCAATGGGGGCGATGGAAAGAGGCTGGCCGATGACACCGGTGGAAGCTACCACCACGTCGTCGGCAGAAATGCCCAGGGCGGAAGCCGCCAGGGCGCTCATTTCCTCGGCAATTTCGATGCCGTTTGCGTTGCAGGTGTTGGCGTTGCCGCTGTTGCAGATCACCGCCTGGGCAGTGCCGTTTGCAATATGCTTTTTCGTCACGGTCAGCGGCGCACCCTTGACCAGATTTGTGGTATACACCGCCGCGGCGCTGGCCGGGACGGTGCTGAAAATCAGGGACAGGTCTTTCTTGCTGTGATTCTTCCGGATGCCGCAGTGGACACCGTTCGCCCGAAAGCCCTTCGCGGCGCAAACGCCGCCTTCGATTACCTTCATACGTTTCTCCTTCTCTTATACTATTTCCTGATTAAAATCATAATTTTAATCAGGAAGGCATCGCCTGAAGGCGCTGCCCGTTTTGTGATTTAGGGTCTATCTGAAAACCGGGAATATGACCAACGGCGAGGGATTTTCCGCCTG
>UQXG01000045.1 GCA_900544945.1 uncultured Eubacteriales bacterium | reverse complement strand
GCTTCGGCACCAACGACCTGACCCAGATGACCTACGGCTTCAGCCGTGACGACGCGGGCAAGTTCCTGAACGCCTACTATACCCACAAGATCTTCGAGAACGACCCCTTCGCCAAGCTGGATCAGACCGGCGTAGGCGCGCTGATGGAAATGGCCGTCACCAAGGGCAAGGCCACCCGTTCCAGCCTCCACTGCGGCATCTGCGGTGAGCACGGCGGCGACCCGGTGAGCGTGGAGTTCTGCCATCGCATTGGCCTGAACTACGTTTCCTGCTCTCCCTTCCGTGTCCCCATCGCCCGTCTGGCTGCCGCCCAGGCTGCCATCAAGGGCTAAAAGTCCCCACCCCATTTATGGGGTTCCGGGTAGATAACTAAGAAACAGGCGTATCATTCCCAGGAATGATACGCCTGTCAGCGTGTCAAAAAAGTCCGAAAGATACGGTGTCATTCCGAACCAGTCCGCTTAAGTGGTGTGGAAATCCCCCGGTTGAACGTAAAA
This sequence comes from uncultured Eubacteriales bacterium, assembly GCA_900544945.1. Classification (GTDB taxonomy): domain Bacteria; phylum Bacillota; class Clostridia; order Oscillospirales; family Oscillospiraceae; genus Faecousia. Next base: position 14,198 of record UQXG01000045.1, on the reverse strand, counting down.
ACTACTGGTTTAGGATTGAAAATATTTGAATATCAGGGGGATTGCCACGCCAGTGTGAGCACTGGCTCGCAATGACATGGTTCTTTGACAATCTCACAGGCGTATCATTCCCAGGAATGATACGCCTGTTTTTGCGTCCCTCAGCCGGACAGGCAGTTCAGAATCATGCCCAGCACCACAATGCCGACACCCAGAAATCCCACAGGCCCGGGCAGAGAATCCCGGAGGAAGTGGATGGCTCTATGTCAATAGTTGTAAATAACGGCAAGGATGTCATCCTTTCGGACGACATCCTTGCCGTTTGGGCTACTTTAGCGCAAAAGCAGGTGTCCAAGGGGACACCTGCTTTCGCAAAGGGGGTAAATGTAAGGAAGTTATCAGATTGCGCCGACCTCGGTATAGACCTTCTCCAGGGAATCGCCCCGGAGCAGGTTCTCCCGAACCCGATCCTCGTCCTTGATGAGAGCCAGGGCCCGGTCAAGAACCTCATCGATGAGATCCTTGGGGATGATGACAACGCCGTCGATATCGCCGAAGATATAGTCGCCGGGATGGATGGTCACGCCGTCCATCACCACGGGAATCTGGCACTCGTTGATCTCGCAGCGGCCCTTGGAGGTTCTGGGATTCCGTCCCCGGTAGAACAGGGGGAAATCCATCTGCTTCAGCTCCCGGACATCCCGGGCATAGGCATCCAGCAGCACACCGGCGCCGCCCCGCTGGCGGACGGCGGTGGCGAACAGCTCGCCGAAGACGGCGCAGTTGTACTCGCCCCGGGTCACCAGGACGTAGATCTCGCCCTTGCCCAGCTGGTCAACCACCCGGGTCTGGGCAATCAGGGGGTTCTCCGGCATGGAGTAAACCTGCGTGCCGATGCTGGTGAAGGCCGGTCCGAAGATCACCGTGTCGTCGGTCAGACCGTGGATTCCACCGCCCAATGCCTGGTTCCGGTAGCCCATACCGTCCAGCACGTCGGAGAGAATTCCGCAGTACAGCTTGCTCTTGATTTCGTTCAGATCGTATTTCATAAGTCCACTTCTCCTTTTGAATACCCGGAAGCCGCTGCCAAAAGGGCCTCGGGCCTTCCTATTTTTGAATTCGGGAAGCTTTGACGCAAGGCGCGAGATGGGAGGATTTCCACGGTCTCGGGGATTGCCGCAGAGCTTTCTTACAGAATTCCGAACTTGGCGAAGGCGTCGGTGGCGCTCATGCCGCCTTCGATGGCCTGGCGCACCAGCTTTTCTCCGGCGGCCTTTTCCAGTGCTTTTTCCATGACGGGCTCCACGATTTCCTTGGGCACCACCAGCACGCCGTCCACATCGCCGAAAATCAGATCGCCGTCATGGATGGTGACCTGGCCGATCTCGATGGTGCAGCGGTAGTCGCAGACGTAGGTGCGCACGGAGGAATCCTGAGCCCAGCAGCCGGTGCAGAACACCGGGAAATTCTGCTCCAGAACCTGGGGCGTATCCCGGGTGCAGCCGTCAAGCACCGCGCCTACGGCTCCCTTGGTACGGGAAGTGGCGGTGAGCAGCTCCCCCCACAGGGCGCTGTTATGGGCGCCGGTGGCCACATAAACCTCCCCCGGCCGAAGCTGATCCAGAGACTCGGTCAGATAGCCGAAGGGCTTCTTCGCCGGAGCGTAAATGTCGTTTTCCAGAATGGTACAGGCCCAGCCCACCAATTTGTTTCGCTTGTCGTTCTCAAAAGTGCCAACCAGATTGGGGGGCACCAGAGCCGTCAGAGGCCGGATGGCCGCAGGCAGGAACTGATGGGTGTAGCCCATCTGATCGAGAATATCGCCCACCACGGGCGTGTAGAGCTTTTCCCGAATCAGGGCAAAGAATTCTTCGTTATTCTTCCAGGATGCCATAAAAATCCTTCTTTCTTACCGTCCGCCGCCCAGACGATGCTCCACCTGATGGAGCAGTGCCGCGCCAGAGACGCTTTTGACCTTGGACTGGGCGAACTGGGCAAATTCCCGGGATGCCTTGCTGTCGCCGCCTACCCGGATGGTGGTGCCCTTGCTGTCCGTCAGGATGAAGGCGGAGCCGGTAACCGGCCGCTTGACCTCCACGATATTCTCCCAGGAAATGGTTGCCTGATTGCCGAAGGGGGAATAGGCTACCATCCGGTCGTCAAACAGGACGGTGCACTTGACAAAGGTAAACAGCAGGGTAAAATCTCCCATCAGGTGGCACAGCAGGCTGAACGCCGCTACGATCCACTGGGACTGGCTGCCGGTGCCTGCCAGGGTGTTATCCATCAGCTTCATCACCGGAAAGGCAAAGCCCAGAGCGATGAGCATAGCCCCAAGCAGGGCGGTGACCCAGGTTTCCCGGACGCAGAGCAGTCCGGTGTCCCGGCAGTGCTTTTTGACGATTACGCCGATGGCGGCGGCCAGCAGTACCGCCCCTGCCGCCAGGGACAGAAATAACATCCAATTACTCATGGGCTTCCTCCTCGGCAAACTGCCGGAGTTGGGTAAAGAGCCGCTGAGCCTCCGGGGTGGCCTGAGGCAGCAGCATCAGCACATCGTACACATAGGGGCTGTGGGAAAGGCGCAGCATTTCCCGGGCGAAGGCCATGGCGGCCACTTCTTCCAGGGACACCAGTCGGCTTCGCCGCTCCCAGGGGCCGATTTTCTGGAGCCGGATGTGCTTGCGATTGGTGTACAGCTCCGGCTGCCGGTGCTGGAGCACATGGCACAGCTCATGGGCAAGGAGCATTTCGCAAATGTCCACGTCGCCCAGAAATTCCACGCCGCCGCTTTCCTGAATCAGGGAGCGGGTAGCGGCGGCGTTGTCCGTGTAGACCTGAATCCGGTCGGGCTCAAAATAGCAGGCAAAGGTCACAAGGCCGTTTCCTTCGGGCATGGCCGGCCACTCCAGCTTTACGTTCAGCTTCTCCGCCAGCTCCCGGCAGGAGATATCGCCCCAATCTCCGCGAACCTGCCGTGCCATTTCCACGCCGCAGAAGGAAGCGGCGTGGAAATGGTTGGCGTAATCTTCGGATGTGACGAGCCTTCGCAAAGGCTCCCGGGAATGGGCGTAGGCAATCCAGACAGACTCCGGAAAGCTGGCTAATTCCCGGCACCAATCGGCGATCATTACAGGATTTCCGTCCGGGAGGCAACCAGCAGGATGCCCTCGTCGGGGTCAGCCTCCAGGAACTCGGAGCGCATGACCATCATCAGCTGCTCCAGGTTCAGAGAGCTGGTGAAGTCCAGCACCTTGCCGCCGATGCACAGGAAGAAATCGGGGGTTCTGGCCATTTCGTTCTTGTAATACAGGGTCTTCTCCCACATTTCGGTGACGACCTTCTCCCAGTCCTTGGCCAGGCAGCTTTCCGCGATGGCATCGCCGCACTGAGCCTTCACGAAGCCCCGGTGGTCAACGATGCGCACATTGTGCTTCTCGCCGTTCTGGTGGCCGAAGATGTAGAACACGTCGTTGGACACCAGATCCTCCACGTCCTTCTCCTCGCAGCGCATGGAGTTGGCGGCCAAAACCCGGGCCTCGTGGATGTCGCAGCGCAGCTTCAGATCGGTGGCCTGCACCTCGTTGGAGCCCATGGCAATGGCGGTGACCTTGGAGGTCTGGTTGTCGATCTCGATCTGCACCTCGATGGTATCGGGCACGGCACCGTTCTTGATGGCCATTTCCTTGGCTTCCTTCTTGATCTGACGGATGTCCTCGGTGGTGGGGTTGGGGATGACACGCTCCACCACGTCCCGGATCATGGCCAGCGCCACACCGATGGAGGAAATGACCTCGGCGTGCTTGGCCAGGGAGTAGCGCATGTTCAGCTGCTCGGCGGAGTAGGGAAGCAGCGCGCTGGCGCCGCCGCCGCAGCCAACCAGGTCGATCTGATCCCGGTCGATCTTATACTTCTCGGCGAACTTCAGGATGATGGGCTCGATGTGCTCGTAGGCCTTGTGCAGGATCTGACGGCAGCACTCCTCCACGGACACGCCCACATAGTCGGCCAGAGGCTGGATGCACTTCCGGGCGGACTCCACGTAGCCCCGGGAGTAGTCGCCTTCCTTGACGTAGCCCAGCACGTTGGCGGCGCAGGAGTTGGTGATGGTCACCCGCTTGCCGCTCTTGAGCTTGATGCGGACGTAGTCGGCGGGGTCGCCCTCCTTGGGGGAGAAGAACTCCAGCTCCGGCTCCTCAATCTCCTCCGGAGGGGTGTAAACGGCGTAGCCCAGACCCGCGATGTGAGCGGAGCGGGGACCAACGTCCAGAATCTGCTTGTTGCCGGCACGAACCATGGAGCCGCCGGCTACGCCCTGAACCTTCACGTCCAGGGAGTTGACGTAGGTGTCGTGACCGCCCACGGAGGCGTACTCCACGCCGGGACGGCCGTTCTTGATGACGCCGATGTTGGTGGTGGTGCCGCCCACCTCAAAGTAGATGCCGTTGGAGGCACGCAGGTACATCAGAGCGCCCATGACGGAAGCGGCGGGGCCGGAGAGCATGGTCAGCACGGGACGCTTCTTCATTTCGTTGATATCCATAACGCCGCCGTCGCCGCGCATGATCATCAGAGGCACGTCCACGCCCGCGGAGCGGACGGCACTTTCGGTGCAGTTGGCGGTGTTCATCATCTTGGGCAGAATGGAGCCGTTGATGGCGGCGGTGCGGGTCCGGCGGGTCAGGCCGTAGAGCTTGGAAATATCGGAGGCAACGGAGGCCATGAGCCCCCGGCGGTCGGCCTCGGCCTTCACCAGCATTTCGTGCTCGATGGAGTCCACGCCGAAGGCCTCGGAGGCGGCGATGACGGTAGCCCCGTCGTCCACCAGCTTCTGGACGTGCTCCCGGACGGTTTCCTCATTGACCTGCTTGCTCTTCAGGTAAGTGTGGGTGGTGTGGATATAGCGGCCGCTGTCGAGCAGAATGTCGCCCACCTTGGACTGGCTCTTGGCGAGCATACCGCTGATGCCGCCGCCGCCCATGGCCAGAATGCCCACCTTGGCCACGTCACCCTCGATCAGGGCATTGGTAGCCTGGGTGGTGGAGTGGGCGATGAAGACCACGTCCTCGGGAGCGATGCCGTTCTCGCTCAGGCAGTTCTGGAAGCACTTGATGACGCCCGCGGCGACACCCAGCTCGTCGTCGTGACTGGTCATGACGATGGACTCGCCGACGATCTCATTGGTCTCATTGTCCAGGGCCACGGCCTTGGTGTGGGTGCCGCCAACGTCAATGCCGACGCGAACCTTGCGATGATTGCTCATGGATGTTCCTCCTAAAATAAATGACAAGTTTCTATTTTAATTTTTGTTTATGGAAGTCAAACGGTGATTTCACCGTAAATTTTCAAGTTCATGGGAAAGGCTCAGGCAGGATAGGAGCCTGTAGGAAGCGGTCGCTTCCTACAGGCGGGGAGTATAAGAATATTGTCAGTCAGAAAAAGGCATTTTACATCGCGAACATGACGTAGGCGACCATCTCCAGGATGAAGGCGCAGATCAGGCCGAAGGGCAGAGTGGTCTTCATGAAGTCCTTCACGCTGACCTGGGTGTAGCCGATGGCCCACATGTTCCAGGACTGGGTGGGGCAGATGTTGGTGTTGATGGTGCAGCAGGGGATGTAGAACAGGGGGTACAGCACTGCCAGAGGCCAGCCGGTGGCTTCGGCCACGATGACAAACAGAGCCATGCCGGCGCCCCAGATGGTCAGAGGACCACGGTACATAGCCAGGACGGAGAACAGGCCGAACAGCAGGAACATCAGGAACATGCTGTTGGGCAGGATGGGAGCCAGGATGGGAGCCAGCAGGCCCTTGATCATACCGGCGGACTTGCAGAACATCTGCAGGAACATCAGGAAGCCCAGAACCAGACCCACGTCGGACACGCCGTCGTGGAAGGTCTTCTGCACCAGGTCAGCGATCTTGGACCAGCTCTTGCAGTTGCCGGTGGTAACGAGAGCGAAGATAACCGCCAGCAGGATGCCGGGGATCATGCTGACCTTCAGCACGATGGCCAGCAGCACGGGCAGGATGGGGGTCAGCATGGCGATGGCGGGCACGTTCTTGCCGGTGTCCACGGAAGCGGCGGCCCAGGCGTGAGCCTTGTTCTTCTTCATGTTCAGCATGACCATGATGACGATGCTCAGGAAGTGGATGGCGAAGGCCACGGCGGCGAAGGCGTACCACTCGCTGCCGATGGCGTACTTCTCCTCACCGATGGCCATGGCGCCGGCAGCCTGGTTCAGCAGGGACTGGTTGAAGTACAGACCGCAGCCGACGGACATGCAGAAGGAGCCGGCAGCCAGGGGCTTGGGAATGCCCAGGGACAGCATGATGGGGAACACGATAACGCCGATGGCGACCACGGCGCCGGGGCCGTAGGAGGTGGTGAAGATCAGCGCGGTGACCAGGTTCAGCAGGATGCAGGTCAGGCCGGGCTTGTCGCCGCCCAGCTCAACGGCATTGCGGATGATGGTGCCGGCGATGCCGGTCTCCACCAGGATGCGGCCGAACCAGGAGCCGAAGATGATGTACACGGCGGTGGGGCCGAAGCCGGTGGGGCCGCCGTCAAAAATGGTGGTGTTAATGTCCGTCCAGGTAACGGTTCCGCCCAGGACGCCGATTCCGGACCACAGAAGTGCCATAACGAACAGACCCAGCATCAGGTTGCCGCCCCGGGCAGCATAGTAGATGAATGCCAGGAAGGTAATCAGAAGAATAATGCCGAGGATGGTTTGCATAAGAAGTTGTCCTCCCTTTCAAAATTTCAAAGAGATTTTGCCGTTTGTCTGACTCGATGAATATCCCGAATGCTTCCCCTTTCTCCTTTCCCTTGGAACCGGGTGCGGGAACACCCGATTCGCCTTACCTTATGTTTATCGGTTTCGTAGCACGAAACCCCGTGACCGATAAACATACCGTGAAATACCGACCCATGTCAGGCGGAGACTGTGGGTTTGACCAAAAACCCGAAAAGGCCCTCCTGATGTTTGTGTATTTCGTTGGAATTACTTTAACATACTGTGAATGGATGTGCAACAGGAAATCCATCGATTTCCGAAAATTCGGCATGTCGTACAATACGAAATCGGTACACATTAAGCACATTTCACAAAAAACGCTCGCCGGGGCGGGATTTGCGGAATTCCTATTGACTTTAGAATTTAACCTTTGTTATAATTGAGCTAAATCCGGGGTTTATCCTCCATTTTTGAAAGGAAACAGAACTTTTCAGACAGGAAACAATATATAATGAAGAATACGGATAATAGCAGAAAGAACGTTACCATTGGGGACATCGCCAAGGCTGCCGGTGTTTCCAGGACAACGGTTTCACGATTTCTGAACGGAAAGTTCTCCATGATGAGCGAGGACACCCGTTCCCGCATCGAAACGGTAATCCGGATGTCCAACTATCATCCCAATTCCCTGGCCCAGTCCCTGCGAGGCCGCAACTCCATGCAGATCGGCGTGGTGGTCTCCGACATTTCCAGTCCCTTCTGCTCCAGCATGGTTCGCGGGGTGGGACATACCCTGCTGGAAGCGGGCTATGTGCCCCTGATCGTGGACAGCAAGGACAACCTGGAGCTGGAGGAGCATCTGATTCAGACCCTTCTGTGCCGCCGGGTGGACGGGCTCATCGTCAACACCGCAAGTTATGTAAACCCAAGCCTCATCCGGGTGGCCTGCGACGGCGTGCCGGTGGTGCTCTGCGACCGGTATGTCAGCGATTTCCGCTTTCCCTTCGTAGGCAGCCAGCATTTCAGCGTCATGCCCAAGCTTGTCAGCCATCTGAAGGAGGAAGGCTTCTGCAAGGTGGCTTTCTTTACCCAGGAATATCGCACCAACTCCGCCCGGTTCAATCGGCGCAACGCCTATCTGCAAAGCGTGAAAGAAATTTTCCCGGAGGAAAACGGAGAGGCGCTGACCTATGTGCTGGATTTGAGCGACAACAAGAATACCGCCCGGTGCATCCGGAGTCTGCTGGATTCCTGCGCGCCCGGGGAGGTTCCCGCCATCATCGCCGTCAATTCCGTGACCTGTTCCCATATTTCCGGGGTTCTGGACACCATGGGGCTGGAAACCCCCGGGGATCTGGGGCTGTGCGGCCCCGACGACTGGGGCTGGGATTCCCAGTTCTCCATTTCCCCCATGCAGTCGGCGAAGCTCACCGCCTTCAATATCCGTCCCGGGGAAATCGGCTCCATCGCCGCCCAGACCCTGATCCAGCTGATCCGGGAGCCGGAAACGGAGAAGCAGGAGATTCTGCTTCCCATGGAGCTGGTGATCCGCAAATCCACCCAGCTGCGCCAGTGGCGGGAAAATCACAGATAAGTATATCCGCGTCCCAAACGGACGCATAAATTATAGGAGGTTCATAAAATGGATGTTCTGAAGAGACTGGCCGACTCCGTTGTCGTCCCTGTTGTTGTTCTGGAGAAGGCGGAGGACGCCATCCCCACCGCCAACGCCATGCTGGCAGGCGGAATCGATACCATGGAGATCACCTTCCGCACGGCCTGCGCCGCCGATGCCATCAAGGCGGTGGCCGATCACTGCCCCGACATGCTGGTAGGTGCCGGTACGGTTCTGAACCTGGAGCAGGCCAAGCTGGCGGTATCCATGGGTGCCAAGTTCATCGTCTCCCCCGGCTTCAGCGAGGAGGTCGTGGCCTGGTGCGTGGAGAACGGCATTGCCGTGGCTCCCGGCTGCGTGACCCCCAGCGAGATCATGTCCGCCAAGAAGTACGGCCTGAAGATGGTCAAGTTCTTCCCCGCCAACGTCTACGGCGGCCTGACCGCCCTGAAGAATCTGGCGGCTCCCTTCGGCGATATGAAGTTCCTGCCCACCGGCGGCGTGAACGCCGACAACGTAGGCGATTTTATCTCCGCTCCCTTCATCCACGCCGTGGGCGGCAGCTGGGTCTGCCCCAAGGCCGAGATCGCCGCCGGCAACTGGGAGAAGATCACGAACCTGTGCCGGGAGGCCCGGAAGGCCGCTCTGGGCTTCGAGGTGGTTCATGTGGGCATCAATATGCCCGACGCCGAGGCCGCACTGTCTCTGGCAGGCGAGCTGAACAAAGCCTTTGATTTGCCCGTGAAGGACGGCAACAGCTCCGTGTTCGCCTCCTCCGGCGTGGAGATCATGAAGAGCCCCTATCTCGGCACCAACGGCCACATCGCCATCCGCACCAACAACATCAACCTGGCCGTGTCTGTCCTGGAGCGGAAGGGCTACGCGGTTCTGGCCGATTCCGCCAAGTACAAGAACGGCAAGCTGGTTGCCGTGTATCTGGCAGGCGAGTTCGGCGGCTTTGCCCTGCACCTGCTGCAAAAGTAATTACCATACGGGAGGAACGAAAAAATGGGAAAAATTGTCACCTTCGGTGAGCTGATGCTGCGGCTTCAGCCCTACAACTACGAGCGTTTTGTCCAGTGCGACCATGTGGAATTCACCTTCGGCGGCGGCGAGGCCAACGTGGCCGTGTCCCTGGCCAACTACGGCATGGACGTAGCCTACGTCACCAAGCTGCCCACCCACGCCATCGGTCAGGCGGCCGTCAACTCTCTGCGCCGGTACGGCGTGGACACCTCCAAGATCGTCCGGGGCGGCAACCGGGTCGGCGTCTATTTCAATGAGAAGGGCGCTTCTCAGCGCGGCTCCGTGTGCATCTACGACCGGGCCCACTCCGCCATCCAGGAGTCCGTCCCCGCCGACTTCGACTGGGACAAGATCTTCGAGGGCGTGGAGTGGTTCCACTTCACCGGCATCACCCCCGCTCTGGGCGAGAATCTGGTGGAGACCTGCCGCCAGGCCTGCAAGGCCGCCAAGGCTCGGGGCATCAAGATTTCCTGCGACCTGAACTATCGGGGCAAGCTCTGGACCCGGGAGCAGGCCCGTGCCGCCATGACCGATCTGTGCCAGTATGTGGACGTGTGCATCTCCAACGAGGAGGACGCCAAGGACGTCTTCGGCATCGAGGCGGAGGCCACCGACATCTACGGCGGCAAGCTGAACCACGAGGGCTACAAGAGCGTCGCCCGGCAGCTGGCGGACAAGTTCGGCTTTGAGATGGTTGCCATCACCCTCCGGGAAAGCCACTCCGCCTTTGACAACGGCTGGTCTGCCATGCTGTACAACGTGGCCAAGGACGAGTACTGCTTCTCCAAGAAGTACGACCTGCACATCATCGACCGGGTCGGCGGCGGCGACAGCTTCGGCGGCGGCCTGATCTACTCCCTGATGAACGGTAAGGACACCCAGGCGGCTGTGGAGTTCGCGGTTGCGGCTTCCGCCCTGAAGCACTCCATCGAGGGCGACTACAACATGGTCACTCTGGCGGAAGTGGAGAAGCTGGCCGGCGGCGACGGCTCCGGCAGAATTCAGAGATAATCCCCCCTTTCCATAAAACGGCGGCACCGGTTTCCCGGTGCCGCTGTTTTGCGTATTGGTGGAAAATCTACCGAAAAAGAAAGCAGGGGCGGCCATTGGCCGTCCACGGCTCCCCTTTACGCAAGGGGGATGGCACGGCGCAGCCGTGCCGGATGAGGGCCTTGCCTCTCCCTATGGGAGAGGTGCCGGAGGCGGAGAGGGCGTTTTTACCCTCTCAGTCACTTCGTGACAGCTCCCCCAGAGTGGGAGCCAAGGGGGCGGAGGTGCTCCCGCACCAGTGCGTTTTTCGGCGGCTCCCGGCTATTTCAAGCAACTGGAGCACGGGGTATACCCGGCGTCAATGGCATCCTGATAGGAGGAAAATTCCACGGAATTCTTCTCGGCAGGCAGATTGGCACAGTCCGGGTAATGGAATTTCCTGGAATTCTTATTGCCAATAAACACTGTTTGAGCCGCCGTCTCGGCGTTTTCCGGGTTTTCCGACTGGTTCTCCCAGGTGAAGGTGACGGTTTTCCCGTCGGACACCGCCTGAATGGTGCCCAGCTCATCGGTGCGCAGAATCACCGTCCCCGCCTGCCGGAGCCGGGACAGAGGCTCGGCGTGGGGATGGCCGTAGGAATTGTCCTTGCCCAGGCTGATGACCCCATAGTCCGGCATGACCTCATTCAGAAAGCGATAGCCTGTGGAAGTATTGGAGCAGTGGTGACCCACCTTGAGCACATCCGCCTTCCAGTCCATTTTGTCTCCCCAATCGTCCAGCATATCGTTTTCCGCTTCCGTCTCCATGTCCCCGGTGAAAAGGAACACGGTGCTTCCGAAGGCAACGCGCATAACGATGGAAGTGTTGTTGGGCTCGGCGTAGGATTTTACCGGCCCCACCACCGTCACCTGGGCATTCCCCAGGGTGAAACCGTCGCCGGGGGCGGGGATGGTGATTTCCAGCCCCTGCTGATCGGTATAGTAAACGAATTTATCGAAGATTTTGGAGGAATAGGTCCGGGTGGGGGCGTAAACCGCTTTGGTAGGGTACACCGCCAGCACCGCGGGCAGACCGCCTACATGATCCTCATGGGCGTGGGTGCACACCACCGCCGCCAGCTCCCGGACACCCTGCTGCTCGAGATACGACACCACCAGCTGGCTGTCCTCCCGGTTGCCTCCGTCGATGAGCATGAATTCGCCCCCGCATTCCAGCAGGGCGCAGTCCGCCTGGCCTACATCAAGAAAAGAAACGGTCAGGCTCTCCCCTGCCGTCTCAATCGGAGCCGGAAAAGACTGGGCGCAGCCGCCCAGCAGCACCCCAAACGCCAGAATCAGGGAAAAAAGTTTGGTTTTCAGATTCATGTTATGGATCCTTCCTGTCGGAGTCGGTTTTTGGCTGTCCGGCGGCGAAGGCCAGCAGCGCCTGCCGCTCGTTGGGAAGCCGCTGTTCCAGAACCTCCCCCAGCAGGGCGTTCAGGCAGGTGCCGATGGCTCGGCCGGAAAAGCCCAGAGCCATCAGATCGCTGCCGTTGACGGCCAGGTCTTTCATGCTCAGGCAGAGGTGCTCCGCCTCCAATTTGTGAAGCATTTCCTCGGTCTGGGCGAAAAGGGCGCTGCCGTCGTCCTCGCCGGTACCCTTGCTGCCCATGTCCGCCTTCTGCAAGGCCAGCAGCTCGTAAAGGAAGGGAAAGCCCAGCTTCGCCGCCTGCCGCCGGAGGAATTTTTCCTCCGGCAGGAGCCGGGTCATGTGCTTTTCGATGAGCAGCACCGCCGCCTCCCGAAGGGCGGTGGGAGCCTTCAGCCGGCGAAGAACGGCATCGGCAATCCGGGCACTTTCCTTGGCGTGGCCGTAGAAATGCCCCCGGCCGGTAGCGTCCCGGGTGAAGGTGGTGATTTTTCCCGTGTCGTGGAGCAGCGCCGCCCAGCGCATCACCGGCTCCGCCGGAACCCCCGCCACCACATGGGCGGTGTGGGTGAACAGGTCGTAGGCGTGGTGAGGGCTGTGCTGGTCAAAGCCGATCATGGGAGAAAGCTCCGGAATCGCCGCCCCCAGAATGGGGGCAAACCGGCGCAGATCCTCCACGTTTGCCACAAGAAGATATTTCCCCAGCTCCTCAAAGACCCGCTCCCTGGCCAGGCTGTCCAGAAGATGAGACTCTGAAACCATGGCGTTCAGGGTGGCGTTTTCCGGGGTCAGGCCGTATTTGGCCGAAAACCGCACCCCCCGGAGAATCCGCAGAGCATCCTCCCGGAACCGGGTCTCCGGGTTGCCCACTGCCCGGAGAATATGGCTTTGCAGATCGGCCTGTCCCCCGAAGGGGTCGGCAAAGCCCCGGGTGGGAGAATAGGCCATGGCGTTGACGGTAAAATCCCGGCGGGACAGGTCGCCCTCGATGTCCGGCACAAATTTCACCCAGTCCGGGTGACGGCTGTCCCGGTAGCCCCCTTCTGTGCGGAAGGTGGTGATCTCCACCTTTCCCTCCGGGGTGACGACGGTGACGGTTCCGTGCTTTTCCCCGGCCAGCACCAGACGATAGTCCCGGAAGACGGCCTTGGTCTGCTGGGGCAGGGCGTTGGTGCACAGGTCGTAGTCCTGGGGGGAAAGACCCAGAAGGCTGTCCCGGACGCAGCCGCCCACGGCGTAGGCGGCGAAACCGGCATCTTCCAGAGCCGAGATACATTTTTGAATCAAATCAGGCAGATACATGGATTACTCCCCATCGGTCAACGCCCACAGGGCGCACAGGGCATACAAAACGGTAAATTTCGGGGAACCGGGAATGGCGGCAAGGCAGAAATAGACAGCGCAAAGGCCGGAAAAAATCCGGGTTCTGGGCTTGCCCAGAGAAACCTTCCGGGCGGCATCGCAATAGCTGAAAAAGGTAAGGGACAGGCTTGCCAGCAGGGCAAACAGGTACTTTTGCAGCTGGGGCTGACTGCTCCAGCCCCGGTAGTTGTCGATGAGGTGCAAAAGGAAAAAAACGCAGACGGCCAGCGGCAGCAGGAAGGGAACTTTGCGCTTTTTCAGGGTGCACACGCCCTGGACAATCAGGCAGACTCCGGCAAGCAGTCCCATAATTTTCCACAGGCTGGCCACAGGCCCGGCCATCTGACCGGAATTTCCCAGGGCGGTAAGGAAAATGCCCAGGCCGCCGAGCATTTGTCCTGGGGCGGCGAGCTTATTTTCTCCTGCCTCCCAGCCCCGGCGGGCGGCAAGGGCGAACAGCACCAGGCACAGGCCGGTGAGAAGCCAGACGCAAAGCTCCGCGTAGGTTCCGGTTTCCAGCAGACCCAGGGCATCCGTATGGTTTCGGAACAGCGTCCACCTGGCCCCGGCACAGACAAGGCCCAGAAAAAGGGCCAGAAACGGCAGATATTTCCCATTTTTCACAGGTCAGTCCTCCAAACATCCAGCGTTTTCTCAGGATACAGGCATTATACCAGTTGATTGTCCCAATTTCCAGCCCTTTGTGAAAAAACTCTTTGTGGAGTATTTGGCCTTGTTTCGGGGTGGGTTTCCGGGTATAATACAAAAAATGGGTGGGAATGGGAATATACGGCTGCGCGCTGCGATAGAGGTTGTCATTGCGAACCAGTGACCGATGTCACTGGTGTGGCAATCCGCTTTTCTCCCGCGAGACACCCTCGAAAAAGGAATGTAGGGGCGGCCATTGGCCGCCCAAGGCTCCCCTTGGTCAGCAAGGGGAGCTGTCATGGCCGTCTCACGCAAGGCCATGACTGAGGGGATCAGAACTCCTATGTTTCCGAGCACTTACAACAAATGTAGCTGTACAATCCCTCAGTCTCGCGCTTGCGTGAGACGCGCGAGCCAGCTCCCTTTACAC
>UQXG01000044.1 GCA_900544945.1 uncultured Eubacteriales bacterium | reverse complement strand
AACCTTGCCTGAGAACAAAATCTCTCGCTCCCAGCTCTTGCCGATTTCATCAGAGGTTCCTTAGGGAAACTCTGAAGAAACCTCCGAAGCTTCCTTTTTTATTTTTAGATGCTGCCGGAAAAGCCCCACCCGAACAGCGACACCATGATTATAGCACAAAATCGGGAAAAAGTATACAGGAAATTGGTAAGCCTTTTTTACGGAAATCTCAGAAAAGAGGTTGCGGGATTTGGTTGGATTTGCTATAATACCAGGTATACTATGGATTGCTATGCCAGTTGCGGACATCAGCGGTTACTTGAGAAAAAAGGAGGCGGCGCAATGAACAGAAAGCTTGGAAAGCTTCTGCGTCCCGGAATGGGAATGTACTTTGTGGTGATGGCGGCTTTCTGCGCGGCAGCCCTGCTGGAGCGGTACTTCTGGCTGGCGGCGGCGGAGACGGCGGTGACGCTGGTGGTGTTCATGCTCTACGTCATGAACCGGAATCGCCGGGATCGGCAGATTCAGCGGTATATCCAGACGGTTTCCAATACCCTGGAGGCTACCTCCCAGGGGGAGAGCCCCCTGCCCGCGGTGCTTATCCGGCTGGGGGACGGGGTCATTATCTGGGCCAACCACCGGTTCAGCGAGCTGACGGGCTATGCCGATACCATGATGGAGCAGCAGCTGGAAGAAGTGCTCCCGGACTTTCCGCTGGACTGGCTGGAAGCCGGCAAAACCGAATGCCCTCGGGATGCTTCCCTGGGCGACCGGCGCTATCGGGTCTACGGCACCACCGTCCGGGCGGAGGACAACCGGGGAACCATGCTGGGAGCCCTGTATTTCAGCGATCTGACGGAGCTGTACCAGATCCGGGACGAATATATCCGCTCCCGTCCGGTGATTGCCATCATTCTCATTGACAACTACGAGGAACTGACCAAGAACCTGACGGAAAGCGCCATTTCCTCCATGAACGCCCGGCTGAACGAGACCATTACCCAGTGGACGGAGGGCTACGGCGGTCTGCTTCGCAAGCTGGAGCGCAACCGCTTCCTGTTTATTTTTGAGAAGCGGGATTTGCAGCGGGCGGTGGACGATAAGTTTTCCCTGCTGGAATCCATCCACGAGATTACCAACCCCTCCGGCCTGCCCGCCTCCCTTTCTATCGGCCTGGGCGTGGACGGAGCCGGCTTTGACGAGGGCTATGATTTCGCGGCCCTGAGCATCGAAATGGCCCTGAGCCGGGGCGGCGACCAGGCGGTCGTCAAGGATCGGTTCAATTTCAGCTTCTACGGCGGCCGGAAGCGGGAGGCGGATTACCGAAGCAAGGTTCGCTCCCGGGTTACCGCCAATTCCCTGATGGAGCTCATCGGTCAGAGCAGCCATGTGTTCGTCATGGGGCACAAGAATGCCGACCTGGATGCGGTGGGCGCGGCCATGGGTGTGTGCTGCCTGTGCCGGAAGCGGGGCAAGAAATGCAGCATCGTCATCGATCTGGAAAAGAACGCCGCTCCCAAGCTCATTGCCGAGATTCAGACGGTGCCCCAGTACCGGGATATTTTTATCTCCGGACAGGATGCCCTGCTGATGGCGGACAATCGGAGCATTCTGATTGTGGTGGACACCAATCGGCCCGATCAGGTGGAGTGCCAGCCTCTGCTTGAGGCCATCACCAAGGTCTGCGTCATCGACCATCACCGCCGGGCGGCAGACTATATCAGCCCGGTGGTTGTGAACCTCCACGAGCCCTACGCTTCCTCGGCGGCAGAGCTGGTGACGGAGCTGCTTCAGTACACGGTGGAGAAGAAGGACGTGCTGCCCATTGAGGCAAAGTCCCTGATGGCGGGCATCTGCCTGGATACCAAGTTCTTCAACGTCCGCACCGGCGAGCGCACCTTTGAGGCGGCGGCCTCCCTGCGGCGGCTGGGGGCGGATACCACGGAGGTCAAGCTGCTGCTCCAGAACGACTTCCAGGATACCATTGAAAAATACGAGATCATCAAATCCGCCCGGCTCTACCGGGACGAAATCGCCATTGCGGCACTGGACGTGTCCACCACCCGGGTGCTGGCGGCTCAGGCGGCGGATGAGCTGCTGAATATTTCCGGCATCACCGCTTCCTTCGTGCTCTATCCGGATGGAGATCAGGTGATTATTTCCGCCCGGAGCATCGGCGACGCCAACGTGCAGATGATTCTGGAGCCTCTGGGCGGCGGCGGCAACACGGCCACGGCCGGTGCCCAGGTGAAAAATGCGGATATGAAGGAAACCATGGACGCGCTGGTAGAGTCCATCGACCGATTCTACGACAATAATTGATTAAGGAGAATAGATTATGAAGGTTATTTTATTGCAGGACGTGAAGGGCAAGGGCAAGAAGGGTCAAATGTTGGAGGTTTCCGACGGCTACGCCCGGAACTACATGCTGCCCAGAAAGATTGCCATCGAGGCCACCGCCGACGCGGTGAACACCATGCGCATGAACGACAAGGCCACCCAGGAGCGGATCGCCAAGGAGAAGGCCGAGGCTCTGGAGATTTCCAAGAAGCTCCGGGAGCTGACGGTTGTGGTCACCGCCAAGGGCGGCGGCAGCGGACGGCTCTTCGGCTCCATCACCAACGCGGAGGTTGCCGAGGCGCTGGAGAAGAAGACCGGCATCAAGCTGGACAAGCGGAAGATCGTGCTGAACGAGACCATCAAGACCGTGGGCACCTACACCGCCACCTGCAAGCTGGGCTATGAAATCACCGCCCCCCTGACGGTGAAGATTGAGGAAGCTTAAGTTCTAGCCTTCCCCTGGGAGGGGAAGGTGCCCAGGGGGCGGATGAGGTCGCTTGTTTTTGACGAGAGCATCGGATTACGCATGCCACTGGTGTGACCCCTTCCGGGGATTCCCTCCGATCACAATCCCCCGGTCATTCCGAGAACTATAATAGAATCCGTAGGGGCCAATGCCCACATTGGCCCGCCCCTATCCACCGAGGACGTGCACAAGCGGGACGATGAGGGCATCGTCCCCTACAGAAAACCCTGAAAATCGTGTGAAATCACGCCAAATGAGAAAGAAAGGAGAAACGGCATGGACGAGGAACTTCTGTCCCGGCAGCTGCCCCAGTCGCTGGAAGCGGAGCAGGCGGTGCTGGGCTCGATTCTCATTGACAGCCGGTGCATCACCGACGTGGTGGGCATTGTGAAGCCAGAGGATTTCTACCTTCAGCAGAATCGGGAGATTTTTGAAGCCATCTATACCATGTTCAACTTCTCCCAGACCATCGACCCGGTGACGGTGCTGGATAAGCTGAAGGAGCTGGGCTATTACCACGACAATTCCAGAGACTACATCTTGCAGCTGATGGAAATTACCCCCACCGCTGCCAATGTGGTCCGCTACGCCAACATCGTCCGGGACAAGGCTATGCTCCGGGAGCTGAATCAGGCTGCTACGGACATCCACGAGATGGTGTCCGAAGAGGTGGGCACTCCGGCGGAAATGCTGGAATCCGCGGAAAAGAAAATCTATGCCCTGCGCAAGGGCGAGCGGGGAGACAGCCTGGAGCACATCGGTACGACCCTGCACAAGGTTTTCGACCGGCTGACGGAGCTAGCCCAGTCCGATTCTCTGATTCCCGGCCTGTCCACAGGCCTGCGGGACTTGGACACCCGGATCAACGGCCTGAATAAATCTGACCTTCTGCTGGTGGCAGCCCGGCCTGCCATGGGCAAGTCCGCCTTTGCCCTGAACATCGGGGTCAATGTGGCGAAAAAGTACAAAAAAACCGTGGCCATCTTCAACCTGGAAATGTCCCGGGAGCAGCTGGCCATGCGTCTATTGGCCAACGAAGCCTTTGTGGAGCTGCAAAAGCTGGCCACCGGCAAGCTCAACGAGGACGAATGGGCCAAGCTGTGCATGGCTTCGGCGGCTCTGAGCCAGACGGACATCCGCATCGACGATAACCCCTCCGTCACCGTGGCGGACATCAACGCCAAGTGCCGGCGGCTGGACAATCTGGGTCTGGTCATCATCGACTATTTGCAGCTGATGCAGGGCTCCGGCTACGGCAAGAACAACGAAAACCGTGTGGTGGTGGTGGGCGAAATCTCCCGTTCCCTGAAAATCATGGCCAAGGAACTGAACGTGCCCGTCATCTGCCTGAGCCAGCTGTCCCGTGCGGTGGAAAGCCGGACGGACAAGCGGCCGATCCTTTCAGACCTCCGGGAATCCGGCGCCATCGAGCAGGACGCGGACTCGGTGATGTTCCTCTACCGGGACGAATACTATCACGAAAACACCGAGGACAAGGGCGTTGCCGAGTGCATTGTGGCGAAGAACCGTCACGGCGAAACCGGTGCGGTGAAGCTTCAGTGGATTGGTCAGTACCAGACCTTTGCGGATCGGGAGTGGAAACATGCAGAATAGGCTGCTGAAATTTGCCCGGGAGCAGAATCTGATGGCTCCGGGGGACACGGTGATTTGCGCGGTGTCCGGAGGGGCAGATTCCGTGGCAATGCTGTTTGCGCTGTACCTTCTCCGGGAAAAGCTGGGAATCACCCTGGAAGCGGCCCATTTCAACCACAATCTCCGGGGGGAGGAATCCCTTCGGGATGAGACCTTTGTCCGGGAGCTTTGCGCCCGGTATGAAATTCCCCTCTATGTGGCCTCCGGTGAGATTCGCCCCGGGAAGAAGGGGTTGGAGGCCGCTGCCCGGGATGCCCGGTACACCTTTCTGGATAGCCTTCCCGGAAAAATCGCCACCGCCCACACCGCTGACGACAACGCCGAGACCATCCTCATGCACCTGGTGCGGGGCACCGGACTGAAAGGCCTGGGCGGCATCGCGCCTCAGCGGGGGAAGCTGATTCGCCCCATGCTGGGCATTACCCGCCGGGAGGTGGAAGACTTTCTTGCGGAGTGGCATCTTCCTCATGTGGAGGACAGCACCAACGAAACCGATGCATTTCTCCGGAATCGGCTGCGGCATCACGTCATGCCCCTTCTGGCGGCAGAAAACCCCAGAATTGCCGAAAACCTGTCTCAAATGGCTCTGCGCCTCCGGGAAGATGAAGCCTGTTTGTCCCAGCTGAGCCACTATGAGACGCTGCCGGAAGTCGAAACCCTGCGCACCCTTCCGAGTGCCGTCCGAAGTCGGATGCTGGAGCGGTTTCTGAAGGAAAATGGGGTTCGGGAGCCGGAGGATGTGCACATCGCCCAGGCGGAGGCGCTGGTGTTTTCCGACAGCCCTTCCGCTTCGGCGGCCTTTCCTGGGGGCGTGACCCTTTCCCGGCAGTACGGCCACCTCACGGCAAATCCAACCGGGGAAGCCTTCACGCCCGTGACGCTGACCTGTCCCGGAAGCGCGGAGGCGGCAGGTATCCGAATCACCTGTGAACCGGCTGGGGAGCTGGCACAGTCGGAGAACCTTCTGACGGTGTGCCCGGTGGGGAAGATTTCCATCCGTCCCCGGCAGACCGGGGACAAAATCCGGCTTTCCGGGGGCAGCAAGTCCCTGAAAAAGCTCTTTATCGACCGAAAGATTCCGGCGGCAGACCGGGAGCGGATTCCGGTGGCCTGCGATGAAACCGGAATTCTGGGGGTCTATTCCATCGGCGTAAATTTGGATCGGGCGGCGCAAATACTTCCCGCCGTGACCATCCGTTTTGAAAGAATACAGGGGGAGACAGAAAATGCACAATGATATTGAGAAAATCCTGCTGAGCGAACAGCAGATTCAGACCAGAATCCAGGAGCTGGGAGAAATTCTGACCAAGGAATACGCGGACAAGAACCCGGTAATCATCGGCGTCCTCAAGGGCGTGGTGGTGTTCTACGCGGATATGATTCGCCGGATTCAGGTGCCCTGCCAGATGGACTTTATGTGGATTTCCTCCTACGCCGGAACCGATTCCACCGGCAAAATGCTGGTGCGCCAGGATGTGAGCGCGGACATCGAGGGTCGGCATGTGCTGATTCTGGAGGACATTTTTGACACCGGCAATTCCCTGGAATTCACGGTGAACCACCTGAAAAAGCAGAACCCCGCCTCCATCAAAATCTGCACTCTGCTGGATAAGCCCGAGCGCCGCCGGGCGGGCGTGACCCTGAAAGCGGATTACGTTGGCTTTACCATCCCCAATGCCTTTGTGGTGGGCTACGGCCTGGACTACAATGAAAAATACCGGAACCTGCCCTATGTGGGCATTCTGAAGCCGGAAGTCTATGCAAAATAAGGAGAACCCCCATTGAAAAATCGTAGAATTGTCCCCACGCTCATTTATCTGGTGCTGCTGATTGCGGTATTCTCCTGGCTGAGCGGTGTGTTCACCCAAAGCCAGGATCAGATTCCCTATTCCACCGTGCTGAAGCTGTTCCGCAATGAGCAGGTCAAGTCCTTCGTTGTGGACGACCATGTGATGACCATGGAGCTGCGCAGTGCCTACAACGGACAGACCAGCCTCACCGCAACCATTGCCGACGTGAACCGGTTTGTCCAGGAAATGGAGCCGCTGCTTCAGGCGCAGACCGACTCCGGGGTGCTGGAATACTACCATTTCCGCCCGGAAAAGGAACCGTCGGCTTACGATCTGGTGCTGCCCCTGGTGCTGGCGGGGTTGGTGCTGCTGTTTGCCTGGGGCTTTATGGCCGGACGGGCCAACAACGCCAATCCGCTGAATAACTTCGGCAAGGCTCGGACGACCCTGGGGGTGCCCGAGGGGAAGAAGGTCACCTTCGCCGACGTGGCCGGTGCGGACGAGGAGAAGCAGGAGCTTCAGGAAATCGTGGATTTCCTGCGCAATCCGGAAAAATTCCGGGAAATCGGCGCCCGGATTCCCCACGGACTGCTGCTGGTGGGCCCTCCCGGCACCGGCAAGACCCTCCTTGCCCGGGCGGTAGCCGGAGAGGCGGACGTGCAGTTCCTTTCTATTTCCGGCTCGGATTTTGTGGAAATGTACGTGGGCGTAGGCGCAAGCCGTGTCCGAGACCTTTTTGAACAGGCCAAGAAAATCGCCCCGGCCATTGTATTTATCGACGAAATCGATGCGGTAGGCCGGAAGCGGGGCACGGGTCTGGGCGGCGGACACGATGAGAAGGAGCAGACCCTGAACCAGCTGTTGGTGGAAATGGACGGCTTTTCCCGGAACGAGGGGGTCATCGTGTTGGCGGCCACCAACCGGCCTGACATTCTGGATCCGGCTTTGCTGCGTCCCGGCCGGTTTGACCGGCAGATTCATGTGGGTCGTCCCGATGTGAAGGGTCGTGAGGAAATCCTCAAGGTGCACGCAAAGGACAAGAAGCTGGACGGCTCCGTTGACTTGAAAACCGTGGCTCGCTCCACTGCCGGTTTTACCGGTGCGGATTTGAGCAATCTGCTCAACGAGGCCGCCATTCTGGCCGCCAGGGAAAACCGTCCGGTGCTGAATATGGAGGATTTGAACGAGGCTCTGATGAAAATCACCGCGGGCCCGGCGAAGAAGAGCCGGGTGCAGACCCGGAAGGATCTTCGGGAGACTGCCATTCATGAGGCCGGACACGCTGTGGCCATGTACCGACTGCCTACCCATGACCCGGTGCGGCACATTACCATCATTCCCAGAGGCCAGTCTCTGGGTTCCACCTGGTCGCTGCCCAAGGACGATTCGTCCAACCTGACCCGAAATGAGATGTACGAGCAGATCGTGGCCCTGCTGGGTGGCCGGGTGGCGGAGGCTTTGTTCCTGGGGGATATCTCCGTGGGTGCTTCCAATGACATCGACCGGGCCACCAAACTGGCCCGGGATATGGTAGCCCGGTACGGTATGTGCGAGAAGCTGGGCACCGTGTCCTATCTGGACGGCGGCGAGGTGTTCATCGGCCGGGATTATCAGACAACCAAGAGCTATTCCGAGAAGGTGGCGGGAACCATTGACGACGAGGTGAAGACCCTGGTGGACAAGGCTTACGACCACTGCCGGAAGATCCTCACCGAGGACGCGGAAAAGCTGAATCAGGTGGTGGAATTTTTGCTGGACAAGGAATCCATGACAGGCGAGCAGTTCGAGGCCATTATGGAGGGCCGGAAAGTGGAGGAGGCTTCCTCCACCGCTATGTTCGATGCCTTCCAGGAGCCGAAGGAAACGGAAGAATAACGAAGCGCGGGGCTGCCCCATCTGGGGCAGCCCCGTGTTTGTGTTTCCATAGAGTGAAGAATGCGCCGCCAGAAGTAGTGCGCCGAAGCAGAAGTTGTCATTGCGAACCAGTGCACACACTGGTGTGGCCCCTTCCAGGGATTCCCTCTGGTCACAATCCGTTTCCTTGCCTTCCCTTGGGGTGGTGCTCCGCGCAGCGAATTCGAATCCAACAATTGCCAGTGGCAATTGCTCCATAATGCAGAGGTGTCTCGCGCGTCCCCCGCAAGCGCGAGACGGATGAGGGCAAAGGCTCCCCTTGCTGATCAAGGGGAGCTGTCTCGTGCGTCCCCCGCAAGCACGAGACTGAGGGGATCAGAACTTTCTTATTTTGACAATCCCTCAGGCAAAAATCAAAGATTTTTGCCAGCTCCCTTTACACAAGGGAGCCGTGGGTGCTCCCGCACCAGTGGGTTTATCGATGCTTCTCAGAAGAACCGGAAATTGTACCACATTCGTTTTCCTCAGATGGCATACAGCAGCACGGCGAAATACTGGAGCACCGCGCCGAGAACCACAAAAATGTGAAATACCGAGTGCATCCACTTTTTCGTCTTGCCCAGGCCGTAGAGCACGGAGCCGATGGTGTAGGCAATGCCTCCCAGAAGCAGCAGCACAAAGCCGGGAACAGTGAGCACCTGAATGGTCTGCTTTGCAAAGGGAATAATGGCCCAGCCCATGCCGATATAGCAGATCATGGAGAAGACACTGTACTTTTTCAGGTCGATGGCCGTCAGCACCGTGGCCAGCACCGCCAGTGCCCACTCGAAGCCGAAGAGGCTCCAGCCCAAGGCCGGATAGAGCGGACGGAAGGCGGACAGCAGCACCGGGGTGTAGGTGCCGCTGATGAGGAAGTAAATGGTGCAGTGGTCGATGACCTGCATGACCTTCTTGCTCATGCCGGGCTTCAGTCCGTGGTACACGCTGGAAATGGTGAACATGGTAATGAAGGTGGTGCCGTAGATGGTGCTGCCGACGATGCCCCAGTAGTCCTGGTTCAGTGCCGCCCGCACCACGCAGGTCAGTAGCACCACAACTCCCAGTCCTCCGCCCACAATGTGGGTAATCATGTTCATGAGCTCTTCTCCCCGGGAGTAGTCGGGAAGATGCCGGTCACATAGCTTTGTTCGCTTCATGGTTAAACACCTCACGTCGTTTTCTGCCTTTACCTTATCACAATTCCGGAAAAAGGCTACCTACTGCCCCATTCTACCCTCTCTGACCGGGAGATAGAGAAATTCTACCCCGGGTAGAGGAAAAAGAGTGTTGACAAAGGTATGCCCATGGCGTACAATAACCCCAGTCACGGCTGAGGTTGCGGAAATGATGAGTACCCGTTCGGTTTGGCAATTGCCGAATGCGGGAAGGGCATTTTCGCCGAAGGTTCTGTCTGCTGCCCGGCAGGCACTTCCTGGGGTCGCACAGAAGATGTGCGGAACTGTCATCCGCGGGTGTCCCAGCGCAATGCGGTCAGGAACCCCGGGTGTTGTGCTGCCGGGAAGACAGTGTGCTTTTCCTGTGCAGGCTCTGCGCAGGTTTTTTTATACTCGGAAGGCCGGAAGCCCTGCCTTCCCGGAAAGAAGGAAGAAATATGAAAAAGACACCCTTTCTCACCCTGGAAAAAGCCCAGGAAATCATCCGGGAGATTCCCACCCCCTTCCATATTTATGACGAGGCCGGTATCCGAGCCAATGCCCGGGCACTGAAGGCGGCCTTTGCCTGGAATCCGGGCTACCGGGAGTATTTTGCCGTGAAGGCTACGCCGAACCCCTACATTCTGCAAATTCTGAAGGAGGAGGGCTGCGGCTGTGACTGCGCCACCTACGCCGAGCTTCTGCTTGCCGAGGCCGTGGGCTGTACCGGCCACGACGTGATGTTCTCCTCCAACGTGACCCCGGTACAGGATATGCGTAAGGCCTGGCAGATGGGGGCTTACATCAACCTGGATGACGCCACCTTCGTGGATTTCCTGGCAAAAATCGCCGGGGACAAGATGCCGGAGACCGTGTGCCTGCGCTATAATCCGGGCGGCTCCTTCTCCCTGGGCAATACCATTATGGATATGCCCCGGGATGCCAAGTACGGCATGACCGAGGATCAGATGGCCGGGGCTATCAACCGGCTGATGAAGCTGGGAGTGAAGCACTTCGGCATTCACGCCTTCCTGGCCTCCAACACCACCGCCAATGACTATTACCCGGAGCTTGCCAGCCAGCTGTTCCGTCTGGCCGTCCGCCTGCGCAACGCCACCGGCTGCCACTTCTCCTTCGTCAACCTGTCCGGCGGCGTAGGGGTGGACTACCGCCCGGAGCAGCCCTCCAGTGACATTGCCCTCATCGGCGAGGGGGTGCACATGAAGTACGACGAGATTCTGGTGCCTGCCGGCATGGACGACATTGCCATTTTCACCGAGCTGGGTCGGTTTATGCTGGCACCTTACGGCCATCTGATTTCCACGGTGCTTCATCAGAAGCACATTTATCGGGAGTATGTGGGACTGGACGCCTGCGCCGCCAACCTGATGCGGCCTGCCATGTACGGCGCCTACCACCACATTACCGTCCTGGGCAAGGAGGACGCGCCGCTGGATCATGTGTACGACGTCATCGGCGGCCTGTGCGAGAATAACGACAAGTTCGCCATCGAGCGGAGCCTGCCGGAAATCGAGATCGGGGACATTCTCTGTATCCACGATACCGGCGCCCACGGCTTCTCCATGGGCTATAATTACAACGGCAAGCTGCGCTCCGCGGAGGTTCTTCTCCGGACGGACGGAAGCTTCCAGCTCATCCGCCGGGCGGAGACCGTCAAGGATTATTTTGCCACTTTTGACTGCACGGAATTCAAATTTCCGGAAGAATAAGGCACTTTGCACAAAAGGCCTCCGGGATATTTGACGGCAAGCTGACAAAATAACAATAAAAATTCATACTTTTCCTTTCCAAATGTGATATAATAAAAGCAGTGAGAGGGGCACACCTCTCGGAATGCCCCGGCCATTGCCGAGGGCTTCCGAAGCCCTGAGCGAAAAGGAGTAAGCAATGAATAATATCTTATTTTTCCTGACACCGAAGGCAATGTGTGCGTATCTGCACGATGATTTTACCATTCGGCAGGCTCTGGAGAAAATGGAGGGCTCCGGCTACGCAGCTCTGCCCATCCTGAACCGCCGGGGAGAATACCGGGGCACCCTGACGGAAGGTGACCTGCTGTGGGCACTGAAGAACATGTGCTATATGGATATGCGTCAGGCGGAGGCCCGGCGGATTATGGAGATCGCCCGAAGAAGGGACAATGTCCCCGTCCGGATCACCGCCTCCATGCACGATCTCATTGACCGGGCGTCCAACCAGAACTTTGTTCCCGTAGTGGATGACTACGGCGCGTTCATCGGCCTCATTACCCGGAAGGCCATCATTCAGTATTGCCGGGATCGATTGTTTGCAGAGGACTAAAGTACATAAGAAGCGGCGCACTGCGTAGGCAGTGCGCCGTTGCTATCGGATGAAAATTTGCTGGTATTGTGGAATGCTTGGTAAAGTGACCCATAGCAGCCCGAAGCATTTTGATGCGGTTCTGGCGGTGCGGCCGGGGGATTCTTAAGGGGGCGGCTTTTCGGCAGCGCCCCTTAAGCCGGCTTCTTATCAATTTTCTTGCCGGGACAAGAAAATTGCCCCCGGAGGGATCAGCACTGAGACACTCTCTGAGGGTAGGATTGTATGCACAGTTTTTTATTTCAGGACGATGAGGGCATCGGCCGCCACGAGTTATGACAAAAGGTTTCTTTGATTGGTAACGCGGGGCACTGCATATGCAGTGCGCCGCATTTTCCTATTTCAGATATTGCTCCCAGCGGTAGGATTCGCCTTTCAGACCGTAGGCCTCCCGGATGGCCCGGCAGACGCAGGCCAGTTTTTCCCGCATCACCGGGGATTGGAAGAGCCCGGCGTTTCCTTCGGTCATGGCGCATTCCAGAATCCGCGCCCGATCCTCCTTGGGAAAGGACATGCTGTACCGGTCGATAAAGGAGCGGGTTTCCGGCTGCAAATACTGGTCTGCTTGCCGGGCGGCATTGGCAGTGTAGTCGTAGTCATAGGCAAAATCTGCCGGATTCAGAGCGTCCCACCGGTCAAAGGCGGAGCTGTCCGTCAGCAGACGGGTCTCCATCACATGGTACATTTCGTGGTACAGTGCCCGCTGGGCGTACTGACCCAGGGCCAGTGTGATGTAAGCGTTTCCACCCTGAAAGAACTGCACCCCGTTCGCCTGGGCAACGCTTCCTGAGGCGGGAGAACCTCGGATTTCCCGCACCAGGCAGAAGTTCAGGGAGGAAAAATGCTCCCGGATTCCGGCGAAAATTTCCGCCGGGAAATCGCTGAGCCATTCCTCCAGGTCGGTGAGCCCCTGATCCAGCACTGGTACCAGATACTCGGTTTCAAAGGTGTAATCCCAGGGCATGACGGAAAGGGGATCTTCACCGATCAGAATCCCGACTCCCAGACGTTCGCCCAGCTGCTGAGCCCGCCGCTGACACCGGGTGAGCCCTGCGGTGTCCGGAGATTCCCGGGTGTATCGGGGGCCGGTGTAAACTTGGGAACTTTCCGCCCGCGTGTCCTCCGCGTTCAAATCCCAGAGACACAAAACCTCGTCTCCGGCAATGTCCCGCAACAGAAGCCACAGGCCTGTTTTTCCCTGAGACTCCACAGACAAAACCTGATACTGGCCAATAAGCTTCAGGGTGTTCATCCGGCGGCCGGTTTCCAGGTCGTAGCAATCCAGGGTCAAGTCCTTTGTGACACTGACTGCCCGGTTTTCCCCAGGAAGGAAAAAGCAGTCGGCGGAAATATCTTCGGGGGTCAGCTGGCGAGGGGGCTTATCCGTCTGCCCGAACAGGGCCAGTCGGATGCTTCCCTCGGGAATCCGGGCAAAGTAGTTTCGCCCCTTGAGCCAAAGATTGGCATCCGCGCCGCACTCGGCCAGAAGATTCCCCGCTTCCGCGGATAGAAACTGAGTGCGGGTCTGCCCCTCGTCTTGAATCCGGCACTGGAGAATGCCGCTCTGATGCACATCCACAAGTACCTGGCTTTCATAGCTCTGTTCCCGGACGCACCGGCGGATGCCGCTGTCCAGATTCCAGGCCCGGATGGCCCCGGCGGTGCAGTAGTAGAGGGTATTGTCCTCTCCGGAATAGATGGGGCTTCCAATCAGCCCCTCCGGAGCGGCAATCCGGCGGATTTCCGTCAGTCGGGTGCTGAGCACCAGGGTTTCCCGGCGGGACGGGTCAAAGCAGGAGAGGGTACCGGTGTCCATGTGCAGCCCTTCCGGTGCCAGACCGAAGGGCAGGGAATAGGCAGCGAGCACCTCCAGACTGTCCCGGTCCATGAGAATCAGCTCAGTGGTGTCCGTGCCGGACAGCAGAAGCAGCTTTTCCCCCAGGGAAAGCACGGCCTGAACATCCCAGTCCAGGGGATAAACCTTCAGAGCCTCCGGGGCGGACTGCGCCAGGGGATGACCGGGCACATACTCCGGTGCCGGAAGGACGGCGGACTGGGTGGGTTCGGGAGGGGTGACAGGCTGGGCGGGATTACTTTGGCAGCCCCAGAGCACCAGGCAGCACAGCAGCAGGGGGAAAAGTCGCTTCATATCTATTGTCTCCTTGCGAGGGTGTAGTCATCGCCCTGCCGGAAGAAGGGGCAATGCTGGCTTCGGGAGTTCATGATCTGATAGACCTCATCCTCGTCTAAGTCCATCATGCAGTAATACTCGTCGTACTCCTCATCATAATCATAATACCAGCAGTTGTCGCATTCTGTCGAATTCATACTGATTCCTCCAAAATCCGAACAAAAAATTCTCCGTTTTCGTAAATCAGACAGCTGTGGCTGCCGTCCTTGGGAATGGAGACGCTGCCGGGATTCAGGCAGCGGATGCCGCTATGGACTTCATCCAGCTTCACATGGGTGTGACCGAAGAGGAACACCGAGCCTGCGGGCAGCGGGGGAAGATTGTCGGGGTTTGCGTGATGACCGTGGGTCAGGTAGAAGGTCTTCCCGTCCAGCAGTAGCTGGGAAAACTCCGCAAGGCAGGGGAAGGGGAGCACCATCTGGTCAACCTCCGCCTCGCAGTTGCCCCGGACGGCGATGATTTTGTCCTTGAGGGAGGACAGCATGGGAATGACCTTTTTCGGGGCGTAGTCCCGGGGAAGGTCGTTCCGGGGGCCGTGGTAGAGCAGGTCGCCCAGCAGGATAATTCTGTCCGGTTGCTCCTTCTCAATCAAATCCATCAGCTTTTCGCACCAGAAGGCGGAGCCGTGGATATCGGACGCAATTACAAGTTTCATAGGTTACCTCCAAAAACAGCGGGGCAATGCCCCGCTCAGTGTATTAAAAAGTCTAAGAATATGCTGTCATTGTGCACCAGTGGTGCTCCGCGCAGCGAATTAAAATCCTGATGACTGCCAGTGACAGTCATACCTTAATGCAGCGCACACTGGTGTGGCCCCTTCCAGGGATTCCCTCTGGTCACAATCCGTTCCCTTGGCCTTCCCATGGGAGGGAAAGGTGG
>UQXG01000043.1 GCA_900544945.1 uncultured Eubacteriales bacterium | reverse complement strand
TTTTCTACAGTATAAGATGGTTCAGGTACAATAAAACGGACGAATTGTCCTTTCTTAAATTTTTCTGAATGCACGGTCTTCCCTTGCGGGAAGGGCCTGGGTATGCTATAATTAACAAAAACTTTGGAGGTGGATTATGGAGAATCCCGGAACTTCTACCGGAACCGGTCTGTCCGGTATGGGTAAGGCCAAGCAGACGGTGGGAAAAATCAATCGGATCATCAGCACGATCGGCACCTGGCTGTTCCGACTGAGAAAGCCGGTAATGGCGGTGCCCGTGGTGTATTACGCCGTGAAGCTGGCTCAGTATAATCGGCTCCATCTGCCGGAGCAGGTAGGTGTGAATCTGCAATCCACCGGAGAGTTCGCCCAGTATATCAGCCGGGATCTGGCGGTAATGGGACCCCTGGCGCTGACGGGCGGCTGCCTGATTCTGATGTTCTGCTCCCGGAAGGCCATGTATTCCTGGGCCATCAGCATTTTTACGCTGGCACTGCCCCTATTGCTTCTGCTGAGCAATGCCTATCCTACCTGAGAGAATTTGTGAATTCTGTCGAAAAATTATTGTCAAATTGTTCAAGGTTTCTTCACCAATTACCAAATCCTTCTGGTATACTAAAGGTACACAGCGGGAGGCGATGAGGAAAACCGATGCCGCGGAAATATTCGCGGATAACCCGACGGCGTACCTGTGACACATGGCGTCCCGGATAGAGATAGGAAAATGAAACACGGCGGCTCGATTCTGAGCCGCCGTATATTTTCGGTTTTCCGACAAAAAAGCGGGTGCCCGGTGGGCACCCGCTAAATTCATTTTCAGCGTTCGATATCTTGCACCTTGACCTCCTTGCCGAAGTAGGCGTGGAGATAACTGATAAAGGAAATTGCCAAAAATACGCTGTCGATCACCGCAATGCAGTTCACGGCAGTGCCGGGCATCCCAGGAAGCAGCACCAGGGTAATCAGACTGACGAACAGCACCGTGGTGCAGACCTTTCCGGCCATCAGAGCACCGGGAAGCATTTTCCCCCGGCGCAGGAACAGAACCCCCAAAGCCAACTGAACAAGCTCCTTCACCACCAGCAGGGCAAGTACCGGATAGAGCACCGGATATTTCAGGCTCAGGCACAGGGTCAGAGTCAGCTGGGTCAGCTTATCCGCCAGAGGATCCAGCATTTTTCCCAAAGTGGTAATCATATTGAATTTCCGGGCGATTTTTCCGTCGATCATGTCCGTCAGACAGGATACCGCCAGAATGCACCCGGCAAGAATGTATTGTTCCCGGGTTTCGGCGTGAAGATATATGGAAACATACACCGGTATCAGCACCAGCCGGAACAGACTCAGCAGATTGGGGATGCTCCAGATATCCTTTTTCCAGTTCTTGTAAAGCACGCAGCACACCTCCCGCATACGCATTATGTCTTTAGCAGTATTATAAGCAATTGTGCTGGCTTTATCAAGTATATCCTGCCAAAACCGTTAAAAATTTACAATTAGGGCTTGACGCGCTTCTGCCCTCGGGTGGCTGCCAGAGGATACTGCCGGGTCAGAGCCTGCCAGGTTTTCCGATCCAACCGGCTGGTCTGAGGCAGACCGTGAAGCTGCTGAAAGGCGGAAAGGGAATCGGCGGTGCTTTCATCCAACGTGCCGGAGCGGGAGGGCTGGGGGATACCGGGATACCGTTGAGACAGGGTTTCCAGCATACACTGGGCAAGGCCTACGTTGGGATGGCTTTCTCCCAGGCAGACGGATTGGCCGGGATTCCATATCACCGGCAGGGAAGGGGCGGCGTCGACTTCCGTCAGAGCCGGCGCATAGGCGGCGGAAATGGCATCCCAGGTTTTCCGGTCGGTGATGCCGGTGATGGGCAGCTCATGGGTGCGCTGGAAAGCGGCTACAGCCTCCATCGTCTCCGGGCCGTAGATTCCATCTGGAATCAGGCTGCATTCCTGCCCCGCGGCAGCGGCGATGACCTGAAGCATGGTTTGCAGACTGCGGATGGGCTGGCCGAGAAAGGATTCCGGTGGTCTCATCTGGGTGCCTCCTGTCTGACCGGATCCTGCTGCCCGGCCCGTAGATTTTTCCCTGGAAACTGGGTCATGGTGCTTGTGGTCGCATAACGGTTTCTGGGGCTGCCATTCCCCTGAATGGCGGAGGTGTAAGGGAACAGGGTAGGATCCCACCAGGTGGCAGTCTCAATGCCGGAGAACTGGTCATAGATGGCCTCCCAGGTCGCGTAGTTCACAACCCCGGTCTGGGGCAGACCGAACCGCCGCTGGGCGGCAACCACTGCGTTTCGGGTCTGACTTCCGAAAATACCGTCTACCGTCAGGCTGGGAATCTCCGGAATATAAGCTGCCAGCACGCTCAGCATATACTGGAGGTGCTCCACCCGAACGCCTCTGTCGCCGAACTGGATAGGCCGGGAATGGGCCCAGTTGATGGCATAGTACTTTTGCCCCTGACTGCGCAGCTCGGCAAGCCTGGTGACGGCAACATAGAGCCGCACCATGGCGTACCAGGTGGCCCGACCCACAATGCCGTCGACGGCAAGATTGAAGACCTCCTGGAACCGGATAACGGCGGCCTCGGTCTGGGCACCGAAGATCCCATCCACCTGGGCAATTTTCGGAATGGCCGGATAGGCCTGGGAGATCCGGTTGAGCATCACCTGAACCACCACCACGCTGGGGCCGGTGGTGCCCCGGCGAAGCACCCCAGGGTAGGAGGTGGTGATGCCCTGCACCGGAGCATTGGTCACGATTTCCACGTCGCCATAGTAGCTGCGCAGAATCTCCGTGGAGGTGAAGCCCTGCCGGGCAAGATTCTGGCTGCCCCATTGACTTAGGCCATCACAGGTGACGGTGGTGCCGTTGCAGAATTTGGCGGCCAGAGGCTCCACAAGGCCAGGCCGTCGGAGATAGCTGGTATACAGCTCATCCACAAGCCGGGAGATGTTCTCAAAATAGCTGCGACCATTGACAAAAAACTGATCGTAAGCGGTGGAGTTGGTGATATCGAAATCATAGCCCCGGCTCCGGTAAAATTCCGTGTACACCCGGTTCAGGGCAAAGGAAACAATGGCGAGAATGTTTGCCCGGAGGGCGCTTTCCTCCCAGGTGGGATAGACTTCGGAGGAGGCCACATTTTTCACATAGTCGGCAAAGCCGACCGTCACATTGGCCGCGTTGGAATCCGGCGGCCCTAAGTGGACGGTAATCCGCTGGGGGATATAGGGTGCAACTTGGGGCATAGGCGGCCTCCTAGAGATTCTGGGGCGGCGTGTCAAACACAACCGTCTGATCCCAGGCATCCGGCAGCTCGGATAATGGGATCATCTCCAGATTCTGAACGGTGGTGGTTCCGGCAAAGACCTGAAGATTCTCCGCCTCGGTCTGCTCGTAGCCTGTCAGGTGGGCATAGAGATTCACCACCGCGTAGGGACGTTCGGTTGGGTCAGGGGACTGACTTTCGGCAAGCGGCGGAACGGAAATGGGGATTGGGGCGATTTTGCCGCTCTGGTCGGTCAGCCGCATGGCAATGGCGGTTCCGTCCGTAGCTGTGATGACGATGGCAACGTTTTTCAAGGGGTACTGGGCAGAACTAGTGTAGGCCCGAACCTGTATGTAGCCGGTTGCGGACATGGCATCCACTCCTTTCATACTTCGGATTAGTCTATGCGCAGTGGGGAATTTTTGTGAAAGCGGCGCAGGATTTGCCTACACCGCCTTACCTTACAAATACCCCTGCATCTGCCGGATATTTGCCGTTTCGCAATCCAGCAGCTTCTGGGAAACCATCTGCACCTGGGAGTCCGAGCTTGGAAACTGGTGGAGGTTTTTCAGCCCCTTGACCATGCCCCGGGTATTGCCCTGAATCATCATGTCCGCAATTTTGGAGTCGGTGTTCCGTCCATGAAGCTTCATCCGGGTCATCATGTCCGTCATCATCCGCACCCCCGGATCCAGCTCTTTTAGCTCCCAGCCCCGCTGGGAGGCGATGGTGTGAGCCTCTGTCTCAATGGAGTCGTATTCCCGGAGCTGGGATTCCAGAGCCTTCCGCAGGGAGGGCCGCATACTGGTATCCAGAACGCTTCGGATACCGGTTTGCCCCATCTGGGCGGTTTTTACCACGCTGGACAGAATTTCCTTGCTGTTTTTCATCTTCGATCACCCCTATCAGTATGCACATTTTTACCATTGACATACATAGGATAATCAGGTGAAGGGATGTGGTCAATGATGTGCGCGATTGCAGGCATAATCGGATTACCGGCAGACGAGAAAACCCTGGG
This sequence comes from uncultured Eubacteriales bacterium, assembly GCA_900544945.1. Lineage (GTDB taxonomy): Bacteria > Bacillota > Clostridia > Oscillospirales > Oscillospiraceae > Faecousia. The sequence goes on along the minus strand of UQXG01000043.1, from coordinate 10,549 downwards.
CGCCATGCTCCAGTCCATGCACCGCCGTGGGCCGGATGCGGAAGGAATTTATTCCGCAGAAGAAGCGACACTGCTCCACGCCCGGCTGATTATCCGGGATCCGGAGGGCGGAAAGCAACCCATGCACCTGACTTGGGCAGGGGAAAAATACACCATCGTCTACAACGGCGAACTCTACAATACAGAGGAGATCCGAGAGGAGCTGGAAGAAGCCGGACATACCTTCCTGGGCTATTCCGACACGGAGGTGGTGCTGCACGCCTACGCCCAGTATGGAGAAGGGTGTCTTTTGCGGTTCAACGGCATTTTCGCCTTCGGCATCTGGGAGGAAAAACGGAAGCGGCTGTTTTTGGCAAGAGATCGAATTGGCGTCAAACCTCTATTTTATATGCGCCATTCAGGCGGTCTGCTCTTCGCCTCAGAGATGAAAACCATTCTGGAATACCCCACCGTTCAGGCAAGGCTGGACGAACAGGGGGCGGCGCAGCTGATTCTTCTGGGCCCCGGGCGGCTGCCAGGCAGCGGGGTTTTCCGGGATATGGCGGAAATCGAACCCGGCTGCTGCGCATTTTACGAAGACGGTAGACTGAATGGGAGGCGGTACTGGAAACTGACCGACGGAGAGCACCGGGAGAGCTTCGAAGAGACCGTCGAGCACGTCCGGTTTTTGGTGACGGACGCCATTCGGCGGCAGATGGTTTCCGACGAGCCCGTGGGCACCTTTCTGTCCGGCGGTCTGGATTCCAGCATCATCACGGCCATCTGCGCACTCGAGGAAGCAAAGCAGGGAAGGACCTTAAAAACCTTCTCCGTGGACTACCGGAACAACGAGCGGTTCTTCCAAAGCAACAAATTCCAGCCCTCAGCAGACAGTGCCTATATTGAAATCATGCGCAAGGCTTTCGGCACGGAGCAGCATCTGACAGTACTGACCCCGGAAGATCTGTGTCAGGCGTTGGAGGACGCTACTATTGCCCGGGATCTGCCGGGGATGGCGGATGTGGACTTTTCTTTGCTTGCCTTCTGCGGCCAGATCCGGCAGCACACCAAGGTGGCCCTGTCCGGGGAGTGCGCCGACGAGATTTTCGGGGGCTATCCCTGGTATCGGGATCCGGAGGTGCGTTCCCGAACGGGCTTCCCCTGGGCTCAGAACACCGCCCAGCGAGCCGCCCTGCTTCCCGGATGGAGTGCGAAGCAGGGAGAGGAATTTGTCATGGATGCCTACCGCCAGACCTGCCGGGAAAGCGACATTCTCCCGGGTACATCTGCGCTGGAAACCCGGATGAAGGAAATGGTGAACCTGAATTTCCGCTGGTTCATGCAGACCCTTCTTGACCGGAAGGACAGAATGAGCATGTACCACGGCTTGGAGGTACGGGTGCCCTTCTGCGACTGGCGGATTGCCGAATATCTGTACGGGGTACCCTGGGAGTTCAAGGAGCATCAGGGCAAAGAAAAGGGCCTTCTTCGGGCGGCAATGACGGGCCTGCTGCCGGAGGAAGTTCTCTGGCGGAAAAAGAGTCCCTATCCCAAGACCTTCGACCCCCATTATACGGATTTGATCACCGACAGGTTCCGGCAGCTGATGGAATCCGACAGTCCGGTCTGGGCCATGGTGCGAAAGGAAACCCTCGTAGAAATCCTGTCCGGGGATTCTCCCTGGCCATGGTACGGGCAGCTGATGAGAAGGCCTCAGATTATGGCCTATTTCTTGCAGCTGGATGTGTGGCTGCGTCATTACCGGGTAGAAATTTAACACCGATTTGATTGACGGACAGAGTAAAATGTGGTAAAATTGCGCCGTATACGGAAATCAAGAAACACAAGAGATTCGGGAGGTTTTTATGAGAAAAACGAAGATCATCTGCACCATCGGCCCCTCCAGTGAAAATGAAGAAACTCTGACCCAAATGTGCCTGGCCGGCATGAACGTGGCCCGGCTGAATTTCTCTCATGGCTCCCATGAGGAGCATGAAAAGAAGATCGAGCTTATCAAGAAGGTTCGTCAGAAGCTGGGTCTGCCCATTGCCATTATGCTGGATACCAAGGGCCCGGAGTACCGGATTCGCACCTTCGCAAGCGGCAAGGTGACCATTGCCGACGGCAGCGATTTTACCTTCACCACCGATGAGATTGTCGGCGACGAGACCAAGGTCGCCGTGAACTATAAGGCCCTGCATAAGGAGCTGAAGCCCGGGGATACCGTCACCGTCAACAACGGTATGGTCAAATTCCAGGTGCAGGCCATCCAGGGTCACGACATTGTCTGTAAGTGTCTGGTAGGCGGCGTCCTCAGCGACCGGAAGAGCATGTCCTTCCCCAATAAGGTCATGTCCGGCCCTTACCTCAGCGAGCAGGATAAGTCAGATATCCTCTTCGGCATCAAGCACGGCGTGGACTTCATCGCCGCCTCCTTTGTCTCCACAAAGCAGGATGTGCTGGACATTCAGGCTCTGCTGGATGATAACGGCGGCAGCGACATTGAGATCATCGCCAAAATCGAGAACCAGTCCGGCGTGGACAATGTGACGGAGATCTGCTCTGCCTGCGGCGGCATTATGATCGCCCGGGGCGATCTGGGCGTGGAAATTCCCTATGTGGAGGTGCCTGCGGTTCAGAAGAAGCTGACCCGGATGTGCCGGATGCTGGGCAAGCGGGTCATCACCGCTACGGAAATGCTGGAATCCATGATTCAGAACCCCCGTCCCACCCGGGCGGAGATTTCCGACGTAGCCAATGCGGTCTATGACGGCACCTCCTGTGTCATGCTCTCCGGCGAGTCCGCCGCGGGCAAGTACCCGGTGGAGGCAGTGAAGGCCATGGCCGAGATCGCCGAGTACACCGAGCAGCACACGGACTACAAGTGCCGCTTCCGCACCACGGAATTCGTGGGCGAGAGCAATCTGGACTGCATTTCCCATGCAGTTTGCTCCATGGCCATCGATGTGAACGCCAAGGCCATTGTGGTCTGCTCCGTCAGCGGCAGAACCGCCATGCTGGTCAGCCGGTTCCGCACTCCTGTGGACATTATCGGCATGACCACCGACCGGAAGATCTGGCGGCGGCTGTCCATGAGCTGGGGCGTGACCCCCGTGATGGCAGATCAGTTCCCCAGCATGGAAGTCATGTTCTACTACGCCAAGAAGGAAGCCACCCGGGTGCTGAACCTTCAGCCCGGCGACAATCTGGTGCTCACCGGTGGTCCGGTGAACGGTGAGCGGGGCAACACCAATACCATGAAAATCGAAACCGTCTGATACGAGTTTTTAATAAAACGCTTAAAAGCGTTTTATTAGGCCGCAGGAATGCGGCCAGCGGCCACTGCCGCTAAAAAACGAAGTCAATACATTTCTTACCGCCGCCCAGGCGGTCTGCCGTAAAACGGCAGAATAAAATGATGAAATCATTTTATTAAGAAATAGTATGAATAAGAACGCGGCCCCGGCGAAATTCGCCGGGGTCGCACTTGCTTTTTAGGATGATCTATGGTAGAATGAAGCCGAACAAATCGTCGAATATGATTGGAGGAAAAAGGATGGCCTTTGATTTCAAGAAGGAATACAAGGAATTCTATCAGCCAAAGGGCAAGCCGGAGATCGTAATCTTGCCCGCCGCCAATTACATTGCCGTCCGGGGTCAGGGCGACCCCAATGAGGAAGGGGGAGCCTACCAGCAGGCCATCGGTGTTCTGTATGCCGTGGCCTACACCCTGAAAATGAGCTATAGAACGGACTACAAAATCCCCGGCTTTTTCGAATACGTCGTGCCGCCTCTGGAGGGCTTCTGGTGGCAGGACGGTGTTGACGGTGGCGTGGATTATGGAAATAAGGCGGGATTTTCCTGGATTTCCATCCTCCGTCTGCCGGATTTTGTGACACGCGCGGATTTTGACTGGGCGGTGGAAACGGCGGCAAAAAAGAAGAAGATGAACTGCTCCTGTGCGGAATTTTTAACCGTAGAAGAGGGGCTGTGCGTACAGATGCTCCATGTGGGTTCTTACGATGAGGAGCCGGCTGCCGTTGCCGCCATGGACGCTTTCCTGGAAGCCAATGGCTATGTCAACGATTTCAGCGAAGGACGGCTTCACCACGAAATCTATCTGTCAGACCCCCAAAAGACCGCCCCGGAGAAGCGGAAAACCGTCATTCGCCATCCCATTAAGAAAGCCTAAAGGGCATAAAAGCCCTTCATTCTACCCACATATTTCCGACACACGCCCTAATAGCAACCCAAGACATCCTGACGCACTTCCGGCGATGCGGCCGGGGGATTCTTAAGGGGGCGGCTTTTCGGCAGCGCCCCCTAAGTAACCGATGATGAAATCGTCTGCGGCTATCAGCGGATCTTTTGCCCCGACTGTGCAGTTTGAAAAGCTTGAAATACATACAGTATTCCGGCGCTTTTCAAACTTTCATTCGTGACAAAATCTCTCGCCGTTAGCTCTTGCCGATTTCATCATCGGTTACTTAAGCCCGCTTACTTATCAATTTTCTTGCCGGGACAAGAAAATTGCCTCCGGAGGAACCAGCACCGAAAGCTTTAGTGAGTGTTAGAGTATATGGTCAACACTTTGTTTTAGATTAGATTCGACCTCATCCGCCCTCCGGGCACCTTCCCCTCCCAGGGGAAGGCCTGATGAATGAATTGCCACACCAGTCTATACATTGGTTTGTAGTGACATAGCATTTTGAAAAAGTACCTTGATATAAGCAATAGTGCCCTGGACTTTCGTCCAGGGCACTATTACGCAATTTTTTAATCGTTAATCGTAGCAATCCCCAGTGTGATCTCTTCCAGCACGTCCAGGAGCACCCGGACGGTGTCCAGAGAGGTGAGGATGGTCACGCCGTTTTCTACGGCGCACCGGCGAATCTGACTGGAACCGGTGTGGGCATCCTCGCTGCGCACATCCATGGTGTTGATGACGTAGGACACAAAGCCGGAACGGATGTCGTCCAGAATCTCCGTGGAGCCGTCGTCCACCTTGATCCGGCTGCGGGTCTTGATGCCCGCCTCCCGAAGATACAAAGCCGTGCCCGGAGTGGCTTCGATGTTAAAGCCCAGCTGATAGAACCGGCGAATCAGCGGCAGTGCCTCCGGCTTGTCCTCATCGGAAATGGTGGCAAAGACGGTACCGTAATTCAGCAGCTTCACGCCGGAGGCCTGAAGCGCCTTGTACAGTGCCCGGGTAATGGAATTGTCGTAGCCGATGGCCTCGCCGGTGGACTTCATCTCCGGGGACAGATAAGCGTCCAGACCACGGAGCTTGGAGAAGGAGAAGGCAGGTGCCTTGGCGTAGTAACGTTTCTTCTCATCCGGATACAGCAGGTCAATGCCCTGATCGTGGAGGCTGTGCCCCAGGGCAACCAGGGTGGCAATATCCGCCAGAGGGTAGCCTGTGGCCTTACTCAGGAAGGGCACCGTCCGGGAGGAACGGGGGTTGACCTCAATGATATACACATTTTCCTGGGGGTCAACGATAAACTGGATGTTGAACAGTCCCTTGATTCCGATGGCCGGGCCCAGCTTTCTGGCATATTGCAGGATAATGCCCTTGACCTTATTGGAAATGGAGAAGGGGGGATAGACGGAAATGGAGTCGCCGGAATGAACGCCGGTGCGCTCCACCAGCTCCATAATGCCGGGAACAAAGACCTGCTCCCCGTCGCAGATGGCGTCAATTTCCACTTCCTTGCCCCGGATATACTTATCCACCAGCACCGGCTTGTCCGCGTCGATTTCCACTGCGGTTTGCAGATAGTGGCGCAGCTGCGCCTCACCGGAGACAATCTGCATGGCCCGACCGCCCAGAACGAAGCTGGGGCGCACCAGCACGGGATAGCCGATGGCCTTGGCCGCGGCGACCCCGTCTTCAATCCGGGTGACGGCTTTGCCCGTAGGCTGGGGAATATCCAGTTCCAGCAGCAGCTTTTCAAAGGCATCCCGATTTTCCGCCTTCTCAATGGCGGCGCAGTCGGTGCCGATGATGTTCACGCCCAGGTCGGTCAGGGGCTGAGCCAGATTCACGGCGGTCTGACCGCCCAGGGAGGCAATTACGCCGTCGGGCTGCTCCAATGCCACGATATTCATCACATCCTCGGCGGTCAGGGGCTCAAAATAGAGCTTATCCGCGGTGGTGTAGTCCGTGGAGACGGTTTCCGGGTTGTTGTTGATGATGATGGCCTCGTAGCCTGCTTCCCGGATGGTCTTCACCGCGTGGACGGTGGAGTAGTCGAATTCCACACCCTGGCCGATGCGGATGGGGCCGGAGCCCAGAACGATGACCTTCTTCCGGGGAGCCACGATGGATTCGTTTTCCGACTCGTAGGTGGAGTAGAAATAGGGAATATAGCTGTCAAACTCAGCGGCGCAGGAGTCGATCATCCGGTAACCCGGGAAAATGTTCTTCTCCTTGCGAATTTCGTAGATTTTCCGGGGAGAAACGCCCCAGAGCTTGGCAACGGCGGCATCGGAAAAGCCCATTTTCTTCGCCGCAAAGAGAGCGGCGGAATCGGAAACGTGGTCTTTCAGGAAGGCTTCCATCTGAATGATGTTCCGCAGCTTCCTTAGGAAGAACCGGTCAATGCCGGTAGCCTGCGCCATTTCGTCCACCCCGGCTCCCAGCCGGAGCAGCTGAGCGATGGCGTAGATCCGGTCGTCGGTGCCGATGGGAATGTAGGCCATGAGAGCGTCTTTGTCCCAGTCGTCGAACTTCTTCATATGCAGGTGCATAATGCCGATTTCCAGGGAGCGGATGCCCTTGAGAAGGCTCTCTTCAAAGGTGCGGCCCACGCTCATGGTCTCGCCGGTGGCCTTCATCTGGGTGCCCAGACGGTTGTTGGCGTCGGAGAACTTGTCGAAGGGGAACCGGGGCATTTTAGTGACCACATAGTCAAGAGCCGGCTCAAAGGCGGCGCAGGTGTTGGCAAGACGAATCTCGTCCAAGGTCATGCCCACGCAGATCTTCGCGGAGACCCGGGCGATTGGGTAGCCGGAGGCCTTGGAAGCCAGAGCGGAACTCCGGGAAACCCGGGGGTTTACCTCGATGAGGTAATACTGGAAGGAATTGGGATCCAACGCAAACTGGACGTTGCAGCCGCCCTGAATGCCAAGAGCCCGGATGAGCTTCAGGGCAGAATCCCGGAGCATGTGGTATTCCTTGTTGGTCAGGGTCTGGGAAGGGCAGACCACGATGGAGTCGCCGGTGTGAATGCCCACAGGATCCAGGTTCTCCATGTTGCAGATGGCGATGGCGGTGTCATTGGCATCCCGCATGACCTCGTACTCGATTTCCTTGTAGCCCTTGATGCTCTTCTCCACCAGCACCTGGTGGACAGGGGAGAGCACCAGGGCATTTTTCATGATCTCCCGGAACTCTTCCTCATTGTCGGCAAAGCCGCCGCCGGTACCGCCCAGGGTAAAGGCAGGGCGCAAAACCACGGGATAGCCGATTTCCTGGGCAGCCTTCAGGCCTTCGTCCATGGAGCAGGCAATCTGAGAGGGGAGCACCGGCTCGCCCAGGCGCTCACACAGCTCCTTGAACAGCTCCCGATCCTCGGCCTGCTCGATGCTTCGGCTGGGAGTACCCAGCAGCTCCGTCCGGCATTCCCGGAGAATGCCCTTCTTTTCCAGCTGCATGGCAAGGTTCAGACCGGTCTGACCGCCGATGCCGGGAATGATGGCATCCGGCCGTTCGTACCGGACAATTCTCGCGATATATTCCAGGGTCAGAGGCTCCATATAGACCTTGTCCGCAATGGCCGGGTCGGTCATAATGGTGGCAGGGTTGGAGTTGCACAGAACCACCTCGTAGCCCTCTTCTTTCAGTGCCAGGCAGGCCTGAGTGCCTGCGTAGTCAAATTCCGCGGCCTGGCCGATGACAATGGGGCCGGAGCCGATGACCAGAATTTTATGAATGTCTGTCCGCTTAGGCATGTCTGGTTTCCTCCATCATCCGGATGAATTCTCCGAAGAGATAGTCGCTGTCCTGGGGGCCCGGGGCGCTTTCCGGGTGGTACTGAACGCTGAAAGCGTGATCGGCCTCACAGCGAAGACCTTCTACCGTGCCGTCCAGCAGATTCACATGGGTGGCTTCCAAGGGCGTTTGGGAAAGGCTTTCCAAATCCACTGCATAGGAGTGATTCTGGGAGGTGATTTCTACCTTGCCGCTGAGCAGATTTTTGACCGGATGGTTGCCGCCCCGATGGCCGAATTTCAGCTTATAGGTGCGGGCGCCGTAGGAAAGTGCCAGAATCTGATGACCCAGGCAGATGCCGAAAATGGGGTATTTCCCCCGAAGCTGACGGACAAGCTGAGCCACACAGGGCACATCCTCCGGGTTTCCGGGGCCGTTGGAGAGGAATACTCCATCCGGGGACAAGGCTTCCACCTGCTGGGCAGTGGTGTTCCAGGGCAGGACAGTTACGTCACAGCCCCAGTCGTTGAGCTTGCGGACAATGTTCCGCTTCATGCCGCAGTCAATGGCGGCAACGTGATATTTCGGCGCCTTTGCCGGAGAAAACCAGGCCTTGGGGGTGCTGACCCGGCTGACCTGGTCGGTGGGCAGACTCACCGTCTGCAAATGGGCGGTGGCCGCAATGGTGGAGGTGTCGGCACTGGTAATCAGAACCCGGCAGGTGCCCTGATCCCGGATGTGCATGGCAAGCTTCCGGGTATCCACACCGGCAATGCCGATGATGCCGAACCGGGTCATGACCTGCCCCAGGGTCTCCACACAGCGGAAATTGGAGGGCTCGTCGTTATATTCCCGGACAATCATGGCACTGGCGGTGGGACGGCAGGACTCATAGTCCGCCTCGCACATGCCATAGTTGCCGATGAGGGGATAGGTCATGACAATGGCCTGACCGGTATAGGAGGGATCGGAGAGAATTTCCTGATAACCCACCATGGAGGTGTTGAAAACGATCTCCGCGGTGCAGTCTCCGGCGGCTCCAAAGCCGTAGCCATAGAATTCCGTGCCGTCCTGCAATACAATTTTTTTGTCACACTGACGAATCATACTTTTTTGTTTCCTTTCCCGCCTGAAAGCTTTTGCTCAAACTGATCCTTTCGGGTATCCTCCGGAATATGGGTGGGATACTGGCCTGAGAAGCAGGCACTGCAATAGCCCTGGCCGCCGCACAGCTCCGGAAGGCTCTCCAGAGGCAGGTATCCCAGGGAGTCCACGCCAATCATCTTGGTAATTTCCGGGATGGTGTACTGGCAGGCAATCAGATTTTCACAGGAATCGATGTCCGTTCCGTAGTAGCAGGGATGCAGGAAAGGAGGGGCGGAAATGCGCATGTGGATTTCTTTTGCGCCCGCGCTTCGCAGCAGAGACACAATCCGGGCGCAGGTAGTGCCCCGGACAATGGAGTCGTCCACCAGAACCACCCGCTTGCCCCGAAGCTCGCTTTCGATGGGACTGAGCTTGATTTTTACCTGATCTACCCGGTGATCCTGACCGGGAGAAATGAAGGTGCGTCCGATATACTTGTTCTTTATCAGACCGATGCCGTAGGGAATCCCGGACTCCCGGGCGTAGCCGATGGCAGCATCCAGGCCGGAGTCCGGCACGCCGATGACCAGGTCAGCCTCCACAGGATAGGCCTTCGCCAGAATCCGTCCGGCATTGACCCGGGCGGCGTGGACGTTGACCCCGTCGATGGTGGAATCCGGACGGGCAAAGTAAATATACTCGAAAATGCAGGTTTTCTGGGGAGCCGTGCCGCAGCACCGCCGGTCGCAGGTGAGGCCGTCTTTATCGATGGTGACGATCTCGCCGGGGAGCAGATCCCGCTCAAAGCTGGCGCCCACCGCAGCCAGCGCGCAGCTTTCCGAGGCCACCACATAGGTGCCATCCGGAGTTCTGCCGTAGCACAGCGGCCGGAAGCCGTGGGGATCCCGGACGGCGATAAGCTTGGTGGAGGACATCATCACGAGAGAATAGGCTCCCTCCAGTTTGGCCATGGCCCGATAAACCGCCTCCTGGATGGAGGGAGCGGCTATCCGCTCCCGGGTAATCACATAGGCGATGGTCTCCGTGTCCGAGGTGGAGTGGAAAATGGCTCCTGACAGTTCAAGAGAATTTCTCAGAGTCAGAGCGTTGCTCAAATTGCCGTTGTGGGCGATGGCCAGCTTGCCCTTCAGGTGATTGACCTGGATAGGCTGGCAGTTGCGCATGGTTACACCGCCGGTGGTGCCGTAGCGCACATGGCCTACGGCGATCTGTCCCTTTGGGAAGCTTTCCAGCTCCCGGTGGGAGAAGACCTCATTGACAAGGCCAATGCCATGGTGGGCGGTGAAAAGCCCATCGTCATTGACCACAATGCCGCAGCTTTCCTGACCCCGGTGCTGTAGGGCGTACAGACCGTAGTAGGTCAGGCTTGCCAGATCTGCCGGCTGCTGGCTGAACACGCCGAAAACGCCGCATTCCTCATGAATACTCATTTCCGACCTCCCAGAGAAGCGGCAATAAACCCGCGGAACAGGGGATGGGGCTTGTTGGGACGGCTCTTGAATTCCGGATGGTACTGAACGCCCACAT
>UQXG01000042.1 GCA_900544945.1 uncultured Eubacteriales bacterium | reverse complement strand
AAGGCAGAAGGTGACATACATGGAAGAAAAGGTTTTTGAAATTTCTGCAAAAGAGGTAACCATTGAAGTAGCGGATGAGGCAACCGGGAAAGTATACCGCCGTACCCTCCCCATTGACTATTACGAGACCGCTAACGGTCTGGTGCTTCGGGGAGAGAACCTGGACGGCAGTATTTCCCAGCTGGTTTTTTATTCTGCCAGAGGCATGCAGCGTATGCAGGACTTAACTGGGGGTGGCCCCGATGAAGATCCCTGCGGTACCCACGCGTAAATCCCCAAAATTAGAAGAATTTGAGGAGAAAACAATATGATTAGAAAGACATTTGTTATCAACGGCGTTCAGCGCACCATGATGGTCAATGAGAACGAAACTCTGGCCATCTTCCTGCGTGAGCGCCTGCTGCTGACCGGTTGTAAGATCGGCTGTGGCGAAGGCCATTGCGGCGCTTGTAACGTCATCGTGGACGGCAAGGTCGCCCGTTCCTGCCTGATGAAGCTCAGCAAGATCAAGGACGGCGCTGAGATCACCACCATCGAAGGCATCGGTACCATCTCCGATATGCATCCCCTGCAGGTCGCCTGGATGGCTCACGGCTGTGCGCAGTGTGGCTTCTGCTCCCCCGGCTTCATTATGACCGCAAAGGTATTGCTGGACAACAACAATGCTCCCACCCGTGAAGAAGTCCGTGACTGGTTCCAGAAGAACCGTAACCTGTGCCGCTGCACCGGTTACAAGCCTCTGGTGGACGCTGTTATGGACGCTGCCCGCGTTTACCGCGGAGAGATCACCAAGGAAGACCTGGTCTTCAAGCCCACCGGCGACTCCATCATCGGCACCAAGTACGTCCGTCCTTCCGCTGCCCAGAAGGTTACGGGTACCTGGGACTTCGGCGCTGACGACGCTCTGAAGATGCCCGAAGGCACCCTGCGCCTGGCTCTGGTACAGGCTAACGTTTCCCACGCTCTGCTGAAGGGTGTTGACACCGCAGAAGCTGAGAAGATGCCCGGCGTTTACAAGATCATCACCGCTAAGGACATCGTGGCTGCAGGCGGCAAGAACCGTATCAACGGCCTGGTCATGCTGCCTCTGAACAACAAGTGTGACGGTTGGGACCGTCCCGTTTTGTGTGACGAGAAGATCTTCCAGTTCGGCGATGCCATTGCCATCGTTGCTGCTGACACCGAGGCCCATGCCCGTGCCGCTGCTGATGCTGTCAAGGTCGACATCGAGCTGCTGCCCGCTTACATGAACGCCATGGACGCCATTGCCGAAGACGCAATCGAGATCCATCCCGGTGTTCCCAACGCTTACTATGAGACCAACTGTATCAAGGGCCCCGATATCGACTTCGATGACGCTCCCAATGTGGTTGAGATCGAGTCCTACTGCTCCCGCCAGCCCCACCTGCACTTAGAGCCCGACTGCGGCTACGCATACATCGACGAAGACGGCATGGTCACTGTCCACTCCAAGTCCATCGGTATCCACCTGCATATGCCCATGATCGCTGACGGCATCGGCGTTCCCATGGACAAGCTGAGAATCGTTCAGAACCACGCCGGCGGCACCTTCGGCTACAAGTTCTCCCCCACCAACGAAGCCATCCTGGGCGCAGCTGCCAAGATTATCGGCAAGCCCGTGTCCCTGGTCTTCAACCAGTTCCAGAACATCACCTACACCGGCAAGCGTTCCCCCGGCTTCATGAACATCAAGCTGGCTGCCGACGAAAACGGCAAGCTGCTGGGTCTGTGGGGCAACAACTACATCGACCACGGTCCTTACTCCGAGTTCGGCGATCTGCTGACTCACCGTCTGAGCCAGTTCGTTGGCGCAGGCTACGACATCCCCACCATCCGCAACAAGTCCCAGACCGTCTTCACCAACCACGCCTGGGGCTCTGCATTCCGTGCTTACGGTTCTCCCCAGTCCTTCATGGGCTCTGAAATCGCCATCGACGTTCTGGCCGCCAAGATGGGCATGGATCCCTTCGATATCCGCGAGCTGAACTGCTACAAGGAATCTGAAAAGTCCACCATCCCCACCGGCTACGCGCCCGATGTCTACTGCCTGGAAGAAATGTACAAGATGGCTCGTCCTCTGTACGAGGCAGGTAAGGCTCGCGTTGCTGAGAAGAACGCTGCCTCCGATGGCCGCTACAAGTACGGTATCGGTGTTGCTTCCGGTGTTTACGGCTGCGGTCTGGACGGCGTTGACGCATCCCAGGCTTACGCTGAGCTGAATCCCGACGGCACCGTCACTATGTACGCTTCTTGGGAAGATCACGGCCAGGGCGCTGATATGGGCGTTCTGATGTCCGCTCACGAGACTCTGCGCCAGGCAGGCATCAAGCCCGAGCAGATCAAGCTCGTTATGAACGACACCAAGTACACTCCCAACTCCGGCCCCGCAGGCGGTTCCCGCAGCCAGGTTATGTCCGGTAACGCTTGCCGTCTGGCAGCAGAAAACCTGGTTGCTGCAATGAAGAAGGAAGACGGCACCTACCGTACCTACGACGAAATGAAGGCTGAAGGCATTGAGACCAAGGTTCTGGGCAACTGGGTCTGCGACTACTGCGCAACTCACCCCGTTGATCAGGCTACCTCTCAGGGCGAGCCCTTCGCAACCTATATGTACACCCTGTTCCTGCCCGAGGTCTGCGTCGATACCCAGACCGGTAAGGTTACCGTTGAGAAGTTCACCTGCGTTGCTGACGTGGGTACCATCATGAACAAGCTGCTGGTTGACGGCAACTTCTACGGCGGCCTGGCACAGGGCATCGGCTTGGCTCTGACCGAGGACTTCGATGACCTGACCAAGCACACCAGCCTGAAGGGCTGCGGTATTCCTTATCCCAAGGACATTCCCGATGACATCGAACTGCACTACCTGGAGACTCCTCGTCCCAACGGCCCCTACGGTGCTGCTGGCTGCGGCGAAGCTCCTCTGGATGCACCTCACCCCGCAATCCTGAATGCGATCTACAACGCTACCGGCGCTCGTATCACCCGCATTCCCGCACTGCCCGAGGTGGTCCTGGCAGCTCTGAAGGAACTGTAAGATACAATTTCACAAATAGCCCGAGTTATGTTATAATGGAGGGGCGGTATAGCCGCCCCTCTATTTTCAAATATGTTGCGGAAAGCGGGAATCCAGCATTTGCGTTTTCCGGGATATATTTCCACTGCGCCCAAAGGAGGAATCCTTATGATCATTGAAGAACGGCTCTCCACCCATGTATACCGCCAAAAACAGCTTTTCGGCAAAGAGGAACTGGAAGCGCGGGAGTCTGCCTGCGTACATGAGCAGTCTGCTTACTGCAATGCCGCCTGCCCTCTGAAACTGGATACCAAAGCTATGATGGCCGCGGTGGCAGCGGGAGATTTTACCAAAGCCTTGGCACTGTATGATAAGATCACCCCGTTCCCCCACATTCTCTCCGCCGGCTGTGAGGCGCCCTGTGAGGGCAAGTGCAAGCTCTGCGCCTTAGGTGAGGGTATTGCCATCCGGCAGTTGGAGGCAGCCGCAGTTCAGTACGGCGAGATGCCCCGGAAGAAAGGCTTCCTGCGGAAGAAGACGAAAAAGTGCGCCGTATTTGGGACCGACCTGTTCAGCCTGTTCCTGGCAGGAGAACTGGCAAAGAAGATGTACCCGGTGACGGTGTACACGGAGCATGAAGACGATGCTTCTTTGATTGCTGCCGTAATTCCTATGCTGCCTGCACCTATACAGGAAGCATCGGTGGCTGCCCTCAAGAAGATGGACATTCAATTCGTCTGGAATGCGGATGTGACTGCAGCCTATGCAGAACCCTATGATTTGAAATGTGCGTCTTATGAAGTGGCGAACATGCTCCATCCCGACCTTGCCGTTGACGAAGCAGTGATGGTGGCAAGAGAGTATAAGCTCATCACCGGTAAGACTGAGGGTATCCTGGGCGCCGCGTTCGGTGCTAAGAAAGCAGCGCTCTCTGCCGACCGTATGGCCCAGAACCTGGATCCCAGCAATACCAGAGGTGAAGAGGGCAGCGTCCAGACCCGGCTGTATACCAATCTGGAAGGCATCGAACCTACAAGCCGAATCGAGTGTAACAGCAGGGAAGGTGCTATCGCCGAGGCAGGCCGCTGCATCCAGTGCCACTGCGATGAATGCATTAAAGGCTGTGCCTATTTGCAGCATTATAAGAAATTCCCCCGCATTCTCACCCGTGAGATCTACAATAATGTGTCTATCATTATGGGCGACCATATGATGAACGGCCCTATCAATGCCTGCAGCCTGTGCGGCCAGTGCAGTGTCCTGTGCCCCAACGGCTATGACATGGCGGAAGTCTGTCATATGGCCCGGCAGAATATGGTCTACACAGGAAAAATGTCGCTGGCTGTTCATGAATTTGCCTTGATGGACATGGCCTTTTCTAATGAAGAGGCCTTCCTCTGCCGGAAGCAACCGGGATATGATACCTGCAAATATGTGTTCTTCCCCGGCTGCCAGGCCACGGCGATTGCGCCGGCTACCGTCAGAGCGGCATACCTGGATCTGTGTGACCGCCTGGAGGGCGGTGTGGCGCTGATGCTGGGTTGCTGCGGTGCCATCTGCGATTGGGCCGGCCGGTATGAAATGCAGGAAGACACCATCCGTTTCCTGGATGAAAAAATGGCAGAACTGGATAATCCTACGGTGATCGCCGGCTGCCCCACCTGCAGAAAAGAACTCTCCCGCTATGAAAATGTGGGAATCTGGGAGATCCTTGAGAAGATTGGCCTTCCCGAAAAAGCCCAGCGGGCGGACAAACCCATTGCCATTCACGATGCCTGCGGCGCAAGGGGTGACCACGATACCCAGCAGAGTATCCGCCGGATCGCGGAGAGCTTGGGCTGTAAAGTGGAAGACACCGAATACAGCGGTGATAAATCCCCCTGCTGCGGCTATGGCGGCCTGACCCAGTACACCAACCGGGAAGTGGCAAAGAAGATGACAGACAAGTGCTTGGAGCGCTCTGACCTGCCCTATCTTTCTTACTGTATGGCCTGCCGCGACCGGTTTGCCAGAGAGGGCAGAGAGTCTATGCACCTGCTGGAACTGGTGTACGGCACCTCTGCCGACCACTGCCCCGATATCAGCGCCAAGCGGTATAACCGCCTTGGCCTCAAGCAGCAGCTGCTGAAAGAACTTTGGAATGAGGAGGTAAATGCCGTGGAGCTTGGCTTTACCATCGAATATACCCCGGAAGCCACCGAGATGATGGACGACCGGATGATCCTCCAGTCTGATGTGGTGCGGGTGCTTCAGTCCCTGCGGGAAACCGGCGAAGCCATTCTGGACGGTGAGACCCACCTGTGCATCACCCGGGCAAGACTTGGCAATGTGACCTTCTGGGTCAAGTACACCGAAACGGAAACCGGCTACCTGGTTCACGGAGCCTACAGCCACCGGATGAAAGTTTTCAACAGAGAGTAAGGAGCGCACTATGGCAACAGAAAAAACTTACTATGTGATCGACCCGGAGGGAAAGCTCACCTGTATGAAGTGCAAGGTGCCCCTGCAGAAGGGCAAGGCAAAGTTTATGTATCTGGATAACGGTTTTCCCGTGGAACTGCCGGTATGCCCCCAATGCGGCTTCGTGTATGTTCCCGAGGAATTGGCTCTTGGCAAGGTGCTTTCCGTGGAGAAAGCCCTGGAGGATAAGTGATGCTCCGGCACCCCGGCGGCGAAAAGCACAGCCGCTATCTGATTGAACTGGCCTTTCTGGAAGCCCCCTGCAAATGGCTGGATATGGGTGCAGGTGACGGAGAAACCGTCCGCTTGCTGCGCAGCTTAGGCTACAGCGCTGAGGGCATTGATCTTGCGCCCAGAGGCAAAGATGTGACCCGGGGCAATTTCCTGGAAGCCCCCTGGCAGGATGGCTTCTTTGACGGTATCCTCAGCCAGTGCAGCTTTTATGTCAGCGGCAATGTGGCAGGTAGTTTGCAGGAGGCCTCCCGATTGCTGCGTAAAGGCGGTAAACTGGTGTTTTCCGATGTGACGGAGAATGTGGTGCAGCTGTTGAGCGATTGCCGCAAGGCGGGCTTTGCGGTGCGGCACATGGAAGACATGACCGAGGAATGGAAAACGTACTACCTGGAAGCCCTGTGGACGCAGGACAATGTATGTGTCCCCACCGGCAAGAAAGTCAGTTATGTACTCTTTATCTGTGAAAGGATGTGAACCATGGACCTGGAAGAGAGAATTATGGAACTCAGTCGCTACGGCTATGCCTGCGGTCAGATCCTGGGTATTTTGCTGCTGGATACCATCGGTGAGGAAAATCCCGCACTGATCCGCTGTATGCAGGGCTTAAACGGCGGCATTGGCGGCAGCGGTGATATCTGCGGCTGTATGGCGGCAGGTTGCTGTCTGCTGTCCTGGTTTACCGGAAAACCCGGCGATACCGATTATGACAGCCCCCACCACAAGGGTGCCATGGGTGAATTTACAAAGTGGTTTATCGATGAGATGGAATTTCAGTACACTGCCACCGACTGTCGGGATATTGTGGGCAATAACCCTGCCAAAAAAGTCCAGTATTGCCCCGGCATTATCGCGTCTACTTACGAGAAATGTATGGAGATCCTGGAAGCAAGAGGGTTAATATAATGCTGATCGGTAAGACAATGTCGGTCTGCCCTGTGTGCCTGGCAAAAATTCCGGCGCAGAAAGCGGTAGGGGAAGCGGTAGGGGAAGACGGCAATCTCTATATGGAAAAACGCTGCTGGGAACACGGCAGTTTCCGCACCCTCATCTGGGAGGGTGATTTGGAAAGTTATGTAAACTGGGCGGCGAATGATGTGGACGGTACGGTGATCCCCGTTCGGGCGCAACCGGTGGAAAAAGGTTGCCCCTATGACTGCGGCCTGTGCCAAAATCATGAGCGGGACGGCTGCTGCGTGCTGCTGGAACTGACCAATCGCTGCAACTTGAGATGTCCCGTCTGCTTTGCTTCCGCAGGAGAACAACAGCCAAAAGACCTTTCCCTGGAGGAAATCAGCAAGCAGTATGATTTGCTGATGGAGCGGGGTGGCCCCTTTAATATCCAGCTTTCCGGCGGAGAGCCAACGATGCGCGATGACCTGGATGCCATCATTGCCTTGGGCAAAGAAAAAGGTTTTTCGTTTTTCCAGCTGAATACCAACGGTATCCGTCTTGCCAATGAGGCTGGCTATGCCAAGCATTTGGTAAATGCCGGTGTCAGTGTGGCATTTCTGCAGTTTGACGGTTTGGATGACAACATTTACCGGACACTCCGTGGTGCGGATTTACTGGAAATCAAATTGAAAGCCATCGACAACTGTAAGGAAGCAGGTCTTCCTGTGGTACTGGTGCCTACGGTTGCTCCCGGGGTTAATGATCACACCTTGGGTGATATTCTGCGGTTTGCGCTTAGCCGCGCACCCCATGTTCGCGGTGTCCATATCCAGCCCATCTCCTATTTTGGGCGCTGCGGTCTGGAAGCACCGGAAGTACGGCTTACGATCCCCGCGGTACTGCGCAGAATCGAAGCGCAGACTGAGGGACTGATGAAAATCACGGACTTTGGCGGTGGCGGTGCGGAAAGTCCTTACTGCTCCTTCCACGCCAGCTTTATGCGAAAGAAAGATGGCACGATAAAAGCGCTGCCTCGCAGAAAAAGCCAATGCTGCTGTGTAAAATCCAGCGAGGCCAGGGATTTCGTATCCCAACAGTGGAGTGGCAAAGCCAGTTGCTGCGATGGGGATGAAGCAACATCCTCTTTGGACGTATTCCTGCAGCAGACTGTGGAAAATACCTTTACCGTATCCGGTATGGTGTTCCAGGATGCCTATAATTTAGACTTGGACCGGTTGCGTCGCTGTTATATCTGTGAAGTAGACACGGAGAAGGGCATGGTGCCTTTCTGTGCTTATAACTTGACGGATATCCACGGACGTTCACTTTATCGAAAATGAAAAAAACAAATTTAGAAAACTGGATCTGTGAAACCGAAGCCCTCCCGGAACTTACCCGGGAGGGCTTAGAGACTTTGCAGCTGAAGCGATTGAACCAAATGCTAAGTCGCTTGGCGCAGCAGAGTAGATTTTATACAAACCTACCGACAAAACTAAACAGCCTGCAAGAACTGCAAACATTACCTTTTACCACACCCCAAATGCTGGCGGAGCAATCGGGGAAATTTCTGCTTACCTCCCAATCAGAGGTGAGCCGTGTGATCTCCGGTGCTACTTCCGGTACCACGGGCCCTGCCAAACGGGTTTTTTACACAGATACAGACACAGAACACACGGTGGGGTTCTTTGCTGCCGGTATTTCGGAAATGCTTTCTAAAGGGGAGAAGTGCTTGATTGCCTTTCCTTTTACCGGACCCTTTGGATTGGGTGACTTGATTGCTAAAGCGGTAGAAAGGTTAGGCGGTATTCCCATCAAGGCCGGATTTGGCCAAACCTGGGAAGAACTGATTTCGCTGGTAGAAGATACGCATCCGGAAACCTATATCGGTTTTCCGGTGACTTTATTGGGCCTTGCGCGAATGTACAGAGAAGAACTCCCCATCCAAAGAGCGCTGGTTTCCGGTGATGCCTGCCCCAAAGGGGTTATGACCGAGCTGGAGAAGATGCTTGGGAGTAAGCTCTATCCCCATTACGGTAGTCGGGAATGCGGTTTGGGCGGCGCGGTGACTTGTTCTGCTCACAAGGGTATGCACCTGCGGGAGAACCATATTATTGCCGAGATCATCGATGAAAACGGCAATGTGCAGCCCGATGGAGAATACGGCGAACTGGTAATTACCACCATCGGCGCCGATGCCATGCCGCTGATTCGCTATAAAACCGGCGACTACACCCGGATTCTGCCACCCTGCCCCTGCGGTAGTGTTACCAAGCGTCTGGACACCGTTTCCCGCCGTGATGGTGAAATCTCCATAGAGGACCTGGACAGCGCGTGCTTCCGGATCGAAGGGCTGGTGGACTACCGTGCTTCTCTGGACGGAAGTTTGACCATCGAAGCCCGGACGGTGTGCCCAGGTCTGGAAGCACGAATCCACGATGCAGTAACACCGCTATACGCTGATTTGGAGGTAGTTGTACACGCGTCTTTGTGTCGGCATTCTGACCGCCCCATGTATATGGGAAAACGGCACATCCTGCGGCTGTGATACTTATGTGCAAATTGGTTCGTTTTCGTGCCGTTTCGCACGGAAGTGTTTCAGGTTGCTTGAAGCATCCGCTTTTTGAAATATAATATAGTTATCTAAATGAGGAAGTGAATGCTGGCAGTGGCCTTCCCTGCGGATAACATCGATTGGGGAGGGATTCATTGGAATCCCTCCTTTTTACATACAGGAGGTGACCATAGTGAAGCTCGGCGCTGTTTTGATTGCAGCGGGCAAAAACGCCAATCCCTTGCTGCCCTCAGGCGAGATTACCGTTGCCCAAAGAATGATTGCAACCCTTCAGAAAACCGGTGTGATACGGATCACAGTGGTTATGGGACCGTCCGACAAGAAAATGGAAAAGCAGCTTGCCCAGTATGGCGTATTCTTTCTACAGAATCCACAGCCGGAAAACCAGGGTACCTCCATTTCCTTAGGCATTCATTCCCTGGCAGATAAATGCGATTGGATTTTTTGATGGATGCAGACTATCCCCTTGTGGATCCGGATGCTCTGGTGGATATGTTAGCATCTGCGGAAAATATGGTACTACCTTGCTTTGGCGGACAGAACGGACAGCCGCTGCTCATAAAGAGCAGTTGTGCCCACCGGGTTTGTACTGCGTCCGATATGGCAGCGATGGCTGCGTTGCCTGGTTTTGTTTCCCTGCCTGTGGAAGATATAGGGGTGATTCTGCCTGCTACTGAGGCAGAGAAGAACTTCATTGCAGACCATGAGCGAAAACTGACCCGTTTGGTTTCGGAGTTCACCATCAGCCGGGGAAAAAAGCTGTTGGATACAAAACTGATAACACTGCTGCGTCAGATCCGGGAGACCCAATCCGTTCGGGATGCCTGCAGCCGTATGCAGATCTCCTATTCCACTGCCTGGAATATGTTCGATTTTGTGGAAGAGGCGTTAGGTTATCCGCTGCTGCTGCGAAACAAAGGCGGTCCTTCCGGGGCCGGAAGTGTCTTGACATCCAGGGGACAGACCCTTTTGGATGCATACGAGCGGTTTGAAAATGCCGCGAAAGAGAATGTAGAAAAACTGTATGAAGCGTATCTTGGCGATGTGTAAGCATAACAAGACCACCTGACTGAGCGTTAGCGCAGCCAGGTGGCCTTTCTTTTTTTGGAAACTGATAGTGTGGCCTGTCAGTTTCCAGTGTTGCCTGATTCTTCAAACACACTTGCCACATCCCACATCGATATCTTCCTGTTTACACATTAGTTGCGCTGTGATATAATAGTACAAATAACTCCCGTAAATCCAAGTTCACTGGCAAGGGTGAAAGTATTGGCAATCAGGTGGAACTCTGTAAAGAGTATGTCCGCAATATGTTCGGCGAGGAATATGTGGATCGCTGTGTTGTGTTTGAGGACGAGGGATTCTCCGGCGGTAATCTGCAAAGACCGGACTTCAAACGGATGATGGAGGAAGTGCGTAAGCGCAAATTCAAGGCAATTGTAGTCTATCGCTTGGACAGAATCAGCCGTAATATCAGTGACTTTACGGGGCTGATCGATGAACTGACCAAGCTGGATGTATCTTTCGTATCCATTAAGGAGCAGTTCGACACCAGCACCCCTATGGGCAGAGCCATGATGTTTATTATCTCCGTGTTCTCCCAGCTAGAGCGTGAAACCATTGCTGAGCGTATCCGGGATAATATGCACGAATTGGCAAAGACCGGTCGCTGGCTGGGCGGCAATACGCCCACCGGCTTCAAATCCGGTTCCGTCAGTAAGATCACCATTGACGGAAAAGAACGGAAATCTTATAAGCTGATCCCGATTCCTGAGGAAATCGAGATTCCTAAAATGATTTTTGACCTCTATATAGAAACGGATTCTTTGACCGCTGTGGATGCAGAGTTGCTGCGGCAGCGAATCAAAACCAAGCAGGGAAAGGACTTTACCCGCTTTGCAATCAAGGCGATCTTGCAGAATCCTGTCTATATGGTTGCAGACGAAGATGCCTACAACTACTTCATAGAAAAGGAAGCGGAGATTTTCTTCCCCAAGGAAGCATTTGACGGAAGCTGCGGTATCATGGCCTACAACCGCACGAACCAGGAAAAGGGAAGAACTACACAGCTTCTTCCGGTCAGCGAGTGGATTATTGCTATTGGTAAGCATCCCGGTTTCATTCCCTCTAAGCAGTGGATCAAGGTGCAGGAATCCCTGGACAGAAATAAATCCAAGGCATACCGCAAGCCCCGGAATAATGAAGCCCTGTTGACCGGTTTGGTGTATTGCTCCTGCGGCGAAAGGATGTACCCCAAACTGTCCCAGCGCAAAACTGCTTCTGGTGAAGTCATTTACACCTATGTATGCAAAATGAAAGAGCGGAGCAAGCGGGAACGCTGCAACCGCCGTAATGCCAATGGTGATATCCTAGATGCAGCAATCATTGAGCAAATCAAATCTCTGACAGACCATGACAGCAGTTTCATTTCTCAGCTTGCAAAGAGCCGTGAGTTCTACACCGGCAAGCGGGAACAGTATGAGCGGCAGCTGGAGGAACTTCGGGTAGAACATGAGATGAACGAAAAAACCATCAATGGCCTTGTTGATTCTTTGGGCATGGTTGGTGACTCTATTGCCAAGCCTCGTGTTTTGAAGCGCATTGAAGAACTGTCCGATATAAACCGGGATGTGGAGAACTGCATCCATGAGCTGGAAGGTTTGGTCAATGTCAATTCACTTACCGATGCTGAGTTTGATCTGCTGCGGCAGATGCTGTCCATGTTCCGTACCAGCATTGATGATATGTCCATCGAGGAAAAAAGAGCAGCAATCAGAACCGTTGTCCGCAAGGTGATTTGGGACGGTGTGAATGCACACGTGGTTCTGTTTGGCGCGGATGAAAGTGATATTGAATTCCCCGATATGGATGACAGGTTAGCTCACATGGACGACGAAAGTGGCGAAGAAGAACCCCTGGAAGCCTTCGCAGATGTCGATTATGGCGATTTTGAGGAGGATAATAGCGGCCTGGGAAAAAATGAACCCTCCAACGCTTCTAAAAGTCGTTGGGGGGAGGATAGCAAATGAAATCCTGATGTATTTTCGCTCCCAGCGGAAGAGTGCCCAGGATGTATCCCTGTCGGACTACATCGACACCGGGGTGGACGGAGCACCGCTGGAGCTGATGGACGTGGTGGCGGAGGACACCGACCTGCTGGAGCAGATTTGCAGTCGGGAACAGGCAGAGCAGCTCCGGGAAGCGGTGGAGCAGGTGCTCTCTCCCCAGGAGCGGCAGGTGATCGTCCTGCGCTACGGACTGGACGGCCAGAGCCCCAAGCGGCAGCGGGAGGTAGCGGGGCTCACCGGCATCAGCCGCAGTTATGTATCCCGAATCGAGAAGCGAGCCTTAGAGAAGCTTCGTCAGGCGCTGGAGGAATGAAAATCCGGCAAAAACGTGGATTTTATTTGACTGGATGCCCTGGTTCTGGTATAATATTTCCTCAGAAAATCACAACGAAGCCTTTTGGAGGAAATAGATATGCGAATGAGAAGAATGCGCAATCTGGAGCCCAGGACGGAAAAGTGCGGGGCCTACCGGATTGGGGATCCTGCCGCTCACAAGGGAGCCTGGCGGGAACTGAAGCCCGGCTGTCGGGAGCTGTGGGTGGAGGTCGGCTGCGGCAAGGGAAAATTCACCGCCGAAACCGCCCAGGCAAACCCGGATGTGCTGCTGATTGCCGTGGAGCGGTGCCGGGAGGCCATGGTGGTGGCCATGGAGAAGGCTCAGGCTATGGGCCTTAGCAATGTGTTTTTCATCGACATGGACGTTGCCAACATGGAAGACATTTTCGCCCCCGGGGAGATCGACCGGCTGTTCATCAACTTCCCTGACCCCTGGCCCCGGAAGAAGAACGCCAAGCGTCGGCTGACCTACCGAACTTTCCTGGAAAAATACTGTCATGTGGTTCGGGAAAACGGGGAAATCCACTTCAAAACCGACAACGCCCCCCTCTTCGAGTTCTCTCTGGAGGAATTTGCCGCCTGCGGCCTGGAGGTCAAAAACCTGACCCGGGATCTGCATAAGGACGGCATTGTGGGCATCATGACGGGCTACGAGGAGAAATTCTACGGCCTGGGCACTCCCATCAATCGGTGCGAGGTAATCTGCAAGCCCTTCGTGCTGCCGCCGGAAGAGAAGAAAAAGCCTCAGGAGGCTCCGGAGGCAGCGCAATGACCTATTACGGAGGAAGCTGCGACGTAGCCGTCATCGGCGCGGGTCATGCCGGCATCGAGGCGGCGCTGGCGGCCGCCCGGCTGGGGCTGCACACCATTCTTTTCACCATCAACCTGGACGCGGTGGGCAACATGCCCTGCAATCCGGCCATCGGCGGCACCGGCAAGGGTCACCTGGTTCGGGAGCTGGACGCCCTGGGCGGCGAAATGGGTGTGGCGGCAGATCACTGCTGCATCCAGTACCGGATGCTCAATCGGGGCAAGGGCCCGGCAGTCCACTCCCTTCGGGCTCAGGCAGACCGGCGGGAATATCAGAAGTACATGAAGCACACCCTGGAGCTTCAGGAACATCTGGAGCTGAAGCAAGCGCAGATCGTGGCGGTGCTGACAAAGGACGGGGCAGTGTGCGGGGTGCGCACCCAACTGGGTGCGGAGTATGCAGCCAAGGCCGTGGTCATCGCCACGGGAACCTATCTTGACAGCACGGTGATCACCGGCGAAAGCGTCGTTCCCTCCGGCCCGGACGGAATGCACCCCAGCGTAGGCCTGGCGGACAATCTGCGGAGCCTGGGCCTGTCCCTGCGCCGGTTCAAAACCGGCACGCCCCCCCGGGTGAACCGGCGGAGCATCGATTTTTCCAAAATGGAAGTGCAGCCCGGAGACGACACCGTGGAGCCCTTCTCCTTCCGCACCACCTGTAAGCCCTGCAACGAGGCGGTGTGCTATCTGACCTACACCAACGAGGAAACCCACAGAATCATCCGGGAAAACCTCTACCGCAGTCCCATGTACGACGGCACCATTTCCGGCGTAGGCCCCCGGTACTGCCCCAGCATCGAGACGAAAATCGTCCGCTTCGCCGACAAGTCCCGGCATCAGCTTTTCATCGAGCCCTGCGGCAGAGACACCGAGGAAATGTACATCCAGGGCTTTTCCAGCAGTCTGCCCGAGGACGTGCAGGTGCAAATGCTGCGCACCGTTCCCGGCCTGGAGCACGCGGAAATGATGCGCCCGGCCTATGCCATCGAATACGAGTGCATTGACCCCACCGGCCTGAAGCCCACCCTGGAAACCAAAGCGGTGGCGGGGCTTTACGGCGCGGGACAGTTCAACGGAACCTCCGGCTACGAGGAGGCGGCGGCGCAGGGGCTGATTGCCGGCATCAACGCCGCTCTGAAAATTCAGGGCAGACCGCCCCTGATTCTCACCCGGGACACCAGCTATATCGGAACCCTGATCGATGACCTGGTGACCAAGGGTACCCAGGAGCCTTACCGGATTATGACCAGCCGTTCGGAGTATCGGCTCCTGCACCGGCAGGACAACGCCGATCAGCGGCTGACCCATATCGGCGCGGAAATCGGTCTGGTGCCCCAGGAGCAGCTCCGGGCGGTGGAGGAAAAGTATGACCGGGTGCGCCGGGAAATTGCCCGCCTGGAGGGCAGCGGCGTGGCCGCCTGCGAAGAGCTGAATGCCATGCTGGAGGCCAAAGGCTCCGCTCCCGTCACCGGCTCTGCCAGACTTGCCGATCTGATTCGCCGCCCCCAGGTGAGCTACGAGGACATCGCCCCCTTTGACCGGCAGCGGCCGGAGCTTTCTAAGGCCGTGACGGAGGAAGTGGAGATTCAGCTGAAATACGCGGGATACCTGGCCCGGCAGGAAAAGCAGGTGGCGGAATTCAAGCGGGAGGAAGCCCGGAAAATCCCTGAGGACATGGATTATCGCGCCATCGCCGGTCTGCGGCTGGAGGCTCAGGAAAAGCTCAGCACCATCCGGCCGGTTTCCGTAGGTCAGGCGGGACGGATTTCCGGGGTCAGCCCGGCGGACATCGGCGTACTGCTTATCTATCTGGAACAGAAAAAGGGCGGCTCCCAGTGAGCCGCCCAACAACTTCATTCTAGCACAGGAGCGGGAACAGGTCAAGGCGGAAATAGTATAAATTACTAAAATCTTCTCTTTGCACAAAGAGAAATTAGCTATCTTATACAATATCCCATCTTGCAAACCGGGAATTCCTATGCTAATATAAAGGCACAAAAGGAAAGCACCTCTCCTCAAAAGAGAAAGCTTCCTTAGACAGCCGT
>UQXG01000041.1 GCA_900544945.1 uncultured Eubacteriales bacterium | reverse complement strand
TTTTAAAGATTTTAATTGGAGTTCAGTATGACAGGAAAATCACCGGCTCTATGGTACAATTTCCGGCGGGAGGGATACCAATGAGGAGAGTTTGGAAGGAAATCGGCACCGTGCTGATGCTGGGGGGCGTGCTGCCGTCGCTGATGGTGAATGCCTCCGCACTGCTGGTGCGGGAAAAACCAAAGGAGCTGCCCATCACGGTGACTACCGCGCCGCAGGCGGAAATATCCCTGGATATCCGGCTGCGGCAAGCGGACGACACCGTGGAGGAAATGGGACTGGAAGCGTATCTGACGGGGGTGCTGCTGGGGGAAGTGCCGGCGGACTTTGAGCCGGAGGCGCTGAAGGCCCAGGCGGTGGCAGCCAGAACCTACACCGCCAAGGCGGTGCTCACCGGAGGAAAGCACGGGGACGGAAGTTTGTGCACGGATTTTGCTTGCTGTCAGGCCTATCTGTCCGAGGAAGACTATCTGGAGGCCGGGGGAACGGAGGAAGGCCTAAAGAAAATCCGGGGAGCGGTGACGGATACAGCGGGGCTGGTGCTGAGCTATGAGGGTAGCCTCATTGAGGCAACCTATTTTTCCTGCTCCGGAGGCCGGACGGAGGATGCCCAGGCGGTGTGGGGGACGGATTATCCCTATCTGCGGGCGGTTGCCAGCCCCGGAGAGGAAGAGGCCGCCCACTATGAGGATGAGATTACGGTGGAACCCGGTCTCTTTCAGGAAAAGCTGGGACGGCAGCTTGGGGAAAACCCGAAAGAATGGTTCGGCAAATGCACCCGCACCCCGGGAGGCGGGGTGGATACCCTGGAAATCGGCGGGGAAAGCGATTCCGGCGTTCGGCTGCGGCAGCTGTTCGGGCTGCCCTCCACAGCCTTTACAGTCAGCGTGGAGGCGGGGAAAATTGTGTTCCGAACCAAGGGCTTCGGCCATCGGGTGGGCATGAGCCAGTACGGAGCCGATGCCATGGCGGCTACAGGAAGGGGTTTTCGGGAAATATTAGAGCACTATTATCCGGGGACAAAGGTGGAAGAATTGGCGAATTTTGTTTCTTAACTGTAAATTGTTCACAAAATCCATTGCGAAAACAGGAGGTATCTGCTATAATATGCGCAAAGATTCGAAGGTTACAAAAGGAGGAGTCTTTGTGATGCTGAATATTGACGGCCATTCGGTAGAAGCTGGGCCAGGGGAAAGCCTGCTGGATTTGATTTCCAGGCTGCCCATTCCGGCGGAAAAGCTATCGGAGCGGCCTTTGGCGGCGAAAATCGCCGGTGAGGTCTTCACCCTCAACTATGTCCCTTTGCGGCAAAAGGATGCCCAGGGAGAGCGGCCATCCATGCGGCAGGCCATGGCGGCATCGGAAGGAAAGGTACATCTGCTGCGCTACACCGACGAGGCCGGAAAGGAATGCTATCTGCGAACCGCTCTCTTTGCCATCTTCCTGGCTCTGAAGCAGTGCTGTCCTCGGGCCCAGGGAAAGGTCAGCTGCACTTTGGGTTCCAGTGTGTATGTCCAGGTTTCCGGGGCCAAGAATTTTTCCGCCGAGGAGCTGAAGGAAACCCTTCAGAAGCTGGTGGATCAGAACATTCCTCTGATTCGTCGGCGGGTGCCGCTGCATCAGGCCATGGAGCGGTTCCGGGCAGAGGGGCAGGAGGACAAGGCCAGGCTCCTTCGCTGGCGCAGCACCAACTATTTTGACGAATATGTATACAAGGGCTACGCCGATTATTTCTACGGGGAAATGCTGCCCACCACCGGCTATTTGACGGTGTGGGACATTGTACCTGCGGAAAACGGCTTTATTCTGGTCTATCCCGACGACCAGAACCCGGATTTCTGCGCAAAGATACCGGATATGCCCAATTTCTTCTCGGTGTTTGCCGAGGGGGAGCGGTGGTGCTCTCTGATGGAGTGCAAGACCGTGGCGGATCTGAACGAGCTGACAGGCTCCGGCAGAATCCGGGAGTTGATCCGGGTGAACGAGGCTCTGCACGAAAAGCGGTTTTCCCAGGTGGCGGACATGGTCTGCCAGCGGGGAGCCAAGGCCGTTATGCTGGCAGGGCCCAGCTCCTCCGGCAAGACCACCTCTGCCCATCGGCTGGCGACCCAGCTGCGGGTACACGGGAAGAAGCCTGTGCTCATGAGTCTGGACGACTATTACATCGACCGGGACAAAATCGCTCCTGGGCCTGACGGAAAGCTGGATTTGGAGCACATCAATACCATTGATACGGCTCTGTTCCGGGAGCAGACGGGAAAGCTTCTGGCAGGGGAGAAGGTGGCGCTGCCTACCTTCAACTTCATTACCGGCCGCCGGGAGTGGCGGGGTCAGGAGCTGGAACTGGATGCGGATTCCGTAATCATCGTGGAGGGGCTTCATGGACTGAATCCTGCCATGCTGCCGGAGAATGTGGACAAGAGCCTGATTTTCCGGATGTATGTCAGCCCTCTGCTGCCGCTGAACCTGGACGATCACAACCGGATTCCCACCAGCTACTTGCGGCTGCTGCGGCGGATCGTCCGGGACTACGAGACCCGGGGAGCTACGGTGCAGCACACCATCTCCATGTGGGACAGCGTGCGCAGGGGAGAGCAGCGGTGGATATTCCCCTTCCAGGAGAACGCGGATGTGATTTTCAACAGCTCCACCCTCTATGAGCTGGCGGTGTTGAAAACCTACATCTTCCCTCTGCTCACCGCGGTGCAGCCGGAGGATTCCTGCTATGACGAGGTTCGGGGCATCGTGAAAATCCTTAACTATGTGAAGGCTGCCCAGGTGGACGACGAGATTCCGCCTACCAGTCTGGTGCGGGAGTTTATTGGCGGAAATACCTTCTATCGATAATACGATTTCTTAATAAAATGATTTCATCATTTTACTTAAGCCGTTTTACGGCAGACCGCCTGGGCGGCGGTAAGAAATGTATTGACTTCGTTTTTTAGCGGCAGTGGGCGCAATCCTGCGGCCTAATAAAACGCTTTTAAGCGTTTTATTAAAAACTCGTATAAAAGGGAGATATTTTTATGGCAGACAAGCGGTTTGCACGAATTCACGGGGAGGGCACCCTGACCACTACGGAAATCTGGGTGGATACCAAGACCGGAGTGAATTATCTGTTCCATCAGAGCGGCTACGGCGGGGGACTGACGGTGCTGCTGGATCGGGACGGCAAGCCGGTGGTTTCCCCGCTGCCGGTGAAGGAAGAAAAGTGAAGAAAACGCCTCCGGTTCGGTTGAATCGGAGGCGTTTCTACGAAAGTTTTCTGAGAATGCGGGATTTTTGCCCTCATCCGCCCTTCGGGCATCTTCCTCCAAGGGAAGGTGGTTATTCGCCGGTGAGGGTATGGTCGTCCTTGGCGAACTTGGTGACGATATTGCTCAGAGCCAGCACCGCCAGCAGGTTGGGGATGACCATCAGACCATTGAACATGTCGGACATATCCCAGACCAGGGAGACCTTCTGGGTAGCGCCCACGGCAATGAACACCAGGGCAATGACACCGTAGCAGACCCGGGCGGCCTTCTTGCCGTGGAACAGGGCCTTGACGTTGGTCTCGCCGAAGAAGTACCAGCCGATGATGGTGGAGAAGGCGAAGAACAGCAGGCAGATGGCAACAAAGGCACTGCCGAAGCTGCCGAAAGCATGGTTGAAGGCGGCCTGAGCCAGAGCGGTGCCGCTGAGCAGCTCGCCGTTTGCGTCAGCGGTGCCCAGCACGCCGGAGGTGAGAATGACAAGGGCGGTCATGTTCAGAACCACGAAGGTGTCGATGAACACGCCGACCATGGCCACAACGCCCTGATCCTGGGGCTTGGCAACCTTGGCAAGGGCGTGGGCGTGGGGAGTAGAGCCCATACCGGCTTCGTTGGAGAACAGGCCCCGGGCCACGCCGTAGCGCATGGCTTCCTTAATGGACACGCCCAACACACCGCCCAGAACCGCCTGGGGCTTGAAGGCACCAACGAAAATAGAAGCGATGGCGGGGAGAATCTGATTGGCGTTCATGAAAATGGCAATCAGGGAGCCGATGATGTAGAAGCAGGCCATAATGGGCACCAGCTTCTCGGTGAAGGCGGCGATCCGCTGGACACCGCCCAGGAAAATGAAGGCGCACACACCGGCGACCAGCAGACCCATGATCCACTTGGGTACGCCGAAGGCGGTGTGGAAGGCATCGCCGATGGAGTTGGACTGAACCATGTTGCCCATGAAGCCCAGGGCAAGGGTGATGGCTACGGCAAAGAAGCCTGCCAGGAATACGCCCAGCTTGCCCTTGAAGGCGGCCTTGATATAGTAGATGGGGCCGCCGGTGATTTCCCCGTGGGCGCCGGTCTGCTTGTACTTCTGGGCAAGAACCGCCTCGCCGTAGATGGTGGACATGCCGAAGAAGGCGGAAACCCACATCCAGAAGATAGCGCCGGGGCCGCCGGAGACCAGAGCCGTGGCGCAGCCGGCGATGTTGCCGGTGCCTACCTGGGCGGCGATGGCGGTGGCCAGAGCCTGGAAGGAGCTCATGCCGTCCTTGCCTGCATTTTCACCGAAAAGCTTGATGTTGCCGAAGACCCGGCGCATACCCTCGCCGAATTTCCGAACCTGGACGAAGTTCGTGCGGATGGAGAAGTAGATGCCGCTGCCGAGAAGCAGGAACAGAAGCACAAGCCACTTGTTCCACAGGACGTCATTGACGGCTGCCACGATCTGGGTTACGATGGTTTCCATAATTTGACCTCTTTCTTTCCGACAAACAAAAAAATCGCCGGACGCGTTATGCTCCAGCGAAAGAAAGTCACGTTCCGGCTGCCAAGAGGGGAAACGTACTTACTCTGTCCTTTTACCTGAGAGATTCGGCTTGCGCCTTGCACCTTCGGTACTCACTTCTGAGATTCTCCAGAGCCACATCCATTCTTAGTCCCTACCTGATATCAGGCGCCTGAGAGTGTTACTCCTTCGGCAGGCTTTCGCCATTCCCCTAAGAACTTCGTTTGTCGTTATGTAATTTACGCTCTTGATGATACACGAAAGGGATGCTTCTGTCAATCCTTTTTTTGCAATTTTTACTTCACAACGGTTTCTTGTGCAAATTGTGGCTATTTTTCCAACATTTGTATGAAAATTTATACCTATTTTTGGTTGACACTGGGTCGGATTATGTTATAATAAGCCTAATCTCGATTGGAAAGAGTCTTTCCAAAGCAGGATACGACCGCCGACGCAAGTCGGCTGAGGCCATACGGACAGCCGGGTCGAATGCCGAAAACCGTTCGCGGTTGGCAACTTCTGTTGCCTTATTGATTGAGTTAAAAGCTCAGTTTTATAAGTTGGTTACTATAAACCGTGCCCCCAGGCATAAACTTGTGAAATGGTCAATAAGAGTAGTAAAAGTAATCTTTGCTATATAGACTCTGATCTGATTCGGGTTCGAGGACTCTCGAGGCTGTGCGTTTTGGATGCGTTCTGAGTGCATAGACGGTTGACACCGGGAAGCGGTGCGCCTTCGCAGAGCCTGATAAACGGAAGTTTCGCAAGCGGTATGCCTTTTGGCGTACCGCTTTTCATTTTTCATTGTGATTCGGGAGAAAGAAGGAAAGAACATGGAAAAAATCATCGAGCTGAAGAACATCTCCAAATCCTTTGACGGGGAGGTTGTCCTGGACAATATCAGCCTGGACATCCATGACAACGAGTTTATCACGCTGCTGGGTCCCTCCGGCTGCGGCAAGACCACCACCCTGCGGATCATCGGCGGCTTTGTATATCCTGACCAGGGCGACGTGCTGTTCATGGGCGATCGGATCAACGACGTGCCCCCCCATAAACGGAACGTCAACACCGTGTTCCAGAAATACGCCCTGTTTCCCCACCTGAACGTCTTTGAAAACGTGGCCTTCCCCCTGCGGGAAAAGAAGGTGCCCAAGAAGGAAATCAAGGAAAAAGTGGACAAAATGCTCAGCATGGTCATGCTCTCCGGCTTTGCCCATCGGCGGGTGACCAGCCTGTCCGGCGGTCAGCAGCAGCGGGTGGCTATCGCCCGGGCTCTGGTCAACGAGCCGAAGATCCTTCTGCTGGACGAGCCCTTGGGCGCCTTGGACTTAAAACTGCGCAAGGATATGCAGCAGGAGCTGAAGAAGATTCAGAAGTCCACGGGAATCACCTTTATCTTCGTCACCCACGACCAGGAGGAGGCTCTGAGCATGTCCGACACCATCGTGGTCATGAGTGAGGGCAAAATTCAGCAGATCGGCACCCCCCAGGACATCTATAACGAGCCTGTCAACGCCTTTGTTGCCGACTTCATCGGCGAGAGCAATATCGTGGACGGGGTCATGTTGGCAGACTACAAGGTGCGCTTTGGCGGCCAGGTCTTCGACTGCCTGGACAAGGGCTTTGCTCCCAATGAGCCGGTGGATGTGGTCATCCGGCCGGAGGACGTGGACATTGTAAAGCCTGAGCCGGGAGTGCTCCAGGGACTGGTGACCTCCGTGACCTTCATGGGCGTGCACAACGAGGCCATTGTGGACATCGGCGGCTTTAAGTGGATGATTCAGACCACCGACCCGGTGGAGGAGGGGAGCCACATCGGCATTTCCCTGGAGCCGGACGCCATCCACATCATGAAAAAGTCCAAGTATTCCGGCATGTTCGGCGATTACTCCTCCTTCTCCAATGAACTGGACGAGCTGTCCAACCCCGGAGGTGAAGAGGAAGAATGAGAAATCCTAAGCATAGAAAGAACGCCTATCGGGCGGCGCTGGCACCCTACAGCATCTGGGCGCTGCTGTTTGTGGTGGTGCCCCTGGTGTTCGTGGCCTACTACGCCTTTACGGATAACCAGTTCGGCTTCACCACGGAAAATGTGACCCGGTTCTTTACCGCCACCAGCAGCATCGCCCAGGAGGACGGCTCGTCGGTGGAGGTGCGCACCTACCTTCTGATTTTCATGCGTTCCCTGAAGCTGGCGGTGATCTCCACCATTGTCTGTCTTCTGATGGGCTATCCCATGGCCTACATCATGGCTCGGGCCGGGGAGAAGACCCAGAAGACCATGGTGACCCTGATCATGATTCCCATGTGGATGAACTTTCTCATCCGCACCTACGCCTGGATGACGATTTTGCAGGATACCGGCATTCTGAACAGCCTGATCGGGCGGCTTGGCTTTGGCCCGGTGCACATCATCGGCACGGAGACGGCGGTAATCATCGGTATGGTCTATGACTATTTCCCCTATATGGTGCTGCCCATTTACTCGATTCTCGCCAAGCTGGACGGAAGACTGCTGGAGGCGGCCCGGGACTTGGGCTGCGGAAGCCTGTCTGTCCTGCGGCGGGTGATCATTCCCCTGAGTATGCCCGGCGTTATCTCCGGCATTACCATGGTTCTGATTCCTTCCATCAGCACCTTCTATATTTCCCAGAAGCTGGGCAACGGCAAGTTTTTCCTCATCGGCGATGCCATCGAGGGGCAGTATGTGGCCAATAACCTTCATTTTGCCGCGGCCATTGCCTTTATTCTGATGCTGATTCTGCTGGCGTGCATGACGGCGGTCAAGTACGTCACCGCCCGCTACGTCTATGGAGGGGATGAAGAATGAAAACCTCGGCAAAAATCTATAGCGGCATTGTGTTTGCCATTCTCTTTGCCCCCATTGCGGTGCTGCTGGTGTTCTCCTTCAACGAGGCCAAAAGCCTTTCCGTGTTCTCCGGCTTCTCCCTGAAATGGTATCAGGAGCTGCTCAAGGATCGGAACACCCTGGAGGCCCTCCGGAACACTTTGGTGCTGGCAGCCAGTGCCACCGCCATTTCCACGGTGATGGGCACGGCAGCCGCCGTGGGCATCAACAAGCTCCGTTCCCGAGGCGTTCGGGCGGTGCTGAATACCGTTACCGACATCCCCATGACGAATCCGGACATTATCACCGGCATTTCTCTGATGCTGATGTTCGTCTTCATCGGCCGGATTTTCGGGGCGGCTACCAGCCTGAGCTTCTGGACCATGCTCATTGCCCATGTGACCTTCTGCCTGCCCTATGTCATTTTGCAGATTCTGCCCAAGCTGCGGCAGATGGACAAATCCCTGCCAGAGGCGGCCATGGATTTGGGCTGTACCCCTGTGGGTGCCTTTTTCAAGGTGGAGCTGCCGGAAATTCTGCCGGGCATCATCACCGGCGCCATTATGGCGTTCACCCTGTCCCTGGACGACTTTGTCATCAGCTACTTTACTTCCGGCAACGGCTTTGAGACCCTGCCCATTCGGATTTACGGCATGACCAAGAAAACCGTGACCCCGAAAATGTACGCATTGGCGACCATCATCTTTTTCGTGACCCTGACGCTGCTTCTGATCAGCAACTTTGTGGACGAAAAGGATGAAGCAAATAAATAACCATCGTAAAGAGAAAAATGGAGGATTTCCTATGAAGAAAAGCATTTCCCTGATCCTGGCGGCTGCCATGCTGCTGTGCCTGTGCCTGACCGGCTGCGGCGGCAAGAAAAGCCTGACCCTGAATGTTTACAACTGGGGCGAGTATATTTCCGACGGCAGCGAAGGCTCCTTCGAGACCGTCCGGGAATTCGAGAAGTGGTATGAGGCCAACTACGGCCAGAAGGTGACCGTGAACTACAGCACCTATGCCTCCAACGAGGACATGTACAGCAAGATTTCCAGCGGTGCGGTGAGCTACGATGTGCTCATTCCTTCCGACTATATGATCGCCCGGATGGTGGGCGAGGGTCTGCTCCAGCCCCTGAATTTCGACAACATCCCCAACTATCAGTATATTGACGACACCTTCAAGGGTCTGTACTACGATCCCGACAACCAGTACTCCATTCCCTACGCCTACGGCATTGTGGGCGTGATCTACGATGCCAATGTGGTGGACGAGGCCGATGTAGGCGGCTGGGATCTGATGTGGAACGAGAAGTATGCCGGAAACGTCCTTCAGTACAACAACTCCCGGGATGCCTTCGGCACTGCTATGTACAAGCTGGGCATTGACGTGAATACCACCGACAAGGCCGAGTGGCAGCGGGCCTATGACGAGCTGCTGGCTCAGCGGCCTTTGGTCAAGAGCTACGTTATGGATGAGATCTACAACATGATGGAGTCCGGCGAGGCGGCCATCGGCTCCTACTACGCAGGCGACTACTTCACCATGGTGGACGCGCAGGCGGAGAACGTGGACCTGCAGTTCTACTATCCCGAAAACACCAACTTCTATGTGGATGCTATGTGCATTCCCACCTGCGCCCAGAACAAGGAGCTGGCAGAAATCTTCATCAACTATATGCTCTCCGAGGAGCCTGCCATTGCCAACGCGGAGTATACCTACTACGCTTCCCCCAACAGCATCGTCTACACCAACGAGGGCTATATTGAGGATATGGGCGAGGATACCATGGCGGTTCTGTATCCGGAGCTGGGGGACTTTTCCGCGGAGTACAACCGGCTGGCTTACCGGAATCTGGATGCGGATCTGCTCAGCAACCTGAATACCCTGTGGGAGAATATCAAGATCAACTGACCATAAAAGAAAGACCCGGAAGCAACTGCTTCCGGGCTTTTTGACGTTATTTGTGCGGTAAATGACCGGAGGCCTCCAAGCACAGGCGGACGGCCTCTTCGGCGGGAGAAAAGGAAATGCCGAATTTCTTCGCCTTTTCGCAGTTCAGCCAGAGGTTGTGTCGGGGCGGGGCGTCGGTGACGGGAACGTCACGACCCAGGGCGGCGATTAGCTGGCAGGTTATTTCGTACATGGAGAGGGAAGTTTCACTGCCGAAGTTGTAGACACCGCCGGGAAGCCGACACACCGCGTCCATATTCCGCGCCACTTCTTCCAGCCAGGTGACGCCCCGATACTGCCGGGAGGAAAAAGACAGGGAATCTGCCGTCAGCAGAAGCTGGGCGAAATTGGGCTTGGGGGCGAGAAGATCAAACATCCATTCCGCTCGGAGGAGGACGGCACTGGGCAGAACCTCCAATACCCGCTGCTCCATTTCCAGCTTTTGCCGGGCGTAAAGATTTTCCGGGGCGGCCATGTCCTCCGTGTAGGGGCCCGGCTCCGGGCTTCCGCTGTAAACCTGATCGGAGCTGAAGCAGATGAGCTTTCGACCCTGGCAGGCCTGAGCCAGCCAAAGGGGGAGAAGGACATTCGCACGGTAGGAGCCCTCCGGGTCTGCCTGACAGGCACCGATATCGGAAACGGCCGCCGTATGGATAACTGTGTCCGCACCGCTTTCCAGAAGGATTTGCCGGATATCCTCCGGGGAAGCATCCCGCAGGGAGGGGGCGGCAACGGCATCCGGAAGGGTGGCGAAAAGCTTTTGCCCGACAAAGCCGTGGGCACCGGTGATGAGAATCATAGAATGGCTCCTTTATGAAAGTCCGATTTGTGTGCGAAGCGTGTCTAAATAGGAAATGTGTCCGGAAACGAACCGGTGAAGGGTGCTTCCGTGGCGGGTAAAGCCCAAGGGACGCAGTTTCCGAAAAACTGCGGATTCGAGTGTGTTTCGCTGCTTGGTTACGGAATCCATGTGGCTTTCCTGCCTTTGCCGGTTTGGATGGGTACGCCTATGATAGCATGGAATCCGGCGGGGAGCAAGAAAAGAAAATAATGTGCCGGAATTTATGTAAGGAAGATTAAGGCTTAGGAACAGGCTTGGTCACCCCGGTGCGCCGTTCTTTGCTCAGCCCACCGGCCATGTGGGGCATACTGCCATCGGAGAATTTTGCCCGGCAGATGATGTCCTCGCCGTATTTGTCCCGGAGGGCATCCACTGTCTCGTCCAGCCGCAGCTTCCGCTCAAACTGCTGAGGATCCATCCCCGAAAAGAAATCAAACTGCTGATAAGGCTCCCCGGAA
Source organism: uncultured Eubacteriales bacterium (assembly GCA_900544945.1). Lineage (GTDB taxonomy): Bacteria > Bacillota > Clostridia > Oscillospirales > Oscillospiraceae > Faecousia. The sequence continues at coordinate 4,630 of UQXG01000041.1, read as the reverse complement.
AGCCGGGTCACCTGAACCCCCAGCTGCCGCAGGGGCGTGATTCCGTCCCAGGCCTCGTCAAAAAGCTGACACACCGCCTGAAAAAGCTCCGTTGTAACGTTCGTGGCACCGCTCAGCACCCGCTGATGGGAAAAATGCCGGAATTCGTTGGTTCTCAGATGGATGCTCACACAGCTGCCGCACTTTCCGTCCTTGCGCAGCCGGGCGGCCACGGTCTCGCACAGGCTCAAAAGCACCTGACAGCCCTCCTCCCGGGTCACCACGTCGTGGGCCGTGGTGGTGGCGTTGCTGTAGCCCTTGTTTTCCGCAGGCTCCGGGGTCACCGCGTCGGCGTTGCGCCCGTTGGCAAAATGCCAGAGCATCTCTCCCTGCTTGCCCAGCCGCCGCCTTACCATCTTCACATCCGCCTTTGCCAGGTCGCCGATGGTGTAGATGCCCATTCTCTGGAGCTTTCCCTCGGTAGCCCTGCCCACCAGGAACAGCTCCCGCACCGGCAGCGGATAGAACTTTTGCTCCATTTCCTCCGGGAACAGGGTATGTACCTTATTGGGCTTTTCGAAATCTCCTGCCATTTTTGCCAGCAGCTTGTTAGACGAAATGCCGATGTTTACCGTAAAGCCCAGCTCCTCCCAGATGCGTCTGCGCATCAACTCCGCCGCCAGCCTGGGCGGCCCCCAGAGCCGCTGGGTGCCCGTCATATCCACCCAGGCCTCGTCAATGGAGTACTGCTCCACGGCCGGGGAAAACTCCCGGAGCATGGTCACAAAGTGCCGGGAAGCCTGGACATACAAGCCGTAATCCGGGGGAATCACCACCAGCTCCGGGCACTTTTCCAAGGCCTGAAACAGAGGCTCTCCCGTCTGGATGCCGTATTTTTTCGCCGGGGTGGATTTGGCCAGAATGATGCTGTGCCGGGAAGCCTTGTCCCCCGCCACAGCCGAGGGCACCAGCCGCAGATCACGGCTTTCCCCAAGCACCTTCACCCGATAGGCCGCGCTCCAGCTCAAAAAGGCGGAGTTGGCGTCCACATGAAAAATTACCTTTTGGCTCATCTCAGCACACCTTTCTCATCAGGCTCCAGGTATGGGTTCGGATGGTGTATTTCAGCTCGAAGAGCCACAGCTTTTGCCGGACGGTGGCGCGGCACAGAAACACCGTGGCCTCGATTCCCACATACTGCACCTGCCGGATATTCACGATTTCCTCAATGTCAATGCGCATGAGCTGATGGGTCTCATCCTCCAGCCGCAGCCGCAGGGGACGAATTTCCCCGGATGCGCTGTACATGGCAATCACATCCACCGGACACACCTTCTGCATACCTTTCACCTCCTGCTATGATTCTTTTTCAGACTGTCGAAAAACGCATGTCATTGCGAGCCAGTGCGCACACTGGCGTGGCAATCCGTTCCTCTAAGCCTTCTCCTGGGAGGAGAAGGTGCCCGGAGGGCGGATGAGGTCGCTACTGGAACTATCAAAAAATAATGCGGAAGCCAAAGGTGGAACGAGGAATACGGATTGCCACACCAGTCTGCGGACTGGTTCGCAATGACATCTTCTATATTTCAGTTCGGACTAGTTCGCAATGACAGCATATCCATTTGCCGCTCTGTTTTCTACATTATAATACATTTGTTCGTATAATACAAGTGGTAATTTTCGGTTGCGACTCCGGGGGAATTTTGCTATAATGGCGGCAGAAAGATATCTATGGAGGAAAGATCCATGCTTAAATACCCCTGCCTGGTGCTCGATCACGACGACACCGTGGTGCAAAGCGAACGAACCATCGGTTATCCCTTTTTCTGCTACATTCTCGACCAGTACCGCCCAGGCCAGACCGTGACCCTGGCGCAGTTCGCCCAGGACTGCTACAGTCTGGGCTTTGCGGAAATGTGCCGCAAACGCTGGAATTTTACCCCCCAGGAGTTGGAGGACGAATACCACGGCTGGATGGACTATGTCATGTGCCACACCCCGGACGCTTTTCCGGGCATCGGCCGGGTCATCCGGCGACAAAAGGAAGAAGGGGGCATGATCTGCGTGGTGTCCCACTCCAGCGTCGTCAACATCACCCGGGACTACGACACCCATTTCGGCGTCCGCCCCGACGCAATCTACGGCTGGGATTACCCGGAAGAACTGCGCAAGCCCAATCCCTTCCCCCTGCGAGACATTATGGAAAAATACCATTTCACCCCAGATGAGCTTCTGGTGGTGGACGACATGAAGCTGGCCTGGGATATGGCCCACCCTCTTGGGGTGAAGGTTGCCTTCGCCGGCTGGGGGCGGAAGGATTTTCCGGAGCTGACGAAGGAAATGACCGCCCTGTGCGACTACGCTTTTTCCAATCCCAAGGAGCTGGAGCACTTTCTCTTTGACGAAAAAGGAGTATAATCCTCTTGACAATGATGATATAATGAAGAGGTAAATTTCAGCAGGGAGGTGAGCTGTCTGGAAAAGGCCGGAATCAAGATCATGGCCCGGAATCGGGAGGCCTACCACGAATATTTCGTGGAGGAGGAATTTGAGGCGGGCATTGAGCTTGTGGGCACGGAGGTCAAATCCATCCGAGCCGGAAACCTGAATCTGAAGGACGCCTGGTGCGGCATAAAGGACGGGCAGCTCCTGCTGAATCAGATGCACATCTCCCCCTATGACCACGGAAACCGCTTCAACGTGGATGCCCGCCGTCCCCGCCGTCTGCTGATGCACAAGCGGGAGATTATGCGGCTCTACGGCAAGGTCAAGCAGGACGGCTTTGCCCTGATTCCTCTGTCCGTGTATTTCAAGGGCAGCCGGGTGAAGGTGAATGTGGGGCTGTGCAAGGGCAAAAAGCTATATGACAAACGACAGGCCGCGGCGGAACGGGACGCCAAGCGTCAGATCGACCGGGCCATGAAGGAGAGAATGAGACAATGAATCCGACTTTTAAGATCACCATGGAAAACGGCGGTGTCATCGAGGGCGAGCTGTACCCCGACAAGGCACCCCAGAGTGTGTACAATTTCATCGACCTGTGCAATCATCACTATTATGACGGCCTGATCTTCCATCGGGTCATTCCCGGCTTCATGATTCAGGGCGGCTGTCCCGAGGGCACCGGCATGGGCGGCCCGGGCTACTGCATCAAGGGCGAGTTCTTCTTCAACGGGGTCAAGAACGATCTGCGGCACAAGCGGGGCATCCTGAGCATGGCTCGTTCTTCCTCCCCCAATTCCGCGGGCAGCCAGTTCTTCATCATGCACCAGGATGCCAAGCACCTGGACGGTCAGTACGCCGCTTTCGGTAAGGTCACTTCCGGTATGGACGTGGTAGATGCCATCGCCGCCACCAAGACCGGTGCCCAGGATCGCCCGGTTCAGGAGCAGAAGATCGCCTCCATCACCGTGGACACCCACGGGGAAACCTATCCGGAGCCTAAGAAGCTGCCGGATCCCTACGGTCGGTTCTGATTGCTTGACATGTAACGGGCGGCCATTGGCCGCCCCTACAGGAAAATCCTTCCTCTTTTCTCTGAATTCGGGGTCGTAAAGGTTTCGACGGGGGTAGTGAGGCTGGAATAGCGGGTCGTGGCGCCTGGCCACGATAAAACGGGCAATTTTTAAATTTAACTGACAACAATACTGTTGCTCTGGCTGCCTAATTAGGCGCCCATCCTCCCCGGAAGGTCCACGAGCCGGGCTAGGGTGTGATTTGAGTGGAGACCGTGCGTATGGTAAGCTTTGCCCATACCATGCATCATGAAGCTACTGATTCCCGTAGGGTGTTTGCTCCCGCCGGGATGAGGGAATGTAAATAACAAACTGCACCCGGAGAAGTTCTTTCCAAGTTGCCTTCGGACGGGGGTTCGATTCCCCCCGACTCCACCAAAAAAAGAGACGCCCTGCCGCTGGCAGGGCGTCTCTTTTTTTGGTGAATTGAACCCATTGAAACGCAACATGCCGGTGGCGTGTTGCCGGTATCCGGCTTGACGGAAGCTGCTCCTTAGTATCCTCGATCCTCCTCGGCTTTTGACTTGGCAATTCGAAATCGGAGATTTACAGGGTGGAAAAATGGGTGTAAACAGAGTATAATAGGGACATCTGAACATAGGAGGAAGGAATATGGCCATTGTAACCTTCTACAACTGCGATCCAAAGGACGCGCCGAAGACTACCATGCCGGCTCATCTGGGAGCCAACGCGGTGATTACCTGCCGGGGACGGCTGCTGCTGGAAAAGCGGCGGGATTCCGACATCTGGGGCCTCATCGGCGGTGGGTGCAAAAAGAGCGAGACCGGACTTCAGGCCATCGTCCGGGAGACTTATGAGGAGCTGGGGCTGCGGATTCCCAAGGAACGGTTCCGGAAGCTGGCAGTTTACGACAATCCGGGCAGGATCGCCGCCTTCCGGGACGGAAGCATCTGGCGGATGGTGATCGTGGTCTACGGTCTGGAGCTGCCGGAGGAGCCGGAAATGCGGATCAGCGCGGAATCGAAAGAACTCCGATTTTTCACCCGGGAGGAAATCGGGAAAATCGAGATTGCCGTGACCCACCGGGATATTATCCGGGAATGGTTCGAGAATACGCCGTAAGAATATTCATTCCGACCTGAAAAAGGAAGGAATCCATTGGATTTCCTACCAGG
>UQXG01000040.1 GCA_900544945.1 uncultured Eubacteriales bacterium | reverse complement strand
CCGGATTTTCCCGGCCTGGCTTCTTTTTTTGTATGTTCGGGAAATCTTCCGAAAAAATCCGTAGGAGCCGATGCCCTTCATCGGCCCGTTATCATACCCGGAAAATCCGGAAGGGTGTGTTCCGCCCCCAATGCGCTCTTCCCAAAAACGCTAAGGAACCCTTACTCCTTCGTGCTCACCAGCTTCTCCAGGCTCTTTCGTGTCTTCACCCGCAGGGTCTCCCCTTCCGCGGCATATCCCAGGGTAATCACCAGCCGGGCGGGGGCATCCAGTCCTGTAATCTCCCGGAGCTTCTTGTCGTCGATCCACCCCAGAATGCAGCTGCCCAGCCCCTGAGCCGTGGCTTCCGCGGTCAGATAGGCGGCGGCAATGCCGATATCGATGGAGCGGTAGTCGTTGTTCTTCATTTTCGCCCCCAGGCCGGCGGACTTGCTGTAGGGCTGCTCGGAAATCACAATGAGCACCGGTGCCTGGGGCGCAAACTTATTCATCCCCATCCCCTGGCAGGCCTTGGCGGCGGCCTTTGCCGCCTCCCCTTTGCAAACCGTCAGGTGGTAGGGCTGACTGTTGCAGGCAGAGGGAGCCAGCCTTGCCGCCTCCAGAACGGCGTTCAGCTTTTCTTCCTCCACCGGTCGGGAATCATAGCTCCGGCAGGACTGCCGGGCGTTGGCAATTTCCAAAAAATCCATAGGGATACCCTCCATTGATTTTGCGGGCAGCTGTGACAGTCGCCGCCCTACTCCGCCAGTCCCTGGCTGCTTTGGTCTGTTACATCCGGCTCTTGATCGCGGAAATCAGCAGATCTCCCGCCACCACCCGATCCTCCGCGGCAAATCCTTCCGCGAAATTGTCGGAATAAAGCACCTGGGCGTTGGGCGGGAACTCCTCGTCCCCCTCCCAGACCAGAATCCGCATCCGGTAGCCGCCGATCAGGTCAAACTGGAAGCCCGCGTCGCCGTTGGGAAGAGGCAGCCCTCCCAGGCTCTCCGCCGCCGCCCGGAACGCCGCCAACCGGGTTCCGAAGGTGAAGGCCGCCCGGGTCAGCACCCGGCCGGTGTAGGGCTTGATGTACATTTCCCCCCAGGGCATTTCCCGGAAGGTCTTCCACTGACCCTGCCAGGCCACGTCCCGGCTTTCCAGCAGATAGCGAAGCAAAAAGGTCTGGGCAGGCAGGGTAGGCGCCGACCCATTGTCCAGGGCGCAGATGGCGTAATCCGGGTGCCGGATGGCATATTCCCGACCCAGAAGCCCCACCACAAATTCCTTTCCGTCCCAACGGACGCTGGGCAGCCGGGAAAGGGCTTCTTCCGGGTTCAGCGCCCGGAATTTTTCCTCGTAGAAGGCAAAAGGCACTTCTTCCTTGTGATTCTCAATTTCCATGTTATCTCTCCTGAATGCTGTGGGGGAACAGGCTCCGGTCGGTGTGGGGCAGGAAGCAGGCGGCCACGAAGGAATCCATGTAGCCGGGATAGGTGCTCAGCTCCAGATAGGTCATGTTGGCGGCCACCTCGGCGCACTTGGCCTCGGCCTCGTTGCTCATAACCATGGCGTAGGCGCCGGTGAGGGAGGAATTTCCGATATAATGGAACTTTTCAATGTCCACATCCGGGAACATGCCGATGTTCACGGCATTTTTCATATTGATTCCGCTGCCGATGCCGCCGGCAACGTAAACCCGGTCGATCATATCCACGGTCATATCCACGGACTTGAGGAGCGTATCGATGGCGGAGAAAATCGCGCCCTTGGCACGGATGAAGTTGTCGATATCCACCTCGTTCAGGGAAACCTCCCGCTCGGTCTCGGACTCCTCCGGGAAGGCCACCACATACCGGCCCATACCGTGGGCATCCCGTTTCACCCGCTTGCCCTCCCGGACAAACAGACCCTTGGCGTTAATAATGCCGCAACGGTACAGCTCGGAAATCAGGTCGATGATGCCGGAACCGCAGATACCCACGCACTTCTGCCCCGCGTCGCCGATGATGGAGGCAGTTGGCTCCATGGTATCCACGTCAATGGTCACGGCCTCCATGGCACCGTCGGTTGCCCGCATACCGCAGGAAATATCGCCGCCCTCAAAGGCCGGGCCGGCAGAGCAGGCGCAGCTCATTAGAAAGTCCCGGTTGCCGAAGACAATTTCGCCGTTGGTGCCCAGGTCGATGAACAGGCTCATTTCGTCCTTGTCCCAGATGCCCGAGGCCAGGGTACCGGCGGTGATATCGCCGCCCACATAGGAGCCGATGTTCGGGGCAATGAGTACAGGAGCCAAGGGGTTGGCGGGCAGCTTCAGATCTCCTGCCAGCAGGCCGTCCCAGTGGAAGAAGCTGGGCACATAAGGCTCCATCCGGACGCTCTGGGCATCCACGCCCACGAACAGGTGGTTCATGGTGGTGTTGGCACCCACGCACAGCCGGAGAATGCTCCGGGCATTGATTCCGGCGGTCTTGCACAGGTTTGCCAGAATGGGCACCAGCGTCTCCTTCAGAATGGCATCCTGGAGCTTCTTTTTGCCGCCGGGCTTACCCTGCTCAATGATTCGGTTGATGACGTCCGCGCCGTAGCGGATCTGGCCGTTGCCGGAGGAACCCTTGGCCAGCAGCTTGCCGGAAGTCAGATCCGTCAGCACCATGGTCACGGTGGTAGTGCCGATATCGATGGCGCAGCCCACAATGGCAGTGTCCTCGGGGGCGCAGACCTCCATACACTCGAAGGTATCCCCCTTCTTTTCGCCCTTGACGCAGACGCGGAAATTATTCTCCCGGAGGGTATGGGCCAGCTTCACCATCACCGGGAAGGGAATGCGCACATGCTCCACGCCCAGCGCGTCTTCGATGGCCCAGGTCAGCCGCTCGTTGTCCGGCATGGTGTCCTCCAGAGAGGGCTCTGCCAGCGTCAGCACCTGAGCCAAACAGGCATTTTTGAAGTGAATGCCGCTGTGCTTCAGGTTCTCCTGGCACTCGTCAAAAATTGCCACTTCCTTGGGGCTGCTCAGGTCGGCGGTCTTCATCCGGGACTGGTAGGCGCTGGCAATATCCGGCACGAAAATGGTGCAGTTGGCAATGACCTTGGAGGCGCAGGACAGCCGCCAGCCCTCCTTGTACTCGTCGTCGCTGATATGCCGGGTGGGCATGGATTCCAGCTCGCCCTCCACCAGCTTGACACGGCACTTGCCGCAGGAGCCGTTGCCGGAGCAGGGTGCGTCAATGGCCACATTGGAGCGGCGAGCCAGCTCCAGAAGGTTGTCGCCGACATTGCACTCGACGGTAACAGGCTTGCCGCCTTCGATTTGGAATACGACCTTTGGCATAAAGATAAGCCCCTTTCTTTTTGGGCGATGCCCTGCCATCCGGCAAAAATGCCGAAATTCCCGGACGGAATGATAGCACCGCCTGAAATTGCATTTTTTCTTCTAGTATAGCATAGCTGCCTGCAATTGTCCAGCGAAATCAGTATTTTTTTACCTATATTAAATTTGATATGCCCATCAACCCTGTCCCATGTCCCGAGCGAACTGCACCTCGATAGAAGCTGTCTTTGCGAGCCAGTGGAATGCGGCCCCTTCTAGGGATTCCCTCCGGTCACAATCCCCCAGTTCTTCCGAGAACCAATTAAGAATCAGTAGGGGGCGATGCCCTCATCGCCCCATTTTCATATATCGGCAGCATATGCCTAGGCATGTCATTCCCCACAGTTCCCCTTGCTGACCAAGGGGAGTTTAAAATTGCGCCCGGAAGGCCAAGCCTTCCGGGCGCACACAGAAAATCAAATTACATCAGAGGCTCCATGCCCAGAACCGGGTGATTCTTCTCGGTCAGCCAGTTCAGCAGCTCCTCGCAGTCGGTGGTGACGGTTTCGTCTGCCACCATGTCGGTGAAGTTGTCGATGCCGTAGAGCTCCTTGGCAGTCTTGTTCAGCTTCTCCGCCACATCGTCCTTCAGCTCCTTGGGCATCCAGACGATCCGCTCAATGCCGCCCTCGGCATAGCAGAACTTCTTGGAGGAGATGAAGTGACGGCCGTGACCCATATAGCCGGGGGTCTGAACGCCGCCGCCGGTGCAGGAGGCCAGCTCGCCGAAGGTCATGCCCGCGGGGGTCATGCCGTTGTATTCCCGGTTGACGATAATCACGCCGTTGGAAACCGGCTCAATGCCGCAGATGCACTCGAAGCAGCCGCAGGAGGTCATGGGATCCTCCAGCAGGGAGTACAGAGTGACGTTCTCCACAGCACCGTGGGTGGCGTTGGCGATGGCCTTGTTGACGCTCTCGTACCGGCCGGTGCGCTCGTCCAGGCAGCCCTCTTTATAAATAGGCTGGCAGGGACCGTTGGGGTTCAGCTCATTGGTAGCCTTGGCATCCAGCCAGGACACGGCGCCGCACAGACCCAGACGCTCGGGGGTAACCACGCAGCAGTGGGCGGGGGCGAAGGACTGGCACAGAATGCAGGTGTAGTACCGGTCAACGGACTCGTCAGTCATGGAAGCCAGCCGGTCGTCACGGGCATCATACCGGGGCATAGCCACCTCGTCCCGGAACTTACCGGCCTGCTCGGCATCGGTAATCAGGGTAATCTGGCACTTGTCCACAACGGCGTCGAACTCGTCCATGATCATGACGTACAGCACCTCGGCGAAGTCCTTCAGCCGCAGGCCTGCCTCAAAGGCGGCGTTGGAAACACGCACCCGGACCTGGTTCCGCTGGCCGGTGTGCATGACGCCCTCCATGTAGTTGTACCAGGCGTGGAACTTCCGCTCGATGACGGACTCAAAGTCGGGCTGCATCTTCTTACCGGCCACCTCGACATAGGTCACCAGAGCCATTTCCTTGGCCTCGTCCAGATCCGGTCCGATGATGTTGATCTTGTGATCCTCCACTTCGGAGGCGTCCTTCATCAGAACCAGCTCGGCGGTGGGGTTCTTGTTGGACCACATCTCGTTGTGCATATCGGCCCGACGGATGATTTCGCCCTCGAAGGCGGCGGCGAAGGCCACGGGGATGGGCAGCTCCTTCACCTTGATCTTGATGTTCCGCAGCTCCAGAGAACGCTTGACGGTCTCGGCATGATCGGTAACGGACTCCAGAGCACCGGGCACCTGGTTCTCGCCCAGGTCGATGTCCACCACCACGGGGAAGCCCAGGGCGATGGCGCCGGCACCAGCGGACACCACCACGGAATCGATGGCACCGAAGGTGTTCACAAAGGCGGGCACACGCTCCTTGGTGTACTTCAGCAGCTCCGCCAGATTACCGGGCTGAACGTTGCCGAAGATCAGAGCCGCACGGATAGCAACGGTGACGACATGGATGACAGCAGTCACGTCGTGACCCAGAGGGATGACCCGGAGCTCCAGGCCCATCTTCACGCCGCCCTCGGCGCACTGCTCGATGCAGTCGCCTACCAGGAAGGTCATGATGCCCTTGGACTGGTAGTCCTTGACCACCTTCACAACGTCGGCGGCATTGTCCGCCTTGCCCAGCACCACGGCCACGCCGGGGATATCGCCGGTAACCAGAGGCACGCCCAGAGACCGGATGATGGGGTCGGACACGAAGCCGATGCCGGAATCGTTCTCGTAGGGGTTGCCGCCCTCCACATATTTCAGGCCTTCAATGATCTCCGCGCCCACGGCGGTGGCAAGACCGGCGTTCAGCGCCTGACCCAGATCCTCCTGACCGGTAATCAGGCTCTTCAGAACGTCCACACAGGCAGGCAGGTCGCCCAGGGTCTTGACCTTCACACCGGTCGCCGCATAGATCGTGGGGAAGAAGTAGGCAGTATCGGGGAATGCGATTTCCTTATCTGCGCCGTACTTGGCGATGGCATCCTTGACGGCGCCCTCGGTCAGTCCGGCGACGGCATTGGAGCCGCCGTAAATCAGATCGGTTAATACACTCATTTGAATTCCTCCCAAATATTCCGCAAAATTGAATTTATATAGAGCCGAATGGGCTGAATATACGCATTGATTACTTTTTCTTCTTGGCTTGCTGTTTTTTCAGCAAAGCACGAAGGGCTTGGACAAAGGCCTCAAATTCCGGCCTGCCCGCCTTCAGAATATATTCCTTGTCCGCCTTGACGGTGAATTTCGCCATTCTTCCCGGAACGCTTGTCCGGTTTCCGTCTGCGGTAACGCCCTGGGCGGACTTGATTTTTTCCAGGGGCACCGCCTGAAAGCCGCCCTTTTTTTCCAGCAGCAGCCGCTTGTTCGTCAGAATCCACCGGCCTCCCCGCTGGGGACAAACCGCCTGTACCGTTTCCCGGGGCAGAAGCACCGTGTCCAGGGTGCGGCGAAAATCCCGGAGCCGCCGGGTACCCCGCTTTTGCAGATAAATATGGATGGCAAGAGCCAGCATCGGCACCGCCATCGCCAGGATTCCCAGCTCGGTGGGGGTCATGGTTTTCTTTCCTTTCGGTCAAAAAGCAAAGTGGCTGGGAGGGAGGTTCCCTCCCAGCCGTGAATGCTTGGGATGTGTGTGTCCGCGTCAACAGGCACACAGACTTCACCCGAATCTGATCGACTGATTACAGTTCGAGGTAAGAGTCGGAGTACAGAACGTGGTTCTTGAAGATGTCGCAGGACTTGATGGTCTCCATCAGCCGCAGGTCGTTGGGGTTGACGATGGCGGAGGTCAGACCCTGCATCATAGCCATAGCCACCAGAGCGGAGTCCATGATGGGACGCAGCGTCTTGGGGGCACCGTTAGAGTTGTTGGACAGACCGCCGGTGGACTTCAGGCCCTCGGAAGCGAACAGCTTGATGGCTTCCAGAACCTCCATCTGCTTGTCCTGCATACCCTTGACGACCAGGAACAGGGGGTCGAACCACAGGTCGGTGGCCTCCATGCCCAGGCTCATGCCCCGCTCGAGCATGTTGTGGCAGTGCTTCATACGCTCGTCGTTGTCCTTGGCAATGCCGTCGGCAGAGCACAGAGCGATACAGATGGCGTCGTTGGCAGCAGCCAGGTCGATGTTGGAAATACGGGAGCCGGCATCAGCGGAGTTGACGATGGGCTTACCGTTGGTACGGTTGTAGACCTTGATACCGGCCTCGATAGCCCGCTTGTTGGCGGTATCCAGAGCCAGAGGCACGTTGTTGAAGTTCTCCTGCAGCAGCTTGACCGCCCACATCATACGCTCGGGGCCGTCCTTCTCGGCAGGTCCGATGTTCACGTCCAGGTAGGTGGCACCGGCAGCGATCTGCTCGGCGGCACGCTTCAGGATGGGCTCGGGATCCCGCTCGTCCATAGCCTTCCGGACGGAAGGAGCGATGCAGTGAATCCGCTCGCCGATGGTGACGAAGGTCTGGGACTCGGGGTTGTGACCCTTGTAGTGCACACCCATGTCCACCACCTTGATCTCGGGCACCTTGGTAGCCAGCAGCTCGTCGAAGGACAGCTCCTTGACCTCCACCTGGGTGGCAGCCTTGGCGGCGTTCTCGGCGGCGGCAGCGGCGGCAGCGGCCTCGTACTCCTTGTCCTTCATGTACTTCGGCAGCTGAACGGCCTCGGTAGGACCGACGACCACGTTCCAGCCGGGCAGCTTCTCGGCGATTTCGCCCTTCATGACGGCAACCTTGCCGGGGATGATCAGGGTGCGGTTCTTGATCTTGTTCGCGATATCCAGATCCTCGAAGGTCTTCTTCACGGAGTTGGAGGAGAACTTACCGGCAGCCCAGGCAGTCAGAACGGACATGCCGGAAGCGTCGGTGATGATCAGGTTCACGGGCATGTTGGAGCGCTCCAGCTCGCCGGAAACCAGGAAGTAGGTCAGGGCGAAGTCCACGGTCAGCGCGCAGGGGCTGTTCTCGTCGGCACCGTTCAGGGGGTAGATCTTGGACTCCACCTTCATGGGCTTCTGAGGATCGGTGAAGATGTTCTGACGCAGGCCGTACAGAGGCAGAGCCTGAGCGTAGGTCATGTGCTCCATGACCAGGATGGAGCCGTACTTCTCGGTGAACATGGTGGCGTAGGCAGTCTGCAGGTGATCGTCACCCTTGGCAAGCCGGGCAATGTTCACGATGGAGGGATAGCCGAAGCTCCGGTCGCCATCCTTGATGGCGGTGCGGCGAACCAGAACGGCGTTGGTCAGAGTCTCCTTGGCGGTCTTGCCGGTGACGTCCACCACCAGGTTCTTGTTGCCCTTGGCTTCCAGCTTCTTCACGGTGTCGTACAGGTCGGACAGGGAGCCGGCGGAAACGCCCAGCACAACGCCCTTGGCGGTAGCCAGCTCGTTCATAGCCTCCCAGTTGTCGGGGGTGGCGCCGTCCAGAATCACGTTCTTGCCGGCAACCTCCAGAGCGGCCTTGGCGCACTCCACGTCCCAGCACTCCAGCACCAGGTCACGGCCGGTAGCGGCAGCCTTCTTCACCAGCTCCGCGTAGACAGCGGGATCGGACTGGGTGTTGGCCACGAACACGAACTCCACGTACATCCGCTCGCCGATACGCTCGTAGTCGATCTTCTGCAGGCTGGCCAGCTTTGCGTCTGCCTCTTCGGCGGACAGGCTGGTGCCCACGGCCACGGCGTACAGATTCTTGTTGACCAGAGTCTTCTCGTGACGGAACAGGACAGTCTCGCCGCCCAGCTTGTGACTACCGACGGTGATGGTCTTCATGGGAGGCGCGGTCTGCTCGTTGAGCATCGCCTTCGCGTCGTCAGAGAAGTAGGGGCACTTGTCGATCGACACAGCACCCTGCGCCACCTTCATGCAGAAAGCCATACAGGTGGGGCTGCCGCACTCCTTACAGTTTTTCTTAGGAGACAGCTTAAAAATGTCAAGACCCTTCAAAGCCATTGTATGTATCCTCCTTCCGAATTAGACCAGTTCCGTGATGAACTTCTTGATGGTGGCAACGGCGGCGGGATGACGCATGATGACGGCATCGGCACCACCGGTCAGGTTGGCGGCGGCGGTAGACACTTCCATGTCAATGGCACGCTCTTCCTGGTTGCCCCATTCGGGCTCATCTTCTTCGGAAGCGGTGGACTCCTTCACGCTCCAGGCGTCAGGAGACACAGGGGACATAATGGGCATCTGCAGATCGGCATCGGACTGAGCCAGAGCGGCCAGACGGATCCGATCCAGGGTAGAAGCGACGTACTCGAAGCCGTAGCCCACGGCAGCGGTACCGACGTTCATGACGATGTTCTCGGGATTGATGGACAGGCCCTTGAGCATGATATTCAGCTGCTTGGCCAGGTTGATGTCGTCGGCGGTCTCAGCGCCCACCTTCTGGCCGTAAGCCAGAGCCACGGAAGCACCGACGGTCTTGTAGTCCTCGTTCCGGGCGGACAGAACCAGAATGTTCTTGCCCTGCAGAGCCTCAGCGATCTTGCTGAACAGCTCGCCGTCCTTCTCGATGTTCTTGCAGCCCATGACAACGATCGGCATGGACACGGCATCGGCTACTGCCTTGGCATCGGCCACGCAGTCGGCAACGGAGCGGTTGGCACCGTTGGGGTCGGCAGACTCGAAGTGCAGGCACAGGAAGTCTGCGCCGGGCATGGTCTCCGCCTTCTTGGCGTAATCGGCCATGGTGGTGCAGCCCGCGTAGAATTCCTTCAGAGCGGGAGCGTCCCAGGAAGCCGCCAGATCGGAGATTTCCACGCCGATCTTGGGAGCGTTCTCAATGGGAGCGTCGAAGGTGTAGAACGGCATCACGTTCTGACCGCCGATGACGATTGCCTTGTCACCGGTGCCCAGGGTCACGGCATTGATCTTGCCGCTGAAGGGAGCCGTCTTGGGTGTAAAAGCCATAGTGTTTTTCCCCCTTGATTGATTTTGGATGAGTTTATATATTGGGCACCCGGAGCAGGTGATTCTGCCCCGTATGTCACTTACAGAATTAGATGCCGAGGGACTTCATAACGTCCTTCAGAGCGGTTTTCATGGGGTCGCTGTCGGGAAGCTTCGCGGAGGGCTCGCCGTCGCAGTCGCAGCGGTAGACCGCCTCGTCCTGGGGCAGCACGCCGAAGAGCTTCAGCCCATGCTTTTCGATTTCCTCCCGGACGCCGTTATCCAGCACACCGCCGGGAGCCCGGTTGATGATGACGCCCATCTGGCCGGGATTCAGGGACATTTCCTTCACCATTTCCGCCACTCTTGCCACGGCCTGAACGCCCCGGCGGGAGCAGTCGGAAATCAGCAGCATGGTGTCCACATGCGGCAGCGTACCCCGGGCGATGTGCTCCAGGCCTGCCTCGTTGTCCATGACCACATAGGTATAGTTGGGAAGATACTTGGCCACCTGGGACTGGAGCACGCCGTTGACATAGCAGTAGCAGCCCTTGCCCTGGGTGCGGCCCATGACCAGCATATCGAAGTCGTCGTCCTCAATGAGAGCGTCGTTGAACTTCATCTCGGCGTAATCCGCCTTGGTCATATTCTTGGGGATGGTGCCCTTCAGCTCCGCCTGAGCCATCTCCTCCCGGATCTGTCCCAGAGAGGTTTCCACCTCCACGCCCAGGACCTCGTTCAGGTTGGAGTTGGCGTCCGCGTCCACCACCAGGACAGGGCCGTTCTTCTTTTTGCAAAGATAATCAATAATCATGCCGCAGGTGGTGGTTTTGCCCACGCCGCCCTTACCGGCAACCGCAATGGTATGAGGCATATTGTGTTCCTCCTAGTAAATCAAAATGATGAATTCCGAGCAGCCATGACAATGGCCGGCACATCCTCCGCCCGATTCTGGGTCAGAAGGTGGATGCCATCCACGCCCCACTGCCGGTAAAGCCAGATCTGGTGCGCCGTGTAGGCCATGCCCGCCTCCCGGAACTGGACGCGCTTGCGCTCCACCTCCGCGTCAAAGGGATCCTTGACGAAGGGGTTGGGGTAGATCCAGTAGTCGGAAAGGAGCCGGCACAAGTCCTCCGGAATGGCGCAGCCGCCGGTGGCAAGCGCCGTCCGGATGGTCGCCGCCTGGTCAACCACGGGAGCCACCCCCGCCATCACCGGCAGGGTAATGCCCGCCGCCCGGATGCCGTCCATCCAGGCCTTAAAAATATCCATATCCCAGCAAAGCCGGGTAATGAGGAAATCCGCTCCGCTGTCCTGGATGGCCTTCAGTCGGGTAATTTCCCCTTCCAGGGAGCATCCCGGAGGTTCCCCCTCCGGCGCGCCGTCCACCGCTACGGTAAAGCTGTCCGAAAACTCCCGGCGAATCAGCTTCACCAGCTCGGCCTCATCGGAAAGGCCGTCGCTCATCCGCGTCTCGCCGCCCCGAAGCGCCGTCACGCAGTCAATGCCCTGACGCAGGTAGTTGCGAAGCTGCTCCCGAATCCCCTGCGCCGTATTCCCGGCACAGGTCAGCTGGGTCATGGCCTGGGTTTTCCCGGCGGATACCACCGCCTCCAGAACCTCCAGATTTTTCCCGGCATCCGTCCCTCCCGCGCCGTAGGTGCAGCACAGAAAGTCGGGGCTTTCCCGGTACAGCCGGTCAAGAACGCCTCCGGACTCCAGCAGCTCCCGGCGTCCGGCCTCCGTTCTCGGAGGGAACACCTGGAAGGAGAGGGCACTATGCCTGCTAAGCGATTCCATAACAGACATTTTTCTCTCCTCCTGCCAGCCGTTTTTGCTATCTTCGTCAGGGCGCACCACGCCCATATCGATACAACGATATCGTATCACATTCTATCGGAAAATTCAACCCACAATTTCATATTTTTCTTTCCAAACCGCAAGATTTCCCCGATTTTCAAAAACGCCCGATTTCCTGCACGAAATCATACATTGTATTGCCGCGCCTGAATTGAAGTTGTCATTGCAAGCCAGCGAATCCGTACCCCAGCCTTCCCTTGGGGAAGGTGCCGGTCGGGCGGATGAGGGTCTTGCCTCTCCCTATGGGAGAGGTGCCCAGTGCCGCAGCACTGGGCGGAGAGGGCTTTTTCACCCTCTCAGTCACTTCGTGACAGCTCCCCCGCAAGTGCGAGACTGAGGGATTGCAAAACCGCATCTATGGGAGCGCCCGAAAAAGGGCGCAGTGCCGAAGCACCGCGCCCTTTCCGCAAATTCCGTTATACTTCCTTGCTCTTGCTTGCGATTTCCGCCTGGCACTTGGTCAGGAAGGCATCGGCAGTCATGGCACCCAGATCCTCGCCCTTGCGGGTACGGACGGATACGGTGCCGTTCTCCATATCCCGGTCGCCCACCACCAGCATATAGGGAACCTTCTGCATCTGGGCTTCCCGGATCTTGTAGCCCAGCTTCTCGCTGCGCAGATCGCTCTCCACCCGAACGCCGGCTTCCTCCAGCTTGGCGGCAACCTGAGCGGCATACTCGTGAGCACGCTCAGTGACAGGCAGCACCTTCACCTGCACAGGAGTCAGCCACAGGGGGAAGGCACCGGCAAAATGCTCGGTAATCACACCGATAAACCGCTCGATGGAGCCGAAGACCACCCGGTGAATCATGACGGGGCGATGCTTCAGGCCGTCCTCGCCCACATATTCCAGGTGGAACCGCTCAGGCAGCTGGGAATCCAGCTGGATGGTGCCGCACTGCCAGGTACGACCCAGGCAGTCCTCAATGTGGAAGTCCAGCTTGGGGCCGTAGAAGGCGCCGTCGCCCTCGTTGATGACGAAGTCCTTGCCCATGGCGGTGATGGCTTTTTTCAGGATGTTCTGGTTGAACTCCCACTCCTCCACGGTGCCGATGTGGTCCTCCGGCATGGTGGAAAGCTCAATGGTGTACTTCAGGCCGAACACGGAGTAAACCTCGTCAAAGAGCTTTACCACGTTCTGAATCTCCGTCTCCATCTGCTCCTTGGTCATGAAGATGTGGGCATCGTCCTGGGTGAAGCAGCGAACCCGGAACAGGCCGTGCAGCGCGCCGGACAGCTCATGCCGGTGCACCAGACCCAGCTCGCCCACCCGCAGGGGCAGATCCCGGTAGGAGTGGGGCTCGGCGGCGTACACCAGCATACCGCCGGGGCAGTTCATGGGCTTGATGGCGTAGTCCTGGTCGTCGATGACGGTGGTGTACATATTGTTCTTGTAGTGATCCCAGTGACCGGACTGCTCCCAGAGGGTACGGTTCAGAATCATGGGGGTGGAAACCTCCACATAGCCGTACTTCTTGTGCACCTGACGCCAGTAGTCGATCAGGGTGTTGCGCAGCACCATGCCCTTGGGCAGGAAGAAGGGGAAGCCGGGGCCGTAGTCGGTGAGCATGAACAGGCCAAGCTCTTTGCCCAGCTTCCGGTGGTCACGCTTCTTTGCCTCTTCAATCCGGGCAAGGTAAGCATCCAGCTCATCCTTCGTGGGGAAGGCAATGCCGTAGACACGCTGAAGCATCTTCCGCTTGCTGTCGCCCCGCCAATAAGCACCGCAGGTGCTCAGCAGCTTGAAGCCGTTGTGCTTGACCCGGCCGGTGTGATCCAGGTGAGGGCCGGCGCACAGGTCGGTGAACTCGCCCTGGGTGTAGAAGGAGATGACGGCATCGGCGGGCAAGTCTTCGATGAGCTCCACCTTGTAGGGCTCGTCCTGCTCGCGCATATAGGCGATGGCCTCTTCCCGGGGCTTCTCACTGCGGACGATGGGCAGCCGCTCCTTGCAGATCTTCTTCATCTCGCCCTCGATCTGGGTCAGATGCTCGGGGGTGAAGGCGAAGGGCGCGTCAAAGTCATAGTACCAGCCCTCGTCAATGGCGGGGCCGATGGCCAGCTTCACCTCGGGCCACAGACGCTTCACCGCCTGAGCCATAATGTGAGAGCAGCTGTGCCAGTAGGTTTTCCGGTACTCGGGGTTTTCAAAGGTGTACAGATTTTCTTCGGACATTGGGATTTACCTCCTATTCATTCTCGGGGAGGGTATAAAAAAGCCCACCCCCTGAAAAATCAGGGGTGGGATACAGTAACATGCAGTATTCCACGGTTCCACCCTGGTTGCCTTCCAAAGGAAAGCCACTCATTGACGCCGTAACGGGCGCACCCGGCAGAGCATTTCCGCTCTGCGGCTCGGAAGTGGTTGCGCACACAGCAGGGGTACGGCTACCTTTCACCAAGGCGGCAGCCTCTCTGGGAATCTTACCGGCGCGCGTGTCTTCGTCGTTGCCTTTGGCTGAAATCTAGCACAATTCCCGCCGGTTGTCAATCCCCCGGCGGCGAAATTTCCAAACATTTTTCAAAATCGCCTGTTTTCGCCCCAGGCCGCCGCCTGTAATCTTCCCCCGACGGCAATCCTCCAAAGGTTACAGTGTTCGACATATTATGTTACTATTTGTAATTATTTTGACAGCCGTTTTCGGGAAAAGCCGACACCAAGCGACTGTCTTCCTCCATTTCCTTTACATAATATTTCAACTTTTATATCTTAAAATATTGGCAATTTCAATTGAATTTCAATATTTACTTGACAATTTTACGAATTTTGCTATAATAAGCCCAAGCAAATCGCAAGGCGATACGGCCTGTAATTATTTGTTATGTTTTACGTTTTCGGGAGGGGTTTTCCATGGTGAAGTCCGTTTCCAGGGTTCTGCGCAGGAAAGTTTTCCTGATTCGCCTGTACATCGTGCTGCTGAGCCTGATTCTGGTGCTGGCTCTGCTGGCGCTGATCTCCCAGGCGGCTCTGGCTAAGACCTATGTGGTCACTGACGGCGACCGGGTGGTGACCTACACCACCTTCGCCGAGGACCCCCAGGAGGTTCTGACCCAGCTGGGCCTTTCCTTAAATCAAAATGATACCTACACCACCCAAGCGGTGGAGGGCGCGGCGGCGATTACCGTCTGCCGGGCCCAGAAAATTACCGTCCATTACCATGGGCAGACCACGCTGGTCACCAGCTTTGGCGAGACGGCAGGGGAGCTGCTGTCCCGTCTGGGGCTGGATGTCACCGGAGAGGACGTGGTCTCCCATGGTTTGGAAGAAGAAACCTACGACGGGATGGAATTGCGGGTAGACCGGCCGGAAATTCTCCGGCAGGTCTACACCGCCGCCATCCCCCACCCGGTAAGCCGGTGCAGCGACCCCACTCTGCCCGTGGGCACCGAGACGGTGCTCACCCCAGGTACCGACGGAGAAATGCGCTGCACCGCGGAAATCACCTACTTAGGCGGTCAGGAGGCCGGCCGTCAGGTGCTTTCGGAAACCGTCACCCGGCAGCCGGTTGCCGAGATTATCGCCGTAGGCACCGGCTCCGCCCCGGCCGTCTCCGAAAAGCCCGTCATCGCCGACGGACGCATTACCCTTCCCACCGGCGAGGTGCTGACCTATACCCGGACGGACACCGTCCGGGCCACCGCCTACACCCATACCGACCGGGGCTGCGACACCGTCACCGCCACCGGCACCCGTGTCCACCGGGGCACCGCCGCGGTGGATCCCCGGTTCATCCCCTATGGCACCCGGATGTTCATCGTGTCCAGCGACGGCTCCTATGTCTACGGCATTGCCGCGGCGGAGGACTGCGGTGGGGACATCAAGGGCGACCGGATGGATCTGTACCTGCCCACCCATGCCCAATGCACCACTTTCGGCCGCCGGGTCTGCACCATCTACTTTCTTGGATGATTCAAGGGGTTGTCTCGTTAAGAGCCCCTATGGGTCAAAATAGCCAAAATATACAATGTCATTGCGAACCAGTGACCGATGTCACTGGTGTGGC